>DATCLA010000223.1:0-22643 GCA_036564195.1 Bacillota bacterium
TGTCATGATCCCGGCAAACTCACCGGCCCGGTGACCCAAAGCAAGGGATGGTACAGGATTCAAAGTATGGGTCCTGACCGTCAAATCTTCAATATTGCCATGATCACTAACGATTAACAAATCCAGGTTAAATTCCGCCAACCGATCAGCCAACGTTTTAATAAAACAGTCCAACCGTTCCAGCAATTCCAAAGCTAAATCCCAGTCCTGGCTGTGACCGCAGCGATCGGTCTGAAAATATTCGAATAGGGTAAACTCATTTTGCGCCGCTAACCGGATTAAATTGTCAGCCGCCACCTCCGGCCGCATAACGGGAAGCTCATAACCTTTAGCTTGTAATTGCTCATTGGTAATATCCTGATAAACCCCTGTACCCTTTGCCAAATCCTCGGTCATCAATAAACGGCAACCACCGCCCAGCGCCGCAGTGGTAGTTACCGAATGCTGCCAACGACTGCTCCGAATGGCTTCAAAATATTCCTTAGTAAAAACATTGGCGAACACCGCGGGACGGCCGGCCTGATTCAACCGTTTAAACAAGTTCTGTTCCTGTAAGATCCGGCACAGAGTTGGAGTAGGAAAACCGTTGATATGCCTACCACAGAACTTAGCGACATTAATCCCGGAGAAGATCACTGTCTGCCCGGTAGCGCTTTGCGGCAGGCCGGCCACTTTCAAAGTGGTTTCAGTAGGTAGACAAACCAGGCCCGGCCTAATGATCCCGTCACCAACCGAAGCCCGGGTCAACGGTTCCCCCTCCAGCAACTCCCGGACAAAGGGCATCTCAGCCCGGGCTAACGGATTAATCTGTGGGTCAAGGCTTCCCAGACCGAAACCGTCTAAAAACAACATGATCAGCGGCAAATTAATTCTCCCTTTCCGAAAGCAGCTTTGCTTTGAGCTCCTGCACCTCCCGGCGCAGAGCTTTGAACTCCTGCAACAGTTGTAAATTTAAGTCTTCGGCTTGACTATCTTCTTTCAAAATTACGCTAAACTTACCGCAAGCCTCCAATATGGCCCTGGATACCTGTGAAATATCGGAAACCCCTTCTTTGCGTAACTCCTGACGGAGGTCCGCCCGGGAGATATGTTCCTTAGCCAAATTCTTTTCATAAATTACACCATCCTTAATTAACAGGGTCGGTGTTCCTTCGATCAACCGGCTAAAAGCCGGATATTTAAAAGTCAGGAGTGAAAAAGTGTATTCCAGTATACCCAAAAGGATCAAAATCAGCAAGCCTTTCCCCAGCGGCACTTGTTGTTCCAAACCCACAATCACGATGACATCGCCAATCCCAACCATAATTACAAAATCAAACAGGCTGAGTTCACCCAAAGCCCGCTTCCCCATGATCCGGACCACTAATAACGCCGCCAGATAGATGCCGATCATGTTCAGGCTGAAATTGAAAATCTCCCGCAGCTGTTCCATAGCCGTAGTATGAGCCAGTTTCCAGTCGAATCATACAAATGTGGTATAATGGAGCTATTTAGTCCGTCCGCAAACCGGGCAACTGCCCCTGGCGATGGTAGTTTGGGGATTGGGCCAAACTTTGCAATCCAAGGCCGGTTCTCTCAGTAAGTATTCATAAGGGCATTCTCCTTTAAGCAGATGATGCCCTTCAAAAGTCAGACAGCCGTCACTAACTAGCCCGCATTGGGGACAGACCAATTGAGGGTAAGCAACCAAACCCTGTTTAACCAAACCTTTGGATTCCACTTTAGCGCCACAATGGATACAGGTAGCACCCTTTAATTGGTTATAATCCAGATTGCGGAAGCTTAAACCCTCTGGCGAGATCACCAGCCGGGGAAATTCATCCGGTAAAACCCGTTCCTGAATTTGGTAAAAAAGCGGTGTCAACCGTAGTAAGTCACCAGCTAAAACTGAGGCTCCGATCTGATCGTGGAGTAGCCTCCATGGAATTGCCATCAGCACTAACAAGACAATCATGATAATCATCCCTGCCTTGACAGTGCCGAAAATTACTCCGCCAACATTATCCAAAAAAATTACCGGTTCATTTTGCCGTCTGACATGCCAGCGTTTTCCGATTAAACTGACGCTGCCGCCTACTAAAACTACAATCAAGATGAAGCCAAGCACATTTGTAAAAACTTCTGAAAAGTGGCTCCATTGCGCTAAAGCGCTCCCTAATTGCCGGTAAAATTTGAAGGCCAGGATTAAGGCGACAACACTGCCCACCACATCGAATAGTTGTTGGATTAAACCTTTACGATACCCTTGAAAAATAAAAAAACCAAATACTCCGGCAATCATCCAATCCAGCCAGTTCACCGGCACACCTTCCTCTCTTAGGTTTAAACCTCATTTGGCTTCTTCAATCAACTCTTCTAAAAGCTTATAATCCTGTCGTAATTTATGAAGTTCATCAGCAACTTTTAAAGCGCTGAACAATAATACCTGGGTTTTATTGAGCCGCGGGTTGGACTGGCTGACGTTATTAATGGTACTTTCGATATAGCTGACAACTTCCTGCATATATTCGATACTATCATTACCCCGGATAATATAGTCATCGCCCATAATCTTAAAAACGCAGCTATTTCCGACGAACTCTTCTTTGGGTCCAGGCATAATAATCACACTCCTGATACTTCGATCCTTGTCGTCTTTTTAGCTATCCCCAAATAAATTCGTCTAGTATGGGCGATCTCCTTCAGCAAGGCTACACTTTGATGACAATCCCAATTAAATCAGGTAAATAATATAAAAAACCGCCACAGCTTAAACCCATGATTAAGGCTGAAAGCGGAAGAACCGGACGGCTTAACCTGGACAAAACCTCCCGGGTAAGTAAGAGATAATGCAAACGGGGCAATAACCCCTGCAACTCTCCAGATTCTAAGTTGCGCCATTTTAACAACAGGTTCAATTCACAGTCAATCAGTGCCAGCTTACTAGAGAATTTCTGCTGCGAGCGCCAATAACCGATCCCTAACAAACTAAACTCAATTATTAAAAAGAGGATCACTAAAAAACGACTGTAAAAGATTACGTCCAGCCAATAGAAGCTGACCAGATAAAAAAAGGCCAGGCCTGCCAAGAAAGTCAACCAAATTCCCAATTTGATCGCATCCGACCACAATCCCTGCCAGCAGCCGGTGATCATTCCCGGCTCCGCTGTGGCAAAAGCATTAGCCCAGTACGCAAACAGAGCACCGCCGGTTTCAATCATCATAGTGAAGACCAATGCCCATAAGAAGGTGTCGGTTACCACCAACCCGCAATAAAGCCACTGAAACATTTTCTCAACTCTAATCATAGCAGCCCCGCCTAAAATTAAAAATAAGAGGCCACAAATCCAACGGGACTTTCCCTCCAACCGGTATTGGGGAAATAAAAAGTAGCGGCCGGCAAAGACAATGGCCACCACTAACACCTTACACTGGACAATTGGCAGCAGTTCAAAGAGAACACACCCGGCTTGCTCCATCATACTTAAGCTAAACGAGACCAGCACCCAGCTCAAAGTGATTCCTAAAAAAACCATGCCGGTTTGCGTCCAGGTCTGGTTTTTAGTCATTTGGTAGTAATCCATGAAAACACCCCCGGTAGTTTTGGTACAATCTATGAACTGCCGGGGGTGAATAGAACTCAAACGAAGTCGGCGACGACCGCCTCAAATCGTAGTTTAACTTCGAATCACTGCGCCGTACTTAGCATTTAACTTTTCCAACAGTTCCGCCTGGATCTGGTTGACCTCAGTATCGCTTAAAGTCCGTTCCTTCGAACGGTAAGTAAGGCTAAAAGCCAGACTACGCTGGCCGGCAGGCAGCTGGCTGCCTTGATAGACATCGAAGAGTTCCACTGACTCAACCAAGCCGCCGCTCATTGAGTTGATCTCCGCAATCACCGTTTCCGGAGTAATGTCAACCGGTAAAACCAGGGCTAAATCCCGCTGAATCGCAGGAAATCGTGGCGGAGCTTCAAAACTAATTTCCGGACAACGCATTGATTCTAGCAGGGTTAAGTCCAGTTCGATCAGGAAGACCGCTTTGGTTAATTCATAGGCTGCGGCAACCGTAGGGTGTAACCGGCCCATAAACCCAACCGTCTGACCGTTAATTTGGATATCGGCCGACTGACCGGGATGTAAAAATGGTTGGGCCGAACGGCGCCAGGCTGGCGCCGGAAACTTAAACTGCCTGCTTAGCAACTCTACGATTCCCTTGAGATCATAAAAATCAAATTCGGCCGTAGTTTGGTTCCAACCAATCTCGGCTCGCCGGCCCATTAAGCCGATGGATAGATGGAGCGGTTCCTCGGGAAGCAACGCTCCTTCCTTAGGCCAATAAACCCGGGCTATTTCATAAAGGGCCAGATCATTCTGGCGGCGCTTGGCATTAAATGCCAGCACCTCTAACATGCCGTCAACCAGGGTCGTCCGCATAACGGCCTGAGTTTCACTAAGCGGTACCAGCAAATCAACGGTCCTGCTCAGCGGCGCATCAGGAGCAATCCCTAACTTAGCAGCGGTATCTTTGGCACACAGGCTATAGGTAACAATCTCGGTCAACCCAATTCCTTGGAGTAAATGACCCAGTTCCAGTTGGAACTTTTGAAACGGTGTCCGCAGGCCTGCCACCTTACTGGCAGGCAATGTGGCGGGGATGCGATGGTACCCGTACAGCCGGGCAACTTCTTCAGCCAGATCCGCCATATGGGTCACATCCCTCCGGTAGGTTGGAACCGTTACGGTAATTCCTTCCGTCCCGCTTGCGGTTACCTTAAAATTCACCCGTTCCAGATAATTACGGATCGCCTGGCCGGAAAGGTCCGTACCGAGCCAGCGGTTGATCCGGGAGTAAGTAGTGTTAATCTGTACCGGTTGAACCGGCTTCGGGTATTGGTCAAGATAACCGCGGGCTACTTTACCTGCTCTAAGGGACTCAATGAGTTCCGCCGCCCGGTTCAGCGCGGCGATGGTGCCATTGGGGTCAATGCCCCGTTCAAAGCGGAGGGCCGCCTCAGTGTGCAAATCCAAGGCTTTAGCGGTCTTCCTGATGCTGACCGGGTTAAAATAAGCCGCTTCCAACAACAGATTAACCGTCTGGTCGGTTACTTCGCTACTGCAGCCACCCATTACCCCGGCTACGCAGAGCCCGGCCGAGGAGTCGGCGATTAGCAGGTCGTCTCGGTTCAAACACCGCTCGACCTGATCCAGAGTTACCAGCTTTTCGCCTGCTTTCGCCCGACGGACAATGACCGTTTTTTCAGAAATCCGATCCAAATCAAAGGCATGGAGGGGCTGATTATATTCCAACATCACGTAGTTAGTAATATCGACAATATTGTTAATCGGCCGGACTCCGGCAGCTTTGAGGCGCCGCTGCATCCAGAGAGGCGACGGTGCGATTTTGAGCTCTTGAGCAACCCGGATCGCGTAACGTGGACAGAGATCCGGAGCATCAACCTGTACCTGGACTAAGTCGGAAACAGCCGGACCTTCTTCCTTTAAGACCGCCGGTTTAAGGTGGCAAGGGATATCCAAGACTGCTGCTACTTCCCGTGCGACACCGATCATCCCGAGACAGTCAGAACGATTGGCAGTCAACTCCAATATCAGTACCTGATCGGTAGCATCCAAGACCTGGGCAACCGGAGTCCCCAGGGGCCATTCGCGGTCAAATACCAAAATCCCGGTGGATTCTTGCTCCACATCCAATTCTGCGCCGGAACAAAGCATCCCTTCAGACTTAACCCCTTTAAACTCAACCGGAGCAATGGTCTTACCGCCGGGAAGTATCGCGCCGGGTAATGCCAACGGGACCAAGTCTCCTATTTTCAAATTTTTAGCTGCGGTAACAATCTGTTTGCTACTGCCTGCGCCGATATTAATCCAGGTAATTAGCAAGTTGTCCGCTTCCGGGTGTTTTTCAATGCCGCATACTTTACCGACGACAATCTCCCGATACCGGGCTGCCTGATCTTCAATGGACTCTACCGCAATACCCGCCATAGTCAGGCGTTCCGCTAATTCTGCCGCATTTAAATCGATCTGTACGTATTCTTTAAGCCATTCAAATGAAACCCGCATTTCAATCCCCCCGCTTAAAATTGGTCCAACGCCCGCTGGTCGTTTTCGAAAAAGACCCGAATGTCGTTGATCCCATATTTTAACATAGCGATCCGCTCAATACCCAATCCAAAGGCAAATCCGGAATATTTTTCCGGGTCATACTTAGACATTTTTAAGACCACCGGATTAACCGAACCTGATCCTAAAATCTCCAGCCAGCCGGTGCCTTTACAAACCCGGCAGCCCTGACCGCCACAGCCGCAAGAGACATCAACCTCCGCACTGGGCTCGGTAAACGGAAAGTAACTTGGTCTAAACCGGACTTGCCGGTCTTCGCCAAATAATTTCCGGACGAAGACAGTTAAACACCCCTTCAGATCGCCAAAGGTAATTCCTTCATCCACCACCAGCCCTTCAATCTGATGAAACATCGGTGAGTGGGTCGCATCCAGGGCATCACGCCGGTACACCCGCCCCGGCGCAATGATCCGGATCGCCTGGGGGTACATCCGTTCCATGGTTCGGATTTGCACCGGCGAAGTATGCGTCCGCAATAACAGTTCCTCAGAAATATAGAGCGAGTCCTGCATATCACGGGCAGGATGGTTTTTCGGTAGATTTAACGCTTCAAAATTATAATAATCGGTCTCCACTTCCGGCCCTTCAGCGATGCTAAAACCCAACCCTAAAAAGATGGCTTCAATCTCCTCCTGAATTCGGCGGAGCGGATGGGACCGGCCGAAACGGGGTTTACGCCCCGGTAAGAAAATATCCAATTCTTCTTTAGCCAGTTGAGCTTGTTGCTCAGCGGCAGCCAGCATTTTACCACGTTCACTTAAGGCGCTTTCGATTGCCCGCCGAACTTGGTTGGCAACTTCACCGATGATCGGCCGGTCCGCCTGAGACAGACTGCCCATCTCGCGCAAAATTGCGGTCAGGCTCCCCTTTTTGCCCAAAAACTTTATCCGGATCTCATTTAATTTTCCGCTATCCTGAGCAGCCTTAATTTCTTCCACCGCCTCCCGTCGCAACTGTTCCAATTTGGTTTTCATTCGGACACCCCCAAAAAATACCAATTTTTATATAAAAAAAGCCTTTCACTCCCACTTGGGACGAAAGGCAATGTTTCGCGGTACCACCCAAAATATTGAACTCTTTCAAGTACAGGAAAGAACATCCGATACTCTATCCCGTTAACGGGGGAAAGCCGTCTCAGCCTACTTTGATTTTGCCTGCCATAAAGGTCATGTATTAGACCCCTCGCCAACAAACAATCACTTTCAGCCTGAAGTTCAGGAGGGAACTTCCCTGCACTGTTCCGGGAAAGGTTTTTCAATCACGACCTTTCTCCCTGTACCATCCCTAATGCGGTACTTTCCTCCATCATCACTTTTAACGAATATTTAATTGTAAACCTGTTCATGTCTCCCAACCGAAAACATAAAATATAAGAGTAAGTATTAAAATACGGTTTTGACTAATTCTTTATAAATCAAATAGGCGGTGATAGAACCAGTGGTCTCAAAGACTTTCCAAAAAAAATCTGCCGACAAACTCACTTCAACATCATCCCCCTTTTCACTGATAGGTAGTGAAAACGGTCACCGCATTAACAATTTAATTATATCAAAGCTGTTTAACTTTTACAAGTAGCAAGCTGATAATCAGGGCGCCAATCTTAAAGGGTGCTGGCTTCGCCTTTAGCGGTATTTACTGCTAACCGCTGGCGTAATGCCTCGTACACAAGAATTCCAGCGGAAACCGAAACGTTTAAGGACTCCGCCTTACCCGGTTGCGGAATGGACACTCTCCTAATAGCATAGTTTTCCCACTCCGGTGTAACCCCCTTTCCTTCATTACCAACTAGTAATAATGTAGGTAAAGTCAGATCCACCGCAAAACAGCTGCAAACGGCATTTGGAGTTCCGGCTATGATTTGAACTCCGGCTTTTTGAGCGGCGGCAGCAATCATTCGGGGAGTCAGGTTACGGTAGATCTTTTGGTAGAAGATCCCCCCCATGGTGGCCCGGACCACTTTTCCCTGAAAGGGATCGACCGTACCGGAAGTAAAAAGCAGACAATCCAATCCTCCTGCCCAGGCAGTCCGGATGATAGTCCCTACATTACCTGGATCCTGCAACCCGTCAATAATTAAACCAAGCTTAGTACCGGTTAAGTCAAAAACCGGTTCTTGTGGAAGTGATAACATGGCTACAATTCCTTGGGGGGTTTCAGTTTCGCAAATTTTACCCAAGACCGTTTCACTTACTTCAAAGCCTTCGGCCCGGGTAGTCAAAAGCTGCAGCAACTCCCGGCCCTCCCCGGTAGCGCAAAGCCTTTGCGACCAAAAAAAACACCGAATTTCAGCTTCGGCCTTCAATGCTTCGGCTACAAGATGAATGCCTTCGGCCAAAAATAGCTTATGTTGCAAACGCCCCTTTTTAAGCTGTAAACTACTGGCCAACTTAATAAGGCGGTTGGTATTACTAGTAATCATTACCGTCAGTCCTATTCCGGTGGCTACTCATGTAGTCAGATTATTTACAACTATTATTATTATCGTCCGGGTTGTCTGTAAAACCTTTAACGGAGCCATAATTTATTTAACTATACCAAGTTGCTTGAAAAGCGTCAAGTAAATAGCTAATTTAAAGTCCAAATCAATATAAAAGCAGGAAATCCGTACCCAACGACGGATTTCCTGCTGTCCAACTGTCTCTATAAGCCGAGTTCTGTACCTTTTAAAAAAGGCGATAACCATTTATCTCGGATAACGATTGCTCGTTACCTCTAGCGACCAACCCGGGAGAAAAGCGGGCCACTTTATCTCTCCCCTATTTGGTCTTGCTCCGGATGGGGTTTGCCAAGCCGACCGATTCCCCGGCCGCTGGTGTGCTCTTACCACACCTTTTCAGCTTTGCCATGGGTTGCTTTTCCACTACCCATTCGGCCTCTCCTTTTCTGTGGCACTTTCCGTAGGGTCACCCCTCCTGGACGTTATCCAGCATCCTGCCCTGTGGAGCTCGGACTTTCCTCAGGCAAAGGCCCGCGGTTATCCGAGACAGTTGGGCTTAACATCAAATTTAGTTTAACACCATCTCCTGATCCGTGTCAACCGGGAGAAAATATTGGTAAAACATCATCGTCAACTGTAATAAAGGATCCGGCCACAGTTTTCGCAACAGTAAAGTTTGTCTTCACCCCGTTTAATCTGCTGCAACCTAGACTCAGCGAGGCTGACATGGCAAGCGCCGCAACTTTGCTGTTTTATCCTGGTAATACCGATTCCCCGGTGTGCCTTGGCGATCCGACGGTACTTCTCCAGCCATTCCAGGGGAATTTGTGGTAACAGCTCTTCTAGCTCCAGTTGGAGCTGTTCTTTTTCGAAATTAACCGCCAACTTTTGTTGATATAGTTCATTCTGCCTTTGGTCATACTCGGCGGCAACCGCTGCCCGGCGCTGTTTAGTACCGGTTAACTCTGCTGTCTTTACTTCGTCGCATTCCATTAACTGCAACAGATCCTCTTCGAGCTTGGAACAGAGACCTTGATACTCAGCAACTTTCTGTTGCACCAGTTCTAACTCGCGGGGCTGGACAATGGTACCGCTGTAAAGTTTCTCATTTTCCTGCTTTAACCGCTCCTCGCAGGAGTTTAATTCCAAACTCAACTGGCGTTGCCGGCGCTTTTGTTGTTCCAGTTGCTTTTCGGCTTTAATAATAATTTGGTCTAATTCCGTTTTCAAGCCTTCCAAAGCGGTTAAACTGGGGTCTTCCTGCAATTGCAGCAATGTCTGCTCCAACTGGGCCAGACGGCTCTCAATCTCCTGTACCCGGTATAAAAGCGGTAAAATCGCCATCCATTTGTTCTCCTCTATTCAAATCGTTCTTTTAAGACTGTCTATAACCGACAAAATGATTGCTAAAACCCAAAGAATTGGGGTTGCAGTTCCGTCAGGCAATCCGGTACGGTTCGCCGGTAAAACCGGAACGGATAATCTGGAACGAGTCATCCGCAAAGATCTCCTCAAGATACCGAGAGACCAACGTAATAAAACAATTTTCCGTCGCCGCATGGCCGGCCTCAATCACTGCCAGTCCCCGTTCCCGCGCTTCCCAATGGTCATGGTAATTCAACTCGCCGGTAAGGTAAAGATCGGCATTCTGCTGTGCCGCCTGGCGGATCAAACTACCGCCGCTGCCGGAGCAAACGGCCACGACCGCAATGGGTTTGGCCGGTTCTCCCGATACCTTCACCGCTTCAAGGCCTAATTTAACTTTAATCCGCTGCTGGAATTCAGCAAGCGGTAGGGGTTCTGCCAAATGACCGATCCGACCCATTCCATGACGGGAAGGATTTGATAAGGGGTAAACATCAACCACCGGTTCCTCATAAGGATGATAACGGTAAACAGCTTGCAGTACTTTGTTTAATCCGGACTGGATCACGTTTAATTCTAAGCGCATTTCCGGAACTGCTTCCAAGCGACCCGGCTGGCCAAGATAAGGTCGGGCCCGGCTGCCTGGTTTAAAAGTACCGGTGCCGTTACAACTGAAAGAACATTCCCGGTACTCTCCGATTTCACCTGCTCCGGCCATAGCCATGGCTTCCCGCAGTTGTTCTGCATGAGTAGGGGGAGTAAACACTACTACTTTATAAGTAGGCACTAAGGCTGGCTCCAATGGCTGAATCCGGGTTAAACCTAAACTTTCGGCCAGGTACTGATTGATGCCGTGTTCAGCTTTATCCATATTGGTATGGGCGACCAACACAAATTGGTCGTGCTTGATTAAGCTGCTCAACAACTGACCCTGAAGCTCACTGGGATTCACTCCGGTAAGTGGTTTAAAAAGGAAGGGATGATGGACGATGAATCCGTCTACTTGATGGTTTTGGCCTTCTTGAAGTACCGGATGGTTCAAATCGACAGCCACCAGGATCCGCTGGACCGTTGCTGCTGACCGTCCGATTTGCAGGCCGACCCGGTCCCATGACTCTGCCAATTCAAAAGGGGCCAGCCGGTTAATTGCCTCTACCAACTGTTTTAATCGGGGCAATTATACTCACCTCGAATCGCATCCTGCGCAATTTAACTGTCATAAACAAATTCGCGACCGCGCCGATTAACTCCTGCTTTCGGTATTAGGCCATAATTAATAAAAACCCGTGCCACCACTTATTTGGGTAACAGCGGGTAAAAAAATTTAATCTTTGTGAATTTATATAATATCTGGTCTGGTGGGCCCACTTGGATTTGAACCAAGGACCGATCGGTTATGAGCCGACTGCTCTACCCCTGAGCTATGGGCCCTCAAAAACTGACAAAACTTATTATACAATCTTTCAATTAAAACATCAATAGCATCTTTCACATCAATTGAAGAAACTGCTTACGATTTTAGAGAAACAATCTTCAGTCCAAAAAGTCCTTCAATTTCTTGCTCCGACTGGGATGACGCAGTTTACGCAAAGCTTTAGCTTCAATCTGTCGGATCCGTTCCCTGGTGACATTAAAAATTTGTCCCACTTCTTCTAAAGTCCGGGCCCGGCCGTCATCCAAACCAAAACGGAGCCGTAATACCTTCTCTTCACGGGGAGTTAAGGTATTAAGTACATCTTCCAACTGTTCCTTCAACAAACGGAAGGAAGCGGCCTCCGCCGGAGCCGGAGCATCCTGATCCTCAATAAAGTCACCCAAATGGCTGTCTTCCTCTTCGCCAATGGGGGTTTCCAAAGATACCGGCTCTTGGGCGATTTTAATAATTTCCCGGACTCGCTCCGGACTCAGTTCCATCTCCTCGGCAATCTCTTCGGCAGAAGGCTCACGGCCCAAAGTCTGTAACAGTTGGCGTGAAACCCGGATTAACTTATTAATCGTCTCCACCATATGCACAGGAATACGGATGGTCCGAGCCTGATCGGCAATGGCCCGGGTAATTGCCTGACGAATCCACCACGTAGCGTAAGTACTGAATTTAAAGCCTTTACGGTAATCGAACTTCTCCACTGCTTTAATCAGACCCAAGTTACCTTCCTGGATTAAATCCAAAAAAAGCATCCCGCGTCCGACATAGCGCTTGGCAATACTGACTACCAGGCGGAGATTGGCTTCGGCCAGGCGGCGTTTAGCGTTTTCATCACCTGCTTCAACCCGTTCTGCCAGTTCGATCTCCTCATTAGCGGAAAGCAAGGGAACTCTCCCGATCTCCTTTAAATACATCCGTACCGGATCATCTAATGCAATTCCCTCGGGGATGGTAAGGTCGATTTCAACTTCTTCATCCATATCCGGGTGGAAGATCTCCACTTCCTCCTCGGAGACTTCTTCACTGGTATCCGGAAGAACTTCAATTCCATTGTTAGCTAAAGCATCATAAACCTCATCAATTTGCTCAGCGGTGAGGTCAACTTGCTCTAGACTATCCATGATTTCCCGGTATGAAATAATCCCTTTCCGCTTGCCTTTTGCGATTAGCTCTTTGATACCTTCGATACTTGGCAAGGTTTTTTCTTTACTCAAAGTTTAATTACCATCCTTCCAAAGGGAGCATTACTTAGTACATCCCAAATTTATTCTTTGCTAGATACAAAAATTAAATTTCTGCGGTAAAATGCGGAAATTCTTTTTGCAGTCGGTTTTTTAATTCGGTAAACTCCCGAACCTTAGCTTTTAATGCCGCTTCCTCTAAAACCTGCCCCCTGGCGTCCCGCCCGGTAGAGATCTCATTGGTCAAGCTTTGAATCCGCTCTTGCAGGTATAACATTTGTAAACGATTTAAAATGCCATCCAGATCGCCGGGACAATTTTTAATCTCCTGTTCTGCAAGTAATGTAGCAGCAACCTCCCGGGTTGAACTGGCCAATTCTTCCAAAACAAATTCCGGACCCGCGCTGGATAATCTCTTTTGGTCTAATGCGGCGAAAAGATTGCGCCACACCTCGAATCGAAAGTCTTTCGCTTCCAATTTTTCTTTTATTCGCTCAAATTTATCATATTCCTGCAAAGTTAATTGCAAAAGTTCCTTTTCAGCTTTAAAAATCGCTTTTTGTAAAGGAGTCAGGTTTTCGACGTTAACCAGACCGGTTTTGGGCCGACTATTTACAGTTATTTCATTAGTATAACTATTATTATTTATCCTATCCAAAACCTGTGAATTTTTACCATTGGTGTGGACCCAACGTCGTAATTCGTTAAAGACAGCGGTCTCTGACACCCCGATCTCCCGGGCGGCTTTACGAATATAGGCTTCCCGGGCAATCGAACTGTCAACCTTAGCCAATTGGGGTAAAAGCTCCTGAACCGCCTGGGCTTTGCCTTCCGGAGAATTTACGTCATACTTCCCCACCACTTGGCTAAGCTGATAATCAATTACATTCATCCGTTTTTGCAGTAAAGCTTCAAAGGCTTCCGCCCCGGCTTCCCGGATCAATGAATCCGGATCGTGCCCTGTCGGCAAGCTCAGAATCTTAATCTCCAAACCAGCTTCCTGCAACAATTCAAGGCCTTTATGAGTAGCGTTCTGACCGGCGCTGTCAGCGTCATAGGCTAGAACCGCTTCAGAAGCATAACGTTTAATCAACTTTACCTGTTCCCGGGTCAGTGCAGTGCCTAACGAAGCAATGGTTTGAGTAAAGCCAGCCTGATGCGCCTGGATCACATCGAGATAACCTTCGACAATAATCACTTGTCGTTTATGACGAATTGTCTCCTTGGCCTGATAAAATCCATACAAAAGCCTACTCTTATGAAAAATGACACTTTCAGGCGAGTTCAAATACTTCGGATGGCTCTGATCAAAAATTCTCCCGCCAAACCCAGCAAACCTGCCCCGTAAATCAAGGATGGGAAAGATTAAACGATCCCGAAACCGGTCGTAAAAACCGTTTTCACCGAAACCGACTAACCCGACTTTTTCGGCTGCTTCTAAAGGAATAGCTTTCTGTTTCAACAGTTCGGTGAGTTGGTGCCATCCCGCCGAGGCATAGCCCAAGTTAAAAGCAGACCAGCTTGTCGGTAAAATCTTCCGACGGTCCAGATATTGACGGGCCGTTGCACCGGATTCGGTTTTAATCAGACAGTGATGAAAAAATGCCGCGGCTAACTTATTGATCTTGTATAACTGTTCTTTTTGATGATCTTCCTTCGAGAGCGGCTGAGCTTCGGGCCATTCAATTCCGGCCCGCCGGGCTAAACGTTGCGCGGCCGTAATGAAGTCCACATTTTCAACTTTCATAATGAAGCTGATGACATCGCCGCCTTTACCGCAACCAAAACAGTAAAAAAACTGTTTGGCGGGATTAACATTGAAAGAAGGGGTTTTTTCGGAATGAAGGGGACATAAACCGGTCAAATTCCGTCCCACCCGTTTTAAGGTTGTATATTCGGAAATCACCGCGACGATATCATTTTTCTCTTTAATCTCCCGGATCAATTCCTGACGATCAAGCAATTGTTCCACCAAACCTCATTTTAAATTCAAAAAATTAAGCCAGTGTCTTCTTCTAAACACAGCTGAGATTGTTAAAGGACGTAATCACGTCCTTTAAGATCAAAATCTCTAGATAAGAGAAACTAATATTGAATCCTAACTCCCTTTCCCCAAAACTGGATGGCAACTAACCACTAAAATACTAGTTCATCTGATTAAACTAATAAAGATGCTGCACTTTTCCAGTCCAATTCATCAAGTGGTAAATTATTTTATTCTGATTCAACCATACCGTTGACTGTCAAGGTAATGGTTTTCGGGTTCCAGGCTTCACCCAAGGGACCCAAATCTTTACCGTTTAAGGTAAGCCTTAGGCCGGCCGGATTGCCAATCCTGAGCACTAACTCAGAATTGGCGGTCCAGAGCTGCTTTGGTGATTTAGCGTCAAACGTGACACCGCCATCTAGGTATTTAAACTGTCCGTCCGCTTTAACCTGGACCCATACTTTATCGGAAAATTCTGCATATACTGTAATCGGCGCCGGATAAATCTGCTGCACGGTAGTTGCGGCCTGATCCTTTTTACTGGAAGTAACCGGCAGTGAAGCCTCTCTGGCCCGCGAAGAGACGCCCGGCTCTTCTTGCTGGGATAGTGGCTGTTGCCTGGTAGTAAGGGGCTGAGTTTTAAAAATACCATTAACCACCAACAGAATACAGATTCCACTCACTATTGTACCGATAGCAGCAATTAGCGGTACCGGATACTTGTGGACCAGTTTCAGCAATCTTTGCGCCAGAGGTTCATTAACCTCCTGAGGCCCGGTTTCATCCAGCCTTTCCTGGGTTAGTTCATTTTCGGGAACCGGATCTACAACGGGTGGTGGTGTTTCCCGGGCCTTTAATAGCTTATTATATTCACTGATTATTTCCTCACTGTCCAAACCGACAGCGTTTGCATAATTCGTTAAAAAACCCTTGCGATATACTTCACCCGGAATAATTTCCAGATTCCCACTTTCAATTGCTTCTAAATATCGCAACCGGATTTTCGTAATCTCCTGAATCTCTTTTAAAGAGATATTCTTCATTTCCCTGGCTTTTCGTAATTTCTCGCCAATCTCCTTCATGAACAAACCACCTCACTTTTTTATTTGGGCGGTTGACACATGTAAAATTCATCAAAAATTAAGATTTATAATCTATATTCGAGTTAAAAGATTAAGTTCCTCCTTAAAAAAGTTTACTTCCCTTGACTTCGACTCTTAATTTCTTCCAATTGCCGAGCGGTAATATAAACTTCCCGAGGTTTACTACCTTCGTACGGTCCAACGATCCCCTTGGACTCCATCATATCAACCAAACGGGCTGCCCTGGTGTAACCGACCCGTAAACGCCGTTGCAAAACTGATGCCGAAGCCTGTCCGTATTCAACTACAATCCGCACGGCATCCCAGAAAAGTTCGTCTTCTTCTACTGTTACGGCTTCTTCTTTTTCAGGAACGTTAACAAACTCTTCCTGATATTGGGGTTCGCCCTGCTCCTTCCAGTGTTTAATCACGGCTTCAATCTCTTTTTCGCCTACCAGCGCTCCCTGGACCCGGCGTGGTTTTATTGCGCCAACCGGAGAATAAAGCATGTCGCCGCGGCCTAATAACCGTTCGGCGCCCGGTGCATCCAAAATAGTTCTGGAATCAACCTGAGATGAAACAGCAAAAGCAATTCGCGAAGGAATATTGGCTTTAATTAAACCGGTAATTATATCCACTGAGGGTCGCTGGGTAGCTACAACCAGATGAATCCCGGTTGCCCGGGCCATTTGAGCCAAGCGGCAAATTGAATCCTCAACTTCCACCGGAGCGACCATCATTAAGTCGGCTAATTCATCGATAATTACCACAATATGGGGCAACGGCTCCCCTTCCTTAAGTTGCTCATTATATTTCTCCAAATCCCTGACTCGGGCTTCGGCAAAAATCTTATAACGCCGTTCCATTTCGTTAACTACCATGTGTAAAACTCCGGCAGCTTTCTTAGCTTCGGTGACCACCGGCGCCATTAAGTGCGGGATCCCGTTATACATCGACAATTCGACCATCTTGGGGTCGATCATGATAAATTTAACCTCATTCGGAAAGGCCTTATACAAAATGCTCATAATCATGGTATTGACACAAACGCTTTTTCCGGATCCGGTGGAACCAGCAATCAAGAGATGAGGCATCTTCGTCAAATCAGCTACCACCACTTCACCGCCGATGTCTACTCCCAGACCGATAGTTAATTTACCGGAATTCCAAAACTCTTTAGCTTCCAAGACTTCACCCAAAGTTACCACCTGAGTTTCCCGGTTGGGCACTTCAACTCCGATTGCGGCTTTACCGGGGATTGGAGCTTCGAGCCGCAAGCCTTTGGCTGCCAATGCCAACGCCAGGTCATCGGCGAGATTAACAATTTTACTGACTTTTACTCCCGGGGCCGGCTGCAGGTCATAACGGGTAATCACCGGACCATGGTGCACCTCCAGCACTCTAACTTGAACGCCGAAGTAAGCCAAAGTCTCTTCTAACTGTTTCGACTGGTCGATTAAACGGCTAGTCTTCTTCGGTTTCGCTACTGCAATCAAATTTAAGTCCGGTAATTTATAGGGGCCTGATTTTGTCGCTGGCTTAAACACAGCTTCCTCTTTTTTAACAGTAGAGTCCGTAGGTTTACTGTTATGTTCTTCCAGGGAGGAATTCTTACCCTTCAACACTTGACGTAAAGTTCCGACCACCTTGCTCGGCCGACTCTCCCGTTCCCTCTCCGGCTTTTCCCCTGGGGTCGGCTCGGCGGCGGCTGCGGCCAGGGGTACGTTTTGGTAATAGTCGTAGCCGGTGTTGGCAGGAGCCGACCTAGCCGTCATGGCCTTCTTTCCCTGTTTGTTTGCAGCAGCACCACTCCGAGACGGCCTGGTCAAACTACGTAGCATTTCAATTAGGGGTCGATCGACCGCTAAAATAAAGGCCACAATCAACCAAACACCTAAAAAGACTAAGGTTCCGATCTTCCCGAAACACCGTACCAACGTCACCGTTAATAAATGCCCCACTACTCCGGAACCCTCCAATGCGCCCTTCCAGTTATCCGGAGTTAGGGTAACCCCACCATAAAGGTGGAGCATGACTAAGGCCCACAGGAATAATAAAGTCAATGAATAGAAACGGCGGTTCATAATCCCGTCCTGGCGGCGCACCATAAATAAGATTCCGATAACTAGCATAAATATAATGGGAAAGATGGCGCCGCGATGGCCGAACAGATATTCCAATCCCTCTTGTAAAACTGCGCCGATAAGCCCGGAACTGTTAAAAAAAATCGCAAGATATGACAATAAAGCCAGTCCGATTAGTAATATACCGGTAATCTCCAGTTTTTGTTCTAATAAACGGGGGTTGGCCTTTTTATGCTTTCTTTTGGTAATTTTCTTTTTGGTTCGAGCCATCTCATTCTCCTTCTTCTACAATAGTGCTGACAATATTGGCCGAATGGGCGGAAATCCGCTGTAAATTACTGAGTATCTCGACATAGATCACTCCTGAACCTGGCCAACATTTGCCTTGGTTTAAACGGTGAATATGGTTTTGACGCAATTCTTCCTCCAGTTTATCAATACTGTCTTCCCAGTTAATAATCTGTTTCGCCAACTCCAGATTGTCTTCGGAAAAAGCTAAACAGGCTTTATTAAAAACCTCGGAAACCTTTCCGAACATTAACTCGATTTCATTGAAAGCCAATTCGGAAAAGAGTAACTGTTCCTTATGCTTCTTCTCTGCCAAGTGCGCAATGTTGTTGGCATGGTCGCCCACTCGTTCGATATCGGTCACAATGTGGAGCATTCCGGCCAGACGGTGTGACTGGTTTTCAGTTAACGAATTTTGGGATAATAAGGCCGATAGATAAAAAGTAATCTGTTCCTGTAAATCATCTACCAGCGCTTCATCCCGGTAGATACCGTCCAAGAGATGGCGTTGCCCCTTTAAAAACGCCAAACGGGCTGACTTCAACATCCCTTGAACGATCGCAGCCATATGGTTAATTTCGTAACTTGCCAGAATCAAAGCCAGGGCCGGACTCTGGAGAGCGCGCCGGTCCAAAAAGGTACTACTGTTTCCGGTATTCTTATCTCTTTTAGTAAAAATACTACAACCCAATTTAGTTGCCAGACAAGTAAAGGGAAACCAGAACAGAATCACAGAAAGGTTAAACAGTAAGTGGGCCATGGCAATCTGCCAAATATAAAACCACTGGTTCGACAATTTTAAAGCCGGTACTCCCCATTTAAAAACCTTCAGCATAAATGTGTGGTAATACCCGTTTAAATGCGAACAAACAGTTAAAACCAGTAAATAAGCACAAGGTAACAGGCTTAACCAAATCAAGGCGGTTGAAAAGTTAAATACCAGATGGAAGCGGTTAGCCTTACGGACCGTAGGCAACCGGTCCAACCCCAGTAACATATTAATGATCGTCGCCCCCACATTAGCACCGATTACAATGGCATAAACGCCGGATAAAAAATCCTGCGCGGCCAAGGCCAATTCGGTTCCCACCATACTTTGGGTAATTATTACTGCGGTATTACTACTACGAAAAGCAGCCGCAATGCACATTCCCAACAAAAAACCCAACCAAGGGGTTAAGATGATTTGGCGGAGAAATCCGACTGCGCCGGGATTGACAGCTAAAGTTTGAAATGACTGATGAAAGAGGTTAAAACTTAAATACAACAATGCCAGATTAAACAGAACTTGGCCTAGGTAATGCCAATTAAGCCGTTTCCCATAAAAATAAAGTAGATAGCCGCCAAATAAAAAAATATACCGCAACGATTTGGCATTAAACGCCATCAGTTGCGCGGTCACAGTCATTCCCAGGTTTACCCCCATCATAATCCATAAAGCCGGTAATAAACTTAATAGTCCGGCATTGACCAGGCTGGAGACCATTCCAAACGTTAAAACGTTGCTTTGTAAGGCTGTGCCAATTCCAATTCCGTTACAGAGGGTTGACAGCGGGCGTTGGGCCTGTTTTTCAATGATAATCCGCAACCGTTCTCCGGTCATCTTCTGGACTCCATCACCAAACCGGAAAATTGCATATAAAAAAAGGCCTAAAGCTCCAAACAGACCGATAATACCTTCAATAAGCTGTGACAAAGCGGTGAGCCTCCTCTGACACAAACAAATTGTTTTTAAAATATTCTCTGATCCGGGGGCTTTTTCCTTCCTAGAATTTAAGGAACTAATTAGTTACGCCAAGCGTATGAAAGTAGACATTAATTCACCTGTGCTTCCGTACCCACATATAAAAATGGTCTGCCAAAACCTGACAAACCATTAAGTACAAATATGCTTTAAACCGGTTCCCTGTTAATCCCGAGGGTCATTTATTGAACCTAAATTATAATTATCATCCCAAGCTAAACTGCCTGCTAAAGAACTTAGTGCATCTGAGTAAGTAAGAAGAGTATTGCACTTTTCAGTTTTGCCCTTCTTGCTTTATTTGAATCTCACGGGAGGAAAAATATATTATAACAGAGTAATATTAAATCTTAATAAATCTAACCCAAGTTCGGGATGGATTGGAACGTCCTCTAGAGGAGACAGCGAAATGGTTAATCCCCCCATTTATATTGAGAAATTAGAATTAATTCGGCCTAATGAATCTTTCCAGGCCGGTCTTTGCCTTTGCTGGCTGACAAAGTTCAATCAGTATGAAGAAATAGTAGCCAATTTAGACCCTAAGGAGCAACAGTATTATGAGACACTCAAATTCGAAAAACGGATTAAAAGCTACCTAACTGGACGTTTAGCTGCAAAAAAAGCAATTGCCGCCTTAACCGGAAATAATAATTTAGCCAAGATTGCCATTCAACGGGGAATTTTTACCCAACCGATTGCTACCTGTGAAGGACAACCCAATATTCAAGTAAGCATCAGTCATTGTGAAGATTTCGGAGCAGCCATTGCCTTTCCGGAAGCGCATCCTATGGGTATCGACCTGGAAAAGATTGCTATAAAACAAAATCAGGTCATTGAAAGGGAAGTTACCGAAGCTGAGATCAATCTGATCAAAACCTTCCCGGTACCGTATGAAAAAATGCTCACCCTTTTATGGACAGCCAAAGAAGCCCTATCTAAGGTGTTAAAAACCGGTTTAATGACTCCGTTTCAAATCTATGAAATAGCTAAAATCGACCTCCACCCTAATTATCTGCTTTGTACCTATAAAAATTTTGCCCAATATAAAGCGATGTCATTTTTTTTAGGTAAATATAGCTGTTCCCTTACTTATCCAATGAAAACCGAATTAAGGGTTGATCTTTATTCCCTCAGGAAAGCTTTGGAGATCTGCAATGAATAAATTTAACACAATATATGGTGTCTAGCCCGGATTAGTCTACCAATAATTGTGTTAAAAGCAGAATTTTAAAATTATGAAACTGGCTCAATCAGCTACAAAACCATCCCGGGCTGCCAGTTGGGATTGAGGTAATCCTGGGAATTGGAGCTGATAATCCGTTTAATAACCACCCTCCCGTTGCCTAAAGGTTGGCCAAGCAGGCTTACTCCTCCCATTTTAATCTCAACCTCTGGTTGGAAGGGCGAATTATCTGTCTGGTCTTGGGCAAAAATAAACTCTTCCGGAACCACCGTATATAACAACACTACTGGATCTCCTTTCCCTTAGCTCCGAACTTCAATTCCACCAGTTGATCCAATTTTTCAAGGGCTTGTTGAATTCCGCCGACTTCATCGATGAGACCACATTCTACCGCATCTTTCCCCACCAGTACGGTTCCGATGTCCCGTACTAGGTTACCGGTTCGGAA
Source organism: Bacillota bacterium (assembly GCA_036564195.1). Taxonomy (GTDB): domain Bacteria; phylum Bacillota; class UBA4882; order UBA8346; family UBA8346; genus DATCLA01. The sequence continues at coordinate 21,345 of DATCLA010000223.1, forward strand.
CATTAACTCCCGAAATTGTTCTTCACCAACTTTAGAATGATTAGTGACAAATTTGATAATTCGGTCCTGCATCTTATCAAGATAGTCGTAAGTTTGGGGTACGCCGATTACCAATCCGGTCAGGCGTAAGGGGTGAACGGTCATGGTAGCGGTTTCTACAATAAAACTATAGTCGGCCGCAACCGCAATCGGCACCCCGATCGAATGCCCGCCACCTAAAACTAAAGAAACTGTCGGCTTGGACATACTTTCCAACATTTCAGCAATGGCTAAACCGGCTTCAACATCACCGCCTACCGTATTTAAGATCACCAAAAGACCTTTAATGTTCTTATTTTGTTCGATGGCAACCAGTTGCGGAATGATATGTTCATATTTGGTAGTCTTATTTTTTTGGGGTAAAATCACATGACCTTCAATTTGACCAACAATGATTAGAGTATGCAGATAATTCTCGGGTACGGGGACCGGCTGAGTTTGACCTAGCGATTTTAAATTTTGTAAAACAAGTCGCTGCTTGCGTGGACTTTGCCGGAACGGTGGTTCAACTGTTTCCGGTAATGGATTTTGCGGATCAACTTCTCCTTTTGGCGGTTGAATATCCATAAAAGCACCTCCCTCAACGTAAATCTAGTATACCTTTACCGCCAAAAAACATGCGACCGAAAATTTTTTTAATAACCTTAGTAAATTAGTGATAAATCAACTAATACTTGCGCTTTTTTTATCAAAATATTATAATAAAATAATGGCTAAAACGATCGACAATCACTGAAAGCGGACGCAATAGGGGGAGAATTGTTTATGCCCGGTAACTTTCTTGATGAACTCTTTTATCCTGGAAACACCGTTCAAGTGGAATACTATGAAAACCCACGTTCGAAGCTGGTCATCTTAACCTCAATCCAAAGTATTTCTGACCAGACCATTCAGTTACTGGTAACCAATGAAGCAAACGCCAATCAAACTCCGGTTAAACCAGGTATTATCCTATTACTAAAAGTCAGAGAAAAAAGTACCGCTCAGGTCTATTATTATTCCTCCAAACTAATCGAATACCGGCCTGGTAACCCGGTATTGCTGGTCATCAAGCGTCCTCCCTTAAGCCAGACGCTTTCGCGCCGAAATTTCTTCCGTTGCGAAGTGGATTTTCCCTTCAGTTTCTGGGTGAATAAACAAGAAGTTAAAGGCCAGGTTAAAAATCTTTCCGCAAGCGGTTTATACGGAACCTTTGAGGTTAAACTCAATCTCAAGCTAGGTATGATTCTCCCTATTGAATTTAAGTTGCCAACGTATGAG
>DATCLA010000224.1:0-2627 GCA_036564195.1 Bacillota bacterium
TACAGCCAACAGCGTTTTGAAGCAATCCGCGCGGAATATGGCTCTTTTCGGCGCCAGATTAAAGTTGAGCCACTGGCCTTTACCCCCATTGCGGCGCGGGAGGGGGAAAACCTGGCCCTTCATTACGAACATCCCGGGACTGGCTCCCTTCGAAGTTGAGACGTTGAAAATTTTAAACAGCCCCAATGAAATTCTGGTGCTGGATTTGGAAGAGCTAAATGCCCATCCCGACTCAACCACCGGTGCTGTGGACCTGGCAGCAATTGTGGCAGAAGTCAAACAGCAATTATACCGGGAAGCAATTTTAGTAGAGTATTACATATAACTTGGCAGGTGAAAATGATGCCGGACTTTTTACCGATTATGGTCAAAACAACCGGGTTGCCGTGTCTGGTAGTGGGCGGCGGGAAGATTGCCCTACGTAAAGTCTTGATACTGCTGCGGTTTGGCGCTACCGTTACAGTGGTAGCGGAAGAAAGGGTTAAGGGAATTGCCAAACTGGCTGGCCAGGGGCGGATTAATTTGCGAACCAAGCGGTTTTCCCCCACGGACCTATTCGGTAAAAAGTTAGTGATCGCAGCTACCAACCACTGGGAGATTAACGGGAAAATTGCCGGTTGGGCCAAAATCTTGAGTATTCCCTGCAATTGCATTGATGACTTGGCATTATCCGGTTTTATCTTTCCGGCAATTTACCGTTCCGACCCTTTAACCGTGGCCGTCTCCACCCAAGGTTATTATCCGGCGGCCGCCCGGCAGATTAAGCGGGAGGTCGCAGCCAATTACGGAAAATCTTATGGGCCTTACCTTGGTAAATTACGGGATTACCGGGAGAAGATTAAATTAGTCGAAACCGATCCGCAAAAACGGCGTCAGCTTCTCAAAAAATTATTACAGGTGGGGGCCGATACCTTGTTGCCATGGCATGAAACTGATTTTCAGGAGTGGTTGCAGCATGAACGTAAATCCAAAGCTTAGTTTGATAGGAATCGATTATAATAGTGCCACTCACCAGTTGCGGGCGCGTTATCATCTTACCCGGCAACGGATTGAGGCAATTTACAGGGAAAAATTAGTGCCGGAGGAGACGGTGATCCTTTCAACCTGTAACCGGACCGAGTTCTATTTTTGGGGGGCCGGCAGGACGGAGGATACGTTTGGATATTTAAAAGGGATCTATCAGGAAAACCTTAACCCGCAGGGATTTTATTATTATAGCGGCGAAACGGCTTTATTGCATTTGTTGGAGTTGGCGGTGGGATTGAAGTCGATGTTGGTGGGGGAGACGGAGATCTTGGGCCAGATCGAAACGGCCCGGCAAATGGCATCTCAATTCAGGGAAAGCCGGTTGGTTTTAGGCGATTTGTTTCAAAGAATAATCACTGCGGCCCGCCGCATCCGGCTGAAGACGAATATTGGGGGTTATAGTTCGTCGTTGTCTACTTTGGTGCTCAGGGAACTCAAGCAACTAGGGGTTACACTTCCCCAACGTACTGCGTTAATTCTGGGAAGTGGTGAGATTGGGCAGAAGCTGGCCCAGGCGTTTCACTATCAGAATATTGCAACCACCATTTTGACTCGCGGTGCAGGTTCGAAAAAAAGGGTAAAGCCCTGCAAACTGGTTGAAGGGGTTACCACGGTCTTCGGTTATGAACATCTGAAAGAGTTAATGGCCCAACATGATACGATTATCGCCGCTACTGCGGCGCCGCATTATATCATTAAACCGAAACAGTGCCAGGGGTTGCCGCCAAAGGTGGTGATTGATTTGGCTTTTCCCCCTAATGTGGACCCGGAGATCGGAAATTTGAAGCACTGGGTCTTGTGGGATTTGGAATATTTTGCACGGCTGGAAGCAGCAAACCGGCAGGAGAAAACGAAGGCAATCAAGTCGGCCCAAGAGCTCTGCCGTCAAGCCCGGCAACGGATTGCGGCGACTCTTGGAGCGGGGGGGCCGGTTGGTCTAAAGGAGGTCCAATGCAGCGGAAACTAAGAATCGGTACGCGGGGGAGCAAACTCGCCCTCTGGCAGACCACAAAAGTTAAGGAAATTTTACTGGCAGCCTTTCCGGAATTACAGCTGGAAGTGGTTAACTATAAAACTTTGGGAGACCGCCATCCGGAACTGAATCTCCTGCAAAACCAGGGCAAAGGGGTCTTTTGCAGCGAGATTGAGCAGGCCTTGCTAAAGCGGGAGATTGATCTGGCGGTCCATAGTGTCAAGGATTTGCCGGGGGAACTTCCTGAAGGGCTGATGCTGGGAGCCTATTTGGAACGGGAAGACCCCCGAGAGGTTTTGATCGGCCGGGACGGCCAGGCCCTGGCAAACCTGGTGCCGAGGGCAGTGGTCGGTACGAGCAGTATCCGGCGGCTGTTACAATTGAAACGGTTGCGTCCGGACTTGGAATTTGCACCGATTCGCGGTAATGTGGAGACCCGGATTCAGAAAGTCCGGGAGGGGCAATATGCGGCAACCATTCTGGCTTTAGCCGGGGTACGCCGGATTGGATTGGAAAAACATATCAGTCAAACTTTTGACTTGCAGGAAATCATCCCAGCCCCGGGGCAGGGTTGTATCGGCATTGAACTTTGTGCTGCGGACCTTGAGTTACAGGAACTGTTGCATAA
>DATCLA010000225.1:0-1883 GCA_036564195.1 Bacillota bacterium
GCAGATACCGGAGGAAATTATCGAATCGGCGCGGCTTGACAACGCCAGCGAACTTAAGATTATGGCAAAGATAATGTTGCCCATGTGCAAGTCGACCATGGTTACGATTGCTTTATTTAGTTTTGTCGGCCATTGGAATTCCTACTTTTGGCCTTTGGTTATGACTGATAGTGAGAAAGTCCGGCCCTTAACCATCGCGATTGACCGGCTTAAGGATATGGAGTACGGGATCAATTGGAATATCTTGATGGCCGGTAACGTTCTGTTGGTACTGCCGATTCTGATTTTGTTCGTTTTTGCCAGCAAAAGGATTATTCAATCATTCGCTTATCGCGGAGTTAAGTAACGGAGGCAAATGAAATGACCAGAGAAGGAAAAGGGCGTGCGGCGTTCATAATCTTATTGGCGATAGTGTTATTGTTCGGGAGAAGTTGGTCGGTTCAAGCAGCAGAATCCAAGCTTTTTATAGTTAAAGGCGACCTCCATTGCCACAGTAATTTCAGCGTCGACAGTGAGGTTCCGGTCCAACAGGTTATCCAGGAGTCAAGGCTGGCCGGTTATGACTTCATTGCCTTAACAGAGCATAACACCTTACGGCATTTGGCAACCGATTGGAGCACACCCGAAATGGTGGTGCTTTCCGGTTATGAACTCACCATTAGCCCCGTAGCGCATGTAAACGTCTTCGGACTACGTGATTTTGAACGGAAAACCGCAATCTATACCGAGGCAGAAATGGCGGAATACTTGGACTATTTGCACAAGGAGGGCGCTCTTCTACAGTTAAATCATCCTAATGACGTGAAGTACTACTCCCGCTTTGGCTACGATTATAATATTGACTTTTTAGAAATTGCCAATGGAAACTGGCGCGCGGATGACCGTAAAACGTTACAGGACTATCAGGAACTACTGTGCCAAGGGCGTAAGCTGGTTGCTACCGGAGGAACCGACGCGCACCGTAATTATAAAGTGAGAAAGGTCTATAATTGTGTGTTGGTGGCGGAAAAGACCGAAAAGGCCATTCTTGAGGGGCTGGCTGCCGGACGTAACTATGTGACGGTAGCAGCGAATGGCCCGGTTATCTCATTGCAATGCGGCGATACCCTCATGGGTGGTACGGTCACTTATCAAGAAGGTCAGACGGTAAACATTAGAATTGACAACCTCATGCCAGGGACGATTATTAAGGTTTATACCAGTAACGGTCTGAAAATTAACCAAGTCTATAATGCCATGGACTATAGTCCTTATGTCAAAGACGTATCGACCAAAGGCATTAAATTTTGCCGGGTAGAATTGTGGTTTGATCAAGAGAATATTTGTGCTTATTCTAACCCGATCTATATTCAATAAAAGGCATCAGGAAACAGTAGATGCCGAATGTTATATAACATAAGGCATTGAATAATAAAGCAAAAACCAGGGAAGGTGGTGGAATAATCGGAGTTAAATCGGTATTAGTATAAATTGATTCGGTCTGAAACACGAACAATTGACAGAAGGAGCGATTTAGATGAAGATCAGGAAGATTACACTGTTGCTATTGGTATTGTTAGTAGGATTGTTTGCACCATTTGGGGTCCGGGCAGCCAAAAATGGAACTACTGCTAAAGTTACCGGTCCTGTTAAGATTCAAATTTGGCATACCAGGGGCGCAGGAGCCAATGGTGACCAAATTGCTGCAGCGGTAAAGAAGTTTAATGCTACTAATAAACTTGGGATTACAGTTGAAGAAATTTATCAAGGTGGCTATCCAACCTGTCTGGCCAAGACGATGCAAGCAATTGCGGCCGGTACCAATCCGGAGATGGTGGTCTTGGAGCGAGCGGCCGGGGTTCCGGTATTGGCCACCCAAAATGTTTTGCTGGATATGAATCCTT
>DATCLA010000226.1:0-23001 GCA_036564195.1 Bacillota bacterium
ATTTAAAACTTTATTAACAAAGAAAGGATTTTAAAGGTTTTATTCGAAAAATTATAAATATAAATATATTTGATTTATATTTAATTGAATGCTAAAGTGCTAACTTTGGGCCATTTAATAATAATCCGAACACCAGGGGAAGATTGTCTTGAAAAAAAGTAAATATCTGATTATAGTTAATGTTGCATTACTTTTTTTAATTTCAACCGGAGTCAAAGCAGCTGATTTGGATTTAACGGCACATTCAGCTGTTTTAATGGATTTTACCACTGGACAAGTCCTTTATGAAAAAAACGCCGATCAGAAGAGCCCTCCTGCCAGCACTACCAAGATTTTAACTGCTTTAGTAGCCTTGGAACAGGGAGATTTAAAGCAACAAATCACTACCAGCGCTAATGCCAGTAGGGTCGAAGGCTCATCAATTTATCTTTCCGAGGGGGAAACCCATACTTTAGAGGAACTATTATATGGGATGTTACTGAGTTCCGGTAATGATGCCGCTTTGGCAGTAGCGGAAGGTTTAGCCGGTTCCGAAGCGAAGTTTACCGAATGGATGAATCAAAAAGCAACGGCGCTCGGAGCCAAATCCAGTTCCTTTACAAACTGTAACGGACTGCCGAAAGCGGATCATTATACCACCGCCTATGATTTAGCTTTAATTACACGGTATGCTTTAAACAATCCGGTCTTCGAGACCATCGTTAAAACCAAAAGCCATAATATCTCCTGGCCGGGTAGGGATTATGACAAAGTATTATATAATCATAACAAATTGTTGTGGCGCTATCAATTTGTCGACGGTGTGAAAACCGGGTATACCCGTGAGGCTGGCGGTTGTCTGGTTTCCTCAGCGACCAGGTATGGCCACAGGCTGATCGCAGTAGTTTTAAACAGTACAACTATCTACGAAGACTCGGAAAAGTTATTTGAGTACGGGTTCAATAATTACGAACTAATTAATCTGGTTTCCGGTCAGGAAAATTTGGGTTTAATTAAGGTGATTGCCGGGATTAAGGAAACTATACCGGTATTTTCAAAACATCCTTTAACAATGTTGCTTCCCAAAGGTATGGCCCGGAAGATTAAGATTGATTTAGAACTGCGTAAATTCATTCCCGCTCCGGTCGAACCGCTGCAGGAGGTCGGAGAGGTTAAAGTCAAAATAGGTGGTAAAATCATGGAAACAGTACCGGTTGTTACTGCCGAGTATGTACCTAAAAAGAGTCTGTTTCAAAAAATATGGGATTGGGTGAAGGGAATTTTAACACCACTGAATATTCTCCATAGAGAGGGACGTTAAGGGGGAATTAAATTCAGGTTATTGGTTCTTGACGAACCGGGGGTAGCAATGCTATAATCGTAAGGCATGCGAGAGTGGCGGAATGGCAGACGCGCTAGACTTAGGATCTAGTGGGCAACCGTGCGGGTTCAAGTCCCGCCTCTCGCACCATTTTTCATTTAAAATAATAAAAGTTTAAAATGTGAAGATTGCTATTGACAACTGTTGACTACAAAGGTTAATATTTAAATTAAATTGCATCCTCGGTAAAGCTGAGGATGTTTTTATTAACATCTTGTTTAAAATGGCCGTTTGCATTAAATGATGTTTTGGACATTTTACTGATGAAACGCTCGATCCCTGAATGCCGAAATGAAGGAGTTTCGAGTGAATTGTCGAATGCAAAACAGGGAAACAATTGTTCTAAACGGACATATAATATTCAGTATGGATTCAGGAGGAGCATAAATGCAATTTAACTTGGAAAAACTAGAGAAGAATTTGGTTTCAATCGAGGCCACTGTTAGTGTTGAGGAGATTGAAGAAGCCATTGCCAAGGCTTATAAAAAGGTGGTTAAAAAAGTTAACCTGCCCGGTTTCCGGAAAGGGAATATTCCTCGGCATATTCTCGAAGCTCATTTTGGCAAAGAGGTCTTTTATGAAGATGCCTTGGATATAATAGTTCCAAAAGCTTATTTAGAAGCTCTGAACGAATTTAAGCTGGAACCGATTGACAACCCCCAATTTGAAGTGGTTGAACCGCTGGATGCCGCTAAACCGTTTGTATTTAAAGCCAAGGTAGAGTTATTACCAGAGGTTAAACTCGGACAATATAAGAATTTACAGGTTGAAAAGAAACAAGTGCAGATTACACCGGAAGATATCGAAAAACAGTTGAAAGTGCTCCAGGAACGCCATACCGAACTGGTACTCTCCGATAAAGAAGAGTTAGAAAAAGGTGACTTTGCCGTTATCGATTTCGAAGGTTATATCGATGGGAAGCCTTTTACCGGTGGCGCAGCGCAAGCGTATACCCTCGAAATCGGTTCGGAAACCTTCATTCCCGGTTTCGAGGATCAGCTGATCGGAATGAAAACCGGGACAGAACGGGAGATTACCGTGACTTTTCCCGCCGATTATCAGAATTCAGAATTAGCCGGCAAAGAAGCTGTATTTAAGGTTGCTTTAAAAGAGATCAAAGTTAAAGAGATTCCGGAATTAGATGATGAATTTGCTAAAAGCGTCGGTAATTTTGAAAATTTAGACGAATTGCGAAAAGACATTGAAACTAAAATTACTTCAATGGCCGAGTTGGAGGCAGAAAACGTTTATTCGGAAGCAGTGATTCAAAAGGCGGTGAGCAACTCGGAAGTAGAGATCCCTGAAATTATGATTAAACAAGAAATAGAACAAATGATGCACCGCTTTGAACGTAATCTGGCTCACCAGGGTTTGAATCTGGAAAAATACTTGGAGTATTCTAAAAAAACCAGAGAGGATGTTTTAGAAGAATTTCGTCCGGAAGCCGAAAAGCAGGTAAAAACGGATCTGGTTTTGAATTCCATTGCCAAACAGGAAAATATTGAAGTCAGTGAGGCCGAGATTGATGATAAAGTTCGGGAATTGGCTGAGCGCTACCAGTATAAAAACCCGGAGAAGCTAAAGCAGGAACTGACTTCCCAAGGCCGTTTAGCCCAGATTAAACAGGCAATTATTTTGGAAAAAACCGCTGATTTTCTTAAAGAAAGTGCAGTGCCATTAATTTCTCAGTAAAATAAGTTCCGGAGGGTCAAAAAAATGAATTTAGTTCCAATGGTTGTTGAACAAACCAATCGAGGCGAGCGGGCGTTTGATATCTTTTCCCGCCTGTTGAAAGAGCGCATTGTTTTTTTAGGGGGGCCCATCGATGACAACATGGCTAATCTGGTCATTGCCCAACTGCTCTTCTTACAGTCGGAAGATCCGGATAAGGATATTTTCCTCTACATTAACAGTCCGGGGGGAGTTGTTTATTCCGGGTTAGCTATCTATGACACGATGCAGCATATCAAGCCGCCGGTGGCTACCATTTGTATTGGGATTGCCGCCAGTATGGCTGCTTTATTGCTTACCGCCGGGACCAAAGGAAAACGTTATGCGTTGCCTAATTCCCGGGTAATGATCCATCAACCCCATGGGGGGGCCGAAGGCCAAGCAGTTGATATTGAGATTCAAGCCAAAGAAATTTTACGTTTGCGCGAAATCGGTAATGAAATTTTGGCTAAACATACCGGTCAGCCTTTAGAACGTATTGAAAGAGATGTCGATCGTAATTTCTGGATGTCAGCGACGGAAGCTAAAAACTATGGTATAATCGATAATATATTTGTCCCCCAAAAATAACCGTATGATGGCCCCGACTATTCCGAAAACGAGGTGGCAGAATGTTTAAATTCGGAGATGAAAAAGGTCAGTTAAAATGTTCCTTTTGCGGTAAAGCACAGGAACAGGTGAAAAAGCTTATAGCCGGACCCGGGGTTTATATTTGCGATGAATGCATTGAGCTCTGTAATGAAATCATTGATGAAGAGCTGAATGAGGAAGTAAATTTAGACCTGACCACTAACCCGAAACCGAAAGAGATCAAAGAAATTTTGGATCAATATGTCATCGGACAGGAAGATGCCAAGAAAACTCTGGCGGTTGCGGTTTACAATCATTATAAACGGATTAATTCCGAAGAGCGTTTTGAAGATGTGGAACTCCAAAAGAGTAATATCCTGTTATTAGGACCGACCGGATGCGGCAAAACCTTGTTAGCTCAGACTTTGGCTAAAATTTTAAATGTCCCATTCGCTATCGCCGACGCAACTTCGTTAACAGAAGCCGGTTATGTCGGTGAAGATGTTGAGAATATTCTTTTAAAACTGATTCAAGCCGCAGATTATGATGTGGAACGGGCTGAAAAAGGGATTATCTATATCGATGAAGTGGATAAAATTGCCCGCAAATCCGAAAATCCTTCCATTACCCGTGATGTCTCCGGGGAAGGAGTTCAACAGGCATTACTGAAGATTTTGGAAGGGACTGTGGCTTCAGTACCGCCTCAGGGCGGCCGGAAACATCCCCATCAGGAATTTATCCAATTAGACACTACTAATATTCTGTTTATTTGTGGTGGTGCTTTTGACGGGTTGGAAAAATTGATTGAAGCCCGGATCGGCAAAAAGACAATGGGATTCGGCGCGGAAATAAAGTCTAAGATTGAGAAACCGGTTGGTGAATTATTCCGGCAAATTATGCCTGAGGATTTACTAAAATACGGTTTGATTCCGGAGTTTGTGGGACGGTTGCCGATTGTCGTTGCTTTGGATGCTTTAGATGAAACAGCCCTGATCCGAATCCTAACTGAACCCAAGAACGCTTTGGTCAAACAATTTCAAAAGTTATTCGAAATTGATAATATCGAACTGGCTTTTGAGGAAGATGCACTACGCGCAATTGCCAAACAGGCTATTGCCAGAAATACCGGTGCCCGAGGCCTTCGGGCGATCATTGAAAAATTGTTGTTGAACCTGATGTATGAATTGCCTTCACGTACGGATATCAAACGTTGTAAGATCACTAAAAGCATGGTTGAGAATAACGAGGAACCGCTACTGATCTCTTCGGTTGAAACACCGCGTAAAAAGAAGAAAGAAGAATCAGCCTGAATAAATGCTGTTTATAACTTACTGATTATACCCGGGTAGGATTACCCGGGTTTTTTGGTATTTAGCAGTAAAGCACTACCTATGAAGTTGCTGATGTGTAATTTGAGGGAACAAAATCAACAATTCTATGGTAAAGAAACCCTTACTTGGTTTAATTTATAGATCGACCCGGTTTAAATCAGCAAAAAAATGTTAATACTAAAGCTGCATCGTTTGAGGTTACCGGCCAAGCTGAACGGTTAACCCGACAAACAATTAGGAAAGGGTTGATAATGGTGGAATATATTACAAATTTAATCGGTTTGATTAATCTTTTTTTTGCGATTGTAATCGGTCTTTACTTCTGGAATCTGCTGCGTTCCCAACAGACTAATAAAGTAGCAGTGGACCGCGAGTCCCGTAAAGAAATGGAAAAACTACAAAGATTGCGCCGGATCTCATTAACTGAACCGTTAGCCGAAAAAACCCGTCCCAGCAATTTTAAGGAGATCATTGGCCAGGATGACGGTTTGAAAGCATTACGGGCTGCTTTATGCGGGCCCAATCCTCAACATGTAATTCTTTACGGCCCGCCCGGGGTTGGTAAAACTGCCGCTGCCCGGGTAGTCCTGGAAGAAGCCAAAAAACAACCTTTGTCTCCTTTTAAAGAAAATGCCAAGTTTGTGGAGATTGATGCGACTACCGCCCGCTTTGATGACCGGGGCATCGCCGACCCATTGATTGGTTCAGTCCATGATCCGATTTATCAGGGGGCCGGTCCCTTGGGAATTGCCGGGATTCCGCAACCGAAACCGGGAGCAGTGACCAAAGCCCATGGCGGGATTTTATTTATCGATGAAATCGGCGAACTCCACCCAATCCAGATGAATAAATTATTAAAGGTTTTGGAAGACCGGAAAGTTTTTTTAGAAAGCGCCTATTATAGTTCGGAAGATGCCAATATTCCCCATCATATTCATGACATTTTTCAAAATGGACTACCGGCCGACTTCCGACTGGTGGGGGCGACCACCCGGATGCCTCAGGATATCCCGGCGGCGATCCGTTCCCGGTGTGTGGAAATATTTTTTCAGCCCCTGTCAATGAAAGATGTGGAGATAGTCGCCGCCAACGCAGCCCGCAAAATCAACCTCGAATTGGAACCGGGAGTGATCAGTTTAATCACTAAATATGCTTGTAACGGACGGGATGCGGTTAACCTGATTCAAATTACCGGCGGATTGGCAATCACTGAAAACCGGAACCGAATTTTGTTAAAAGATATTGAATGGGTGATCCACAGCAGTCAATTTTCGCCACGGCCTAATGTAAAAATTCCCGTCCGTCCACAAGTCGGATATGTAAATGGGCTGGCCGTTTTCGGACCGAATATGGGAAGCGTGATCCAGGTGGAAGTTTCGGCGCTTCCGGTTGAACCGGGAAAAGGGCTGGTTACTACAACCGGCGTCGTGGATGAGGAGGAAATGGGCCAACCCGGCAAAACGTTTCGACGTAAGAGTATGGCCAAAAGTTCAGTTGAGAATGTGTTAACAGTCATTCGGAAATTTTTGGGGGTTAAACCCTCCGATTATGACATCCACATCAACTTTCCCGGCGGTGTGCCAATTGACGGACCTTCAGCTGGCATTACCCTGGTAACTGCGATTTATTCGGCAATTACCGGTAAGTTAATTAACCATGAATTAGCAATGACCGGTGAGATTTCGTTACGCGGCGGGGTGATGCCGGTGGGTGGTATCCCGGCCAAGCTGGCGGCAGCTAAAGAAGCTGGTGTTAAAGAGGTAATTATCCCGAAAGAGAATTGGCAGGAGATCTTTGAGAATGAACAGGAGATTAAGATCATCCCTGTGGAGCGGATTGAAGAGGTGATTGCTTTAGCGGTAGTCAAACCTTTAATGGAAGCGCCACAGTCGCCTCGGATTTTAACTACGACGGAGCAGACGGCGTTGGCGTGACTCTAACGGTTTGGTTTTAACTATACATTATCTTACCTCATCTAAGTATATTATAAAAATATGATCACAACCGCCTGATTGCACCAGAGCGGTTTGCTTTTTTAAAACGTTTGACAGTAAGTAGTTAGCCTGTGAAGAATTTTACCAGGTTAAGAGAAGGGCAAACCAAAGATATCGCGAAATAAATTTAAAAAATTCCATTCTTCTCAGGAGTTAGTCATGAAAGATCCGAAAGCTTACCCACGCATTATTCTGGCATTGGGAGGCGGTGGCGCCCGGGGGTTTGCCCATATAGGGGTACTTCAGGTATTACAGGAAGCCGGTATTAAAATTGCCGGAATCGTCGGGACCAGCATGGGGGCATTAATTGGCAGTACCTTTGCGGTGGAGACCGACCTTTATTTTTTAGCTCGGGTAATTGAGGCTTTGAGTTGGGAAGATTTGATTGATCTGAGCTTGCCGCGGCTGGGATTGATCGATGGCAATAAAATTCAATCTTTGGTGGATTTATTAACTAAAGGTAAACGAATTGAAGAATTGCCGTTGCAATTTTGGGCAATTGCCACTGAACTGATGTCCGGAAAAGAGATTGTCTTTAAATCAGGGCCGTTAGCTCAGGCAATCAGGGCCAGTATTTCGATTCCCGGAGTTTTTCAACCGGTAGAGCTTAACGGGCAATTGCTGGTCGACGGCGGTGTGGTAGCCGGAGTCCCGGTGGAGCTGGCTAAAGAGCTGAACGGCGATCTGACAGTCGCGGTCAACGTTGGGTTTGACCATACGCAGCATACCGTGAACAATATCTTTGACGTCTTATCCAAAGTCCTGGACATTATGGGCAACCGGCTGGATACCTACCAGTTGCAACTGGCGGATTTGGTAATCACTCCGCAACTGGGTAATATTGGGACGATGCATTTTCAACGGGCCAAAGAATGTGTGATAATTGGCCGCCAGGCAGCAGAAGCGGCTTTGCCGCAATTGGAGAGTTTAATTCAAAATTATTCCCAAAAGGATTTGGTGGGTTAGGTATGATCGGAGAGTTGATTATAATCGGAGCCGGAGCCGCCGGAATGATGGCGGCTTTTAGTGCGGCGCAGGCCGGAGTAACAGTGCTTTTATTGGAACGCAACCGCGCTCTTGGAAGAAAACTATTGATCACCGGTTCGGGTCGGTGCAATCTGACTAACCAAACTGATGTCGATGAATTGGTTGCCAATCTCCCCGGAAACGGCCGCTTTTTATTCAGTGCTTTGCAACAGTTTGGGCCGGCGGAATTGATGAATTTATTCCAAACGCAACTGGGAGTACCGCTCAAAGTCGAACGGGGCCGGCGCGTTTTTCCTCTCTCGGACCAAGCAAAAGATATTGTAACTGCGCTGGAAGGCGGATTAAAAAAATTAAGAGTTAGGGTATTAACCGAAAAGCGGGTTGTTCAACTTTTGCGAACTGCCGCGGGAGCCATCAATGGCGTCCGTCTGGCGTCGGGTGAGGAGTTTCATTCCAAAGCCGTGGTCTTAGCCACCGGCGGGGCCTCCTACCCGGGAACCGGGAGTACCGGTGACAGTTACCGCCTGGCGGAAGCAGTCGGGCACACAATCGTACCGGTTTTCCCCTCACTGGTCCCTTTGGAAACTGTTGAAAGCTGGCCGAGGCAGGTTGAAGGCCTATCATTAAACAATATTAATGCTGTTGTCTTTTATCAAGGTAAAAAGCTGGCTGCCGAGTTCGGGGATCTATTGTTTACCGGTTTTGGTGTTTCCGGCCCGGTAATTCTGTCGTTAAGCCGGAAAGTCGTCCCGTTGGTGCTGCGTGAACCGGGCTCGGTCAGTCTGCGGATTGATTTAAAACCAGCCCTGTCCGGAGAGGAATTAGACCGCCGGATCCAACGGGATTTTGCTAAATTTATTCGTAAACAGTATAAAAACGCCTTGGACCAGTTGCTACCGAAAAGTCTGATTCCGGTAATAATCGAGTTGTCCGGAATTGACCCGCATAAACCAGTGCATCAGATTACTAGGGAAGAGCGCTCAAGTTTGGTGAATTTACTGAAACAACTGCCGCTTACAATTGAAAAACCCCGGCCGTTATCGGAAGCAATCGTCACTGCCGGCGGAGTTTGCATAAAAGAAATCAACCCTAAAACCATGGAGTCCAAGCTGGTATCCGGCTTATATTTTGCCGGCGAGCTGGTGGATGTGGACGGTTATACCGGCGGATATAATCTGCAAGCCGCTTTTTCAATGGGCTATGTGGCCGGCTTAGCGGCGGCTTCCCGGTTACAATCTTAAAGTTATCAGTGGTTGGTAGCATTTTCAAAAGTTTAAAGGGAGTTACTTGCCGGAATTGCTACTTTGTGTTAAATTAATTTTATCTTTAATGCGAGGTTTGCAACCCGATAGGGAGGTAGGCTAATGGAGACTGGAGGAAGTAAGGAGGTCGCGAAAGCGGCTTTAGCAATGGCGTTAAGTTCTTCCCGGGATGAAGAGAAGAACTTGAAGGAACATTATAAAGTTAATCAGATTCATGCGGCGGCAGTGGACTATGGCGGCGAAGCCATTGCCAGCATGCGGGTGATCGTAGAGCGAGCGGTAGTCGCCGCAAAACGCGAATTAATCATCGCGGAATCCCACCCGGAAGAGGGGGCGGTTGCCGGAGCGACTCGGGAAGCAATGGCCCAGATCCTAACCAAAGCCCTGGGTCTTAATATCGGAGGTAAAATCGGGATTGCCCGGAAAGGTGACCATATTGCGGTAGCGGTCTTTTTTAGCATCGGCCTGATTCATCTGGATGAGATTGCGGTGGGATTAAGCCACCGTGCGATTGGGCAGGGTTATCATGACTAAATTACAGGCATTGCGCGGCGCAATTACAATCCCGTCTGATACCGCCGCTGAAGTGGTTGCGGCAACCCGGGAATTACTCCAGGAAATAATGGAACGAAATGAGATCAAAAGCGCGGATCTGGTGAGTATTATCTTTACTGTAACCCCGGATATTCAAAGTGAGTTTCCGGCGGTGGCTGCGCGGCAGTTGGGCCTGGTGGACACGGCGTTAATGTGCGCCCAGGAAATTCCGAAACCTGGGGCCTTGCCTTTATGTATTCGGGTCTTGATCCATTTTTACACTTCAAAGTCTAAAGCGGAATTGAAACCGGTTTACCTACGGGAAGCAGTACGTTTACGGCCGGACTTGTCTACGGCCGGATTTTGAAAGAAGGAGTAGACCATGAGCGAATTCTCAAAATTAGTTCGAAATTGTGTGCAGGCAATTGCTCCTTATGTTCCGGGCAAACCCCTTGAAGAAGTAAAGCGGGAACTAGGCATAACCGGTGCGGTTAAAATGGCATCCAACGAAAACCCACTGGGGCCTTCTCCTGAAGCGAAAGAAGCAATCAGTAGGGTTTTAAACCAACTGGCGGTTTACCCGGATGCCAACGCTTTTTACCTAAGAGAAGCTTTAGCCCGGCACTTAGGAGTTTCGCAGGATCAGATTTTGGTGGGTAACGGTTCGGATGATGTTAATAAAGTCTTGGGGGAGACGATTTTAAATCCCGGTGACGAAGTGATCATCCCGCAACCTACTTTCAGTCAATATGAATATGTGACCTTGTTAATGAATGCCCGTCCGGTACGGGTCGCCGGAAAGATCGGTCTGGGCAATGATCTGACGGCGCTGCGCACGGCAGTGACTCAACGGACTAAACTGGTCTTTATCTGTAACCCCAATAATCCGACGGGGACCATTGTTAAAAAAACGGAGTTAGAAGCTTTTTTGACTAGTCTGCCTGCAACGGTGCTGGTAGTAATCGATGAAGCCTACGGTGAGTTTGCCGATGACCCCGATTACCCCAATGGGATTGATTTTATTAAAGCGGGGTTTCAAAATATTGCCGTTTATCGGACTTTCTCCAAGATCTACGGTATGGCCGGATTGCGGTTGGGATACTGTATCGCCAATCCGGCTCTAATTAGGGAAATGATGAAGGTCAAAGAACCGTTTAACACCAGTCTGGTGGCTCAGGCTGCCGGTGTAGCGGCTTTGCAGAGTCAGGAACATATCCAACGTAGCCGCGAATTGGTTCTCACCGAAAAACAGCGGTTTTATCGCGAGTTGGACCGGCTCGGAGTGGAATACCTGCCCACTCAGGCTAATTTTATTCTAATCAATTGGGGCTGTGACAGCAAAGCCATTTATCAATATTTACTGCAAAACGGAATTATCGTCCGGCCGACCCATTCCTTCGGCTTACCGAATCACATCCGGGTAACCTTTGGAACACCGCCGCAGAATGAGCGTTTCTTTAGCGTTTTTCGTGCCGGTCTGCAAAGGCTGAAATAGTTATTGTTTCGACGCTGACTGTGTGGTTAAATTTAATCTGCCTCCACTGGTTTTCCCCGATCCTGTCGGCTTCTCGTCAGATAACGCTCGGCCGCCACATCTTGCAGGTAGACATATTCCAAAGTATCATCGTGCTGCAGCCGTTCCCAGGCCTCCTCAGCCCCGTTCCGGCAGTTGGGACAGGCATGCCACGGAATTAAAACCGCTCCCACCCGGTTGCCCCTGCGGTACTGATGAATTGCTGTTGAAATAATCACGCGGTACCCGCTGCAGCCATCACAGCGTTTGATACTCTCATGTTGTTCTTCCATAATTTCATCTGTATCATAATAAATGCGGCGGTTGCGTCGGTAAAACGGTTCGGCACCGAAGAGCTGGTCTAAATCACACTCTTGCCGCTTTTGCCAGGCTTTCTGTAAAAAACCGACCGTTCGGCGTACTGCTTCCCGGGCCGCTGCCGGTGCCGACGGCGGAGGGGGACCGGGTTCCCGGACCGCCGTGTAGTCCAGACCGGCCAGTGCCAAGATAATCCCCACATTTACGTAAGGTAAGGCTCCCTCAATCGAGTAGCCGCCTTCCAAAACCACCAGATCCGGTTGGAGCAACTCAGTCAGGCGCGCGTAACCTTGGGCGGTTACATTCATATTAGTTAAGGGATCGGTGAAATGATTATCCTGCCCGGCGGCATTAATCACCAGATCCGGTTGGAAATCAGCTAACACAGGCAATACTAAATGTTCCAAAACATAAAGCAGTTCATTGTCACCGCTTTCCGGCAGTAATGGTACATTTAAAGTAAGCCCGTAGGCGCCCGGCCCTCCTAATTCCGTGACAGCGCCGCTGCCGGGGTAGAGAGTCCGGCCGTCTTGGTGGATACAGATATGCAATACATCCGGATCGTTATAATAAATGTCCTGACTGCCGTCGGCATGGTGGGCGTCGGTATCAACTACCGCAATCCGCAAGTGACTGCCATAAACATGCCGGAGATGTTCGATCATAATGGCCTCATTATTGATAGTGCAAAAGCCCCGGGCACCGTGGACAAACCGCATGGCATGATGGCCGGGTGGCCGCAACAGGGCAAAAGCCCGATCCACTTCCCGCCGCAGTACCCGTTCGGCTGCAGTAATCGTGCCGCCTGCCGCCACCAGGTGAGAGTTGGTGCACACAGCCGGCACTGAGGGAACGCAAATCTGGGCCCGCTGTACATCATGGATGGTGGCGATTTCCGGCTTATATTCCACCAATCCTTCCAGGTCCAACAGGCCTTCTTCAACCAGCTGGTCTCTGGTGTAAAGCAACCGTTCCTCCCGTTCCGGATGCTCCGGGCTGATTGCCCAATCAAAGGCGGGAAAAAAGACTAACCCCAATCGCTTAGTAGTGTTACGCAAGTTAACAACCCCCTTTTTGCTGCGGATTACCCGGGTTAATCCGGTTGACTCCCGGTTTGATCTGGGCTTGTAACGAAAAAATTTTTCCGGCAGTATAAAAACCGCGTACTACATTAAAAACTTCTTCCTCAGTAATCTCCAGTTGCGCTGCTTCCGTGTCGATTCCGGCCTGAGACGCATAAACCGCTAACCGTCTCCGGGCCAGTTCCCGCCCTTGCTTGAGATCAAACAACCGGTTTTTGCTGAGGTCTACCAGTTCATCCAGTTCCGGTATAACCAGCTTGCCAATTTCGGTATCAGCGTGTAAATTCACAGCTACCGTCGGATGAGTGGCTGCCGCTCCCACAGCATTGGCAGCTTCGGCATAGGGCAGAACTTCATAATCCAAATCCAGCTCTGTTCCAAGCTTCGGAATGAAATAAGAGGCGGGGCCTCCCATACCAATCAATTTTTCCGGTTTGAGTTCGGCCGGAGTTAACACTGCTGATACAGTGTAGACCGGTCTGCGGTTCAGTTCGTCAAAGACTGTCTGGATTGCTGCAGCTGTCTTGGAGCAGAAGGTA
This sequence comes from Bacillota bacterium, assembly GCA_036564195.1. Taxonomy (GTDB): domain Bacteria; phylum Bacillota; class UBA4882; order UBA8346; family UBA8346; genus DATCLA01. Next base: position 13,222 of record DATCLA010000226.1, read on the forward strand.
GCGATGATCTGTTCTGCTAATTGTTCCGGTCTTAATCCGGCTGCTTGTCCGAAACGCTTCAATTCCATCCATACTCTTTCCCGGTCACCGAATGTCACTTTACCAAGGGCAATCAGAGCATCAGTCGGAGTTAGGGCCGGTCCGCCCAAACCGATTGGTGGGCCGAGCCGTTCCGGGCCGATTTGCAGTTGGCCTGCTTCCCAGTAAACCCGACTGTCGCCGCCCAGACCGAAGGAACGGGAGAACAGCGCCGGGACTAAGGTGCGGTAACCGCCAATTGTTGCGCCATCCCGCTCGCTGAGCGGTTCACCCTTAACTAAAACCGCAATTTCCGTGGTGGTTCCGCCAATATCCAAAGTTACGGTGGTGCGGTTTTCCGGAGTTCCCAGCGCTAAGGCACCCATAACACTGGCTGCCGGTCCGGAAAGTACAGTTTCGATTGGCCGGCGATATGATTCTTGCAAACGCATGGTGCCACCGTCTGCCTTTAACAACCAGATTGGTCCGTTGATTCCGTATCCCTTGGCTAACTCCTGAATCATTTTAGCAAATTCAGTCTGGAGCCGGGATACACTGGCATTAAGCAGCGCCGTAGTTACTCGGCGGGGAAAGTTTAAGCGTCCGGATAAACGATGTCCCAGCACCACCGGGTTAAACTCCGGAAATTCTTGCTCAATTAATTCGGCGGCCTTCAATTCTTGCCGGGGATTACGGACCGCAAACTTACCTACCACCGCTAACGTCCGGGCTCCGTTTTGCTCAATGGAACGGAGCGTCTTTCGTAATTCTGCTAAATCCAGCGGTGCTGTTTCCCGACCGCGATGGTCAGTGGAACCGCTCACTGAGTAAGTTGGGAAAGGAAATTTCAGTTCCTTCGGATTCACCCCCGGACCAGGGATTAGCAGCGCTGCTGCAGGCTCACCCCGTCCTTCCACAATGGCGTTAGTAGTTAACGTGGTACTGAGGTGTAATTCCAGATTGTCTGGAGATTGGGGTAAGAGGCGGACCAGTTGTTCCAAAACAGCTTGGGCACTGACTAGTAGATTCTGATGATCTGTAGGGTATTTAGCGGTAGTTACGATCCTTCCGTCCCGGATTAAAACAGCGTTGGTATTACTACCGCCAACATCGATTCCGATAATTTGAGACATCGACAATCACCTGGCCTGATGACAGCCTTAGTTAGTCCGGTATTCGGCTAATAATCGGTATCATCTGATTATGTGTAAACTCACATTTATCTGCATCTGCCTTCAGGATACCAAAAGTAAGGCTGTAGGTAGTTTAAATTTTAGTAAATAATAGAAAAGTACTTGACTGAGCTCCACTTAAGTCTTATTATGAATATAATAATAAAAAATTCATAATTCACTAATTCATGTATTTAAGGAGATAAAATGGCAACAGACCGCAAGGGAGTAATTTTAGATGCCTTTAGGAATCTGGTACGGCGTTTCGGAGTTGATAAGACGACGATGCAGGACGTTGCGCGTGAAGCCGGAATCAGTGTCGGGGTAATCTACAAAGACTTTATTAACAAGGATGACTTGGTTGAAGCTTATATTCATAAACTGGTTGATCAAATCATAAATGAATGCCAGAGACTGGCGGAGCAACCTAAGCCGCCTCGGGAGTTATTACATGATGTGTTGATTGGTTTTTGCAGTTTGCTAGGTGAGCATGTCAGCCAGGATCGTGGCTTTTTTCAGTGCATCTTTGGTAATGTCCAAGTCGGTCAATTCCGTCAACAAACCATGAAGTACGAGGGAGCTTTTGGACCGCGACTAAAAACGATTATTGTCAATATATTGCGACAAGGTCAAGCAGCAGGTGCGTTTGAGTTAGACGATATTGAGGAAGATGCAGTTTGTCTGTTAAATTCCTTTGCCTTTTTTGTTTTTGATTTAGTGTTAAACGCTCAAAAGCCGGAAATAATTTTGCCTAAAGCTGAAAGAATGTTTTGTTTTGTTATTAAAGCCATTGACAAAGGTAAAAATTCTTGATTTTTAGAATTAATAACCTGCATTTTTCAGGGTGGTGATGGATTTAGGCCTTTTAATACTGCTTACTTTGTCTATAGTCATGCGAGCAATAAAAATTACTACGGAGGAGCTTGAAAATGAAGAAAAAAGTAGTATGGTTATCAATTACCGGAGTATTAGTATTAACAGGCTTGAGTGTTGGTTTCAAACATCTGGGTGGTAAAGCCGAACTCCAGAACAAAAGTATGGAACAGATTTACCAGGAGTCCGGTGTCCCGGTTAAGGTCAAAGAGGTTGTCGCAGGGCAATTTACGAAGCAATTAAAATATTCCGCTATTTTGAAAGCACGTTCGGAAGCAGTATGTTATTCCCGAGTGTCCGACGTGGTCCAGGAAGTCTTCTTTAAAGTGGGAGATTATGTCCGTAAAGACCAGACGGTCATCACATTTCCGAAAAATAATCAGAAAGTACAATATTATCAACTGAAGGCCAGTTATGATCTGGCGGAACAGACCTATCATCGCTTGTCAAAACTTTATGAGCAGGGGGTAATCTCCAAACAAGAACTGGATAACGCTCGCACCAGCTATGAGGTTGCCAAAGCCAATCTTAGGATCACCGATGACTCCCTCCGGGTGAAAGCGCCCTTGAGTGGCTATATTACCCAACTGAATGTCAAACCCACCGATAACGTCAGTTCCGAGCAGCCGTTGTTTACAGTTTCCAATCTGGACCAAATTGAGGCCCAGTTATGGGCTTCTTCTCAAGAGATTGACCAGATTAAACCGGGGCAGAAAGTTACTTTGAATTGGGACGGAACTCAATTTGAAGGGTTTGTATCTCAGGTGGGTCAGATCATGGATGGCTCTAAAAAAGCTTTTGAAGTCAGAGCCTTGTTTAAAAATAAGAATAACATCCTGACCAGTGGCATTACTGCCGACCTGGCTATTGAAACTTACCGGAACGATCAAGCGATCACAGTAAACCGTAAGGATGTACTGAGCGAAAACGGTAAATACTTTGTTTATGTAGTCGATAACGGAGTTGCGGTCAAACGGGAAATTCAAACCGGAGTAGCCGAGGGGACGGTTATTGAAGTTAAATCCGGTCTGAAGCCTGGTGATCTCTTAATTACCGAAGGCAACAAAATGGTTGCCGATCATACTAAAGTAAAAATTGTACGTTCGTAACTGTTATCAAGGGAATTGCATAATTCTTATTCTGGCTGTGGCTTACAATATATTGATAAATTAATCCGAGTTAACACCATTATATATTGTGTTGAACTTCATTAAATGTAATTAGTAGACCGCTGCAATGATAATACAGGGCTTAAGCTAGATAATTATGCAATTCTCTCATTTAAAGCTGGGGGAGGACCAAATAGTAATGTTTTTAGCCGATCTTTCTATTAAACGCCCGGTAATGATGAGTATGATCTTAATTACTCTTTTACTCTTCGGTTTTATCGGGTATAACAATCTTCCGTTAACTTTAATGCCGGATTTTAACACCCCGGTAGTAACTGTCCAGACTGTCTACTCGGGGACTGGCTCCCAGGAGATTGAAAGCCAGATTACAAAGAAAATTGAAGATGAAGTCGCGGCCCTAAGTTTAATTGATAAAATGACTTCCTACTCAATGGAAAACCTTTCGATTGTGATCGTTCAATTTGATTTCACAAAAGATGAAAATGTAGCATTACAGGAGGTTAAAGATAAAGTAGATCAGATCATCAATGAGCTGCCCGATGGGGCCGACCAGCCGATTATCAAAAAGGTTGATGTTTCTGCATCATCAATCATGGATATTATCCTTCAAGGTAATTTACCAGCCACCGAATTATATGATCTTGCCGATAATCAAGTCAAAGAACGGTTGTCACAGGTGGAGGGCGTCGGTTCAGTAGATGTGGTCGGTGGTGAAGAGCGGGAAATCCGGGTTGAACTTGATAAGCGGATGGTCTATGAGAATTCATTATCCCTTACGCAACTGGCGGGAATTTTAGGTACGGCCAACCTGGATATGCCGGGGGGCAACTTAAAAGAAGCCGGTCAGGAGTATTCCGTCCGCCTGAAGGGTGAGTTTCCTTCGCTAGATGCCTTACGTGAATTTAATCTGACCACTCCGAACGGTCTTAAAAAACTGTGGCAACTGGCAGAAGTCAAAGATTCTGTTAAAGAAGTACGGCAACGGGTTACCTTCTTTAATAACCAGACCAAGCAGCGTTCCGATAACACGGTCCTACTTACGGTGGTCAAAAACCCTCTCGGCAACACCGTTAAAACTGTAGATGCGATAACTAAAATTCTGCCGGAGATTGAGCAAGAGATTGGAAAGGGCATTAAGTTAACGGTAGTGAGCGAAGAGGGCACTTATGTTAAAGATACTGCCAATGATGCTTTCGGCAATATCTACCAGGGCATTATCTTGACTGCTTTAATTTTATTACTGTTTTTGCATGATTTCCGGTCCACGATTATTGTAGCCATCTCAATGCCGCTGTCAATCATTCCAACTTTTATGGTTATGAAACAGTTGGGAATTTCTTTAAATCTCCTCTCTTTAATGGGTTTATCAACTGCCAGTGGGATTTTGGTGGCAAACTCGGTAGTGGTTTTGGAAAACATCTTTCGCCGCAAAGCTTTGGGTGAAGACCGTAAACAGTCGGCCGCTTTGGGTACTTCCGAAGTCGCTGTCGCAGTCATTGCTTCAACTTTAACTAATATTGTAGTCTTTTTACCGATTGGTACTATGCAGGGTTTGGTAGGAATTATTTTAAGAGATTTTGCCATAACGGTAACCATTGCTACGGTGTTTTCAATTGTGGCCTCTTTTACAGTCACCCCGATGTTGGCGGCACTGATCCTTCCCGACCAGATTAAGAAGAAGGACACCGGCTTCGGAGCCGCCTTTGACCGGTTGATTAGGCAGTCGCTTTCCGGGAGTTACCGTAAGCTGCTGGAGATTATTTTAGCGACGAAACGGCGTTGCCGACTGGTTGTTGTCTTGACCATTTGTTTATTTGCCGGGTCAATCTTCCTGCTGACTCTGGTACCGGCTGATTTTATTCCGTCTCAGGATAGTGGGAATATCAAGATTATTGCCGAGTTACCACTGGGTTATGACCTGAATGAAACTGCTAAATTATTAAAGGAAATCGAAGACCGTACTCAAAAACACCCGGAAGTGGTTAGCCTGTTGACCAACCTCGGCAAGATCTCTACTTTGGATCAAGGCGTTAATATGGCAATGATCCAAGTTAAATTGGTAAAAAAGACCGAACGTAAGCTCTCGGATAAAGATTTGGCAGCAATGCTGACCAAGGAGCTTTCTGACCTTCCTAATGCTAAGATCCGGGTCTCGGCGGTTTCCGGTTTTTCCACCGGTTCGGCGCCAGTTGATTTTTACTTGAAAGGACAGAGTATTACCAAACTAGAGCAATATGCCGCTCAACTCAGTGAAAAAATGGAAACAATACCGGGGCTGATGAATATTAACACCAGTACCCGACCAGGCAAACCAGAGATTACGATCTGGCCGGACCGGGTAAAAATGTCCGAGGTGGGCCTGACCATGCAGGAGTTGGCCTTGTTACTCCGGGCTTCCCTCGAAGGTGTCGAGGTAACTCAGTATAAAGAAAACGGCCAAGAATATGATATCCGGGTGGTTTTAAACCAAGAATCCGTTCCCAGCTTTGAGGAGTTGAAAAATCTGCCGGTTTACACCAAAAACGGGATTTTTCCCATCTCCCATTTTGCCGAATTAAAGTTTACCAGCGGCTACAATAAGATTATGCATGCGGATAAGTATACTACCATAGAATTTACAGCCGACCTTTTACCGGGATATGCCTTAGGTGAAATCACAAAGGAGATTGACCGGGCGGTTAAGGAATTGCAGTTACCTGCGGGCTATCATCTGCAATGGGCTGGTTTTGCCGATTTAATGTATGAAATGTTGGGCGAGATGGCTTTTGCCTTTGGGTTAGCGGTACTTTTAACCTTCATGTTGCTGGCGGCTACGGTCGAAAACTTTAGTCAACCATTAATAATCCTGGCTACTGTACCGCTCTGTCTGATCGGTGTGGCCGTGGCATTAGTGGCAACTGGAACCAGTTTGTCAATTGTGGCCACGTTATCGGTTGTAATGTTAGTGGGAATGGTAGTTAACAATGCAATTTTGATTTTAGACTATACGAATCAGTTGCGTGCCACAGGACTGGATTTACGTACGGCTTTGTTAGAAGCCAGCTCAGCTAAGTTAATGGCGGTTATGATGTCTAACTTGGCGGCGATTCTGGGAATGGTGCCGATGGCTTTGGGGATCGGTGCTTCCGGTGCCGAAATCCGGCAACCCATGGGTATTGTGAGCATTGGCGGTATCGTATCTTCCACTATTTTAACTTTAGTGGTAATTCCGGCCATTGAATTCCTGGTTGGTAATAAGCGCAGTAAAAAAGCGCAGCAGGCGGCTGCCCAGGCAGTGAATCAAGCCGGGTAGTTGGAGCACCGGCAAGCGTCGGTACCTGACCGCTCCGTTCCGGGTTGATTGGGTGACCGGAAAGGGTTAACTACTACTAAAAGCTAATTTGTAGCAATAATTTAATAATGAAGGTGTTTTAGTTTGCGGAAGACAATTTTTTTAAGCACTTTGATTTTACTGTCTTTTGCCGTTGTACCGCAGAAATCATGGGGAAAAGGGCCGGAACCGCAACCGGCCTTTTCTCAAACCGTTGCTCCCGAACTAAACTTGGAGTTGGAATACTTGGCACCCGTTGATAAAGACCGTCAAATTGAGACAGTATCATTGAATATTTTAATCAAAAAACCTGAAATTTTTCGTCTTAAACAATTTGATTCCTATTTGGGGCTTACGCTGACCCGGGCTTGGGGAAGCATTAACCGTACCACCATTAACCCGGATAGTTCCGCTTTTGGACTGGGACCGGTGTTTTTAATCCGTAAGGAATTATGGCAGAATAATCGGGTGCAACTTTTTTTTGATTCCAGTGTGGGACTGATTTTTTATAGTAAGGATTTTCCGGCTGGTGGCGACTTTTATAATTTTATGTGGCGATTCGGGCCCAAAATTAAGTATCAGATCGATCCCAACCTGGCCTGGAATCTTAGTTATAAATGGATGCATGTTTCCAACGGCCAAATTTCGCATGAAGAACCTACTCATAACCCGGCTTATAACGGAGTAGGATTCTCTCTGGGATTAGCTTGGGCATTTTAATCTGCCATTATTTAAAAAAGATTAAATTATTGCCGCTATTGAAAGGATCTGCAAATTTCGGGAAGAATATAGGGTAAATAACTGATTGGAGGGTAAAAGATGGAAACGTTTAACTCCAAAAAACTTCCGAAACGGGAAGAGATTCCGGACCAGTACAAATGGAATTTGGCTGCGATTTACCCCTCACTGGAAGCTTGGGTAGCTGATTTTCAGGTTTCAAAGGGGCTAATGGCTGAAATAGAACAAAAAAAGGCGGGTTTCCCGGCTTCGGCAGCTAATGTCTATGAAGTTTTACAATTAAAAGACCGGTTGGGGCGAATTATTGATAAATTATTCGTCTATGCCCGGATGCACAAAGACGAAAACAATGCCAACTCCGAATATCAGGCTTTAACCGATCGGATCCAAAGCCTGGCAACGGAAGCTGGTGCTGTGGTAGCCTTTATTGTACCGGCTTTAGTCCAGTTAACCCGGGAGCAGTTGGACCGTTATTTAAACGAACTGCCTGACCTAAAGCTATATGATCATTTTTTTGCCGAGATTGAAAGGCAAAAACAACATGTACTTTCCGCCAGTGAAGAGAGACTGTTGGCGGAGAGTGGCGAAATTGCTGACGCTGCCGCTTCAATCTTCGGTATGTTGGACAATGCCGATATTAAGTTTCCGGAGATTACAGACGAGAATGGCGAGAGGGTGGAATTGACCAAAGGACGTTATTCGCGGTTTTTGGAAAGTAAGGACCGGCGGGTACGTCAGGAGGCTTTTCAGGCTTTGTATAGTACTTATGCTCAGTTTCGTAACACTTTAGGGGCCACCTTAAATGCTTCGGTGAAAGCAGATGTCTTTTATGCCAAAGTGCGACGTTTTGAATCAGCGCTTCAAGCCTCACTGGACGGGGATAATATCCCGGTGATTGTTTATGACCGGTTAATCGCAGCGGTTCACAAATTTCTGCCTTCACTCCATCGTTACCTGAAATTACGCAAGCAACTGCTGCAACTGTCAGATTTACATATGTACGACCTCTATGCCCCGTTAATCCCGGAATATCAGCGTAATGTGGAATATGAAGAGGCCAAAGGTTTAGTTCTGGAAGCATTAAAACCATTAGGTGAGGAATATTGTAACCAGGTAGCCCAAGGGTTTGCCGGCGGTTGGATCGATGTTTATGAAAATATCGGTAAAACCAGCGGGGCTTATTCTTGGGGTGCCTATGATACTCACCCCTATATCCTTCTAAACTATCAGGGTAAAATACATGACGTCTTTACGATTGCCCATGAAATGGGCCACGCGATGCACAGTTTCTATTCCAACCGGACACAGCCATATATTTATGCCGGTTATAAGATTTTTGTCGCGGAGGTCGCATCTACAGTCAACGAAGCGCTGCTGCTGAATTTCTTGCTGACGCAGTCAACCGAGGTTAAAGAAAAACAGTATTTAATCAACCAGTGGCTGGAACAGTTCCGTACCACGCTCTTCCGGCAGACCATGTTCGCGGAGTTTGAAAAGATTATCCATAGTGAAGTAGAAAACGGCGGGGCCTTAACTGCTGATTTTTTCTGCGAACGTTATTTTGAGCTAAATAAAACTTACTATGGTGCCGAAACAATTATTGATGAGCCAATTGCAATGGAGTGGAGCCGGATTCCGCATTTTTATACCGGTTATTATGTCTATAAATACGCCACCGGCTATGCGGCGGCTACCGCTTTGTCACAACAAATCTTAAAAGAAGGTGTCCCGGCCCGGGAACGCTATATTGAGTTTTTAAAGAGTGGTGATGCGGACTATCCCTTAAATGTGCTTCGTAAAGCCGGAATCGACATGGAATCACCCCAGCCGGTTGAGGCAGCCTTGCAGGTATTTGACAGTTTGGTCTCACAATTGGCTGAATTAACCGGAGTCAAGCTATAACCTATAGCATGAAGGGAGGATATCACGTAGTTTCTATCTAAGCCCAATTTGTTGGATATGCAGGTGGGGGAGTCATGTTAAAACATCTGAGAAATTATTTTTTAACCGGGCTGCTGATATTGCTACCCATAGTGCTTACTGTTAAGTTATTGCTGTGGGGATTTGAGAAGACCGACGCGATTCTTGGCAATCTAATTTATCACTACCTCAACAGTTATTTGGGAATCAAGGTTCATATTACCGGTTTGGGACTGGTAGCGCTTTTACTGCTAATTACCTTCGCCGGGATGTTTGCCCATAATTATCTGGGTAAAAAATTGATTGCCTGCGGTGAGAGGCTTTTAAACCGCATTCCGATTTTTAACAGTGTCTACAGTCTGCTCAAACAGATTGCCGAGAGTTTGACGGTCACCTCCAAAGACGGCAAAGCGGCTTTTCGCCAAGTAGTCTTGGTTGAATATCCCCGCCAAGGAATTTGGAGTCTCGGTTTTTTAACCGGGGAAGCCCCTGACGTTGCCAACCAGAGCACTGGTGCGGAGCTATTGAGCGTTTTTATCCCGACCGTCCCGAATCCTACCACCGGCTACCTGATCCTGCTTCCCAAAGAACAAGTTACTTTTTTGGATATGAGTGTGGA
>DATCLA010000227.1:0-5573 GCA_036564195.1 Bacillota bacterium
GTATATAGATTGCAGGTTGCAAATTACAGAAGCGCCTTGCTTTCGCAAGTAGAATATTAAGCTCCTCTCTTCTAAGCTTTCTGTATTCTTTAATTAATTCCTCTATTATTTTTTGAAAGTAATTTTTGAGAAGCTTCTCGGTTTTTTACTCCTTCTTTTACAAGGAGGGTAAGTGATCTTTTAAAAACGCTTTAACCTTTGCCACTGTTTGCCCCAAGGGCCAGCGATCTTCAGTACCATTCTGGCGGAATTTAACTTCCACTTCGCCTTGGGCCAACCCTTTCGGGCCAACGGTAAGACGCAGCGGAATCCCGATTAAATCGGCATCTTTAAATTTAACCCCCGGTCGCTCCTCGCGGTCATCAAGCAAAACTTCGACCCCTGCCTCATTAAGCTGTCTGTATAGATCCTCGGCCACTGGCAACTGGGCGGCGCTGACCGGAATCAGGTGCACTTGGTAGGGGGCAATTGCCACCGGCCACTTAATCCCGTGTTGATCATAATTTTGTTCAATCGCCGCTGCCATGGTCCGGCTGATACCAATGCCGTAACAGCCCATCACCATCAGCCGGGACTTACCGGATTCATCCAAAAAGGTGGCGTTCAGCGCTTTACTGTATTTAACGCCCAACTTGAAAATTTGACCTACTTCGATCCCCCGCGCCGCCTGGAGTTTTCCTTGACAATGGGGGCAGGTCTCCCCCGGCTGTACCAGCCGGAGATCCCCATAAGTGACAGCGCCCAAATCACGGTGAGGTTCCACATTGATGAAATGATAATCGGACTCATTAGCCCCTACTACCGCCTGATGCATCTCTTTAACGAGCTGATCGGCGTAGACTTTAATCTGCGGATCTAAATTCACCGGACCCACAAAACCAACCGGCAACCCCAATTCCTGACTGATCTCATCCGGGGAAGCCAGGTAGAGTTTATTCGCTCCCACCAGATTGCCCAGTTTGATCTCGTTAACTTGATCATTCCCTCGAACCAGCACTGCCACATAGCCATGGCCGGTACCGTAAAACAAAGTCTTGATGGTTTGAGCCGGATCTATCCTTAAAAAACCGGAAACTTCATCAATGGTCTTTTGACCCGGGGTCGCCTTTTTTTCCAGAGGTTTAACCGCGGCACCAGGTTCTGTTTCCATAACCACCCGGGAAGTAGCTTTTTCAATATTAGCTGCATAATTACAACTGTCACAGTAGACAATTAAGGCTTCACCGTTCTCTGCCAGGACCATGAATTCCTGACTGACATTACCGCCAATGGCGCCGGAATCAGCCTCTACCGGACGGAAACGCAGTCCGCACCGGGAAAAGATCCGGTTGTAGGCCCGGTACATCGCCTGATAACTCGCTTCCAAGCCCTGTTCATCGAGGTCAAAAGAGTACATGTCTTTCATAATAAACTCTCTGCTTCGCATCAGACCAAACCGCGGGCGGATCTCATCGCGGTATTTATTTTGAATTTGATACAGACGTAACGGTAGATCCCGATAGGAACGGACTTCGTTCTTAACTACCGTGGTAATCATCTCTTCATGGGTGGGCCCCAAGCAAAATTCCCGGTCATGCCGGTCGTTTAGCCGGAACATCTCCTCTCCGTATATATCCCAGCGGCCACTCTCCCGCCAAATCTCCGCCGGCTGCATGATTGGCATCAGCAGTTCCTGACAGCCTTCCCGATCCATCTCTTCGCGGACAATCTGGATAATCTTACTTAAAACCCGTTGTGCCAACGGCAGGTAAGTATACAACCCGGCTGCTGCTTTGCGGATCATTCCGGCCCGCAATAACAACTGATGACTGACGATCTCCGCTTCGGTTGGCGTTTCACGTAAAGTCGGTGCAAATAATTGTGATTGACGCATCTTGATCTACCCCCAAAGTATCAAATGTATAAACTGTTTCATAATTGATTGGTTTCATTATTCCAAAACTATTGTAACATAATAGCTTGATCGATTGATCCGGATCCGGCATCCTAATATTATGCAAAAAGTTTACTGAAGGTAATTAGGAAACCCTTAAATTAATTACGATTGGGAATGGATGGGGAAGTTTTAAAACTCACTTTTCTGGAAGCCCGCCATCAGGATTAAAATTTTTGCAACTCTGCTTCCAAGGCAGCCAGAATTTGAGCTTCCGGCACTTTCCGAATAATTTGGCCTTTTCGAAAGATTAAGCCTTCACCGTTACCGCCGGCCACGCCCAGATCCGCCTCCCTGGCTTCACCGGGGCCGTTAACCGCACAGCCCATGACCGCAACTTTTATAGGTTTCCCAAATCCGGCAACCAGTTTTTCTACTTGAAGCGCTAATTGTTCCAATCCAATCCGGCAGCGGCCGCAAGTCGGACAGGAAATAACCACCGGTCCAAACCGGCGCAACTCTAAGGACTGGAGAATCTCTTGCCCTGCTTCCACTTCATAAACAGGATCGCCGGTCAGCGAGACCCGTAAAGTGTCGCCCAAGCCCTGCCAGAGCAAAACCCCTAACCCGACAGCCGAACGGATAGCGCCTTTAGTCCGGGTACCCGCTTCAGTGATTCCGATATGCAAGGGATAGTCACATTGGTCTGCCAGGAGCTGATAAGCTGCAATCGTGGTTGACACTGAAGAGGCTTTCAGAGAAATGATGATCGCATAAAAATGCTCCGCTTCTAATAAGCGGACATGGCGTAAAGCGCTTTCCACCATTGCTGCGGGAGTCGGTCCCTGATATTTCTCTAACAAATCCTTTTCCAAGGAACCGGCATTAACACCGATCCGGATCGGAACCCCGTGTTCTTTAGCCCGGGCAGCCACCAGCGCCACCCGGTCTTGGCCGCCGATATTACCGGGGTTAATCCGTAATTTGGCGATGCCGGCATCCAGCGCTGTTATGGCCAGACGATAGTCAAAATGAATATCGGCTACTAGTGGCACCGGAGAATTTTTAACGTAATAAGCTAACTGATCCGCTGCCTCCTGGTCGGGTACAGCTAATCGGATAATCTCACAACCGGCTTGGGCCAGTTGCCGGATTTGCACCAAGGTTGACTGTCGGTCCCTGGTATCGGTATTGGTCATCGATTGTACCGAAATGGGATGGTTACCGCCGATGCCCACCGGACCTACCCACACTTCCCGGGATAAACGTCGCTTTTGCATCTTCAGAACCTCTTTTTATTCTTAACATCAAATACCAGCCGTATTTATCGACTACGGCCGAAAGCATTCCTGTTTTTCAGACAACTGTCACATAAGCCTTGATTTTTACGAACCTGGGAGGCGGCTTCTTTGCCGCAAACCCGGCAAAAATCCCCAATGGCCTGGTTGCAGCGAAGACATAATCCGGTTTTTTTAACTGAAACCGGATCGGCAGCGCCACAGGCGGGACAGACACACCGGGAACAATATCCTTTATGCTTTTGCAGTTCTTTACGGGGCAAAACCCGGCCACAACCCCGGCAACTATAAATCCCGTCGCGTTTCTTTACTAATTCTTTGACACAGAATTCACATAAATTTAAATTCTTCAAAATTCTTGCGTGTTGCACCGTATTACCGCAACGGGCGCAATAGCGTTTCCCCTGTCGCCCTTGGCTTTTACCTTCCCGATTGGGATCGGCCCAGATCCGTTTTACCTGTGGCATCGCCGGTTAACCTCCAAAAAACCGTTTAATCGTCATCATCACGTCACTGTAGAAAATTATGGCTCCTAACAACAATACTCCGATCATTCCTACCATCTGTGCAGCTGCTTTCTGATCCGCCGAAAACTCCCGGCGTAACAGTTTCTCCAAGGTCATAATCACAATCCAGCCGCCGTCCAACAAAGGCAAGGGCAGCGGCAACATGTTAAACAAAAAGAGAAACATATTAATTTGAATCGCCAAATAGAATATTTGGAATAGAACTTGATTGAGAGGCAGATGAGAATATTGTTCCATGATCACGGTCATTCCTACCGGTCCCATAAACGCGCCTTTCACTTCCCGCATAATCACCATTTTAATGGTAGTAAAAATTGCTTTTGTATATGCCCAGGGTTGAGAGAAAGCAAATTGCAACGCCGCATCCGGAGGTATAGTTTTTAAAGTTGAAACTCCCTCAATTCCGATGATGTAGCGTTTTTCAAACTTATTATAAATGGGGACCACGTATTTGGTAATCCGTTCCTGCCCCCGTTGGATCACTACTTTTAACTTGCGGTTACCGTGTTTTTGAATCGCAGCCGGAATATCCATCCATTTACGGATTGTTTGTTCATTAATGGCCACGATTTTATCACCGGGCCGAATCCCTACTTCAAAAGCAGGTGAACCAGGAGAAGCCAGCATCACAATAGGCTGATCGTTCTCCATTTTGGCGGGAAGGCCGATCACTGCCGCCATAATAAAGGCTAAGATAATTCCAAAGAGTACATTAAATAAAGGCCCGGCGGCAATAACCAGTACCTTTTTCCAATAAGCAATGCTATGAAACGGAACAACTTCAGCTCCCTCCGCTGCTGGTGCTTCAGTCTCACCTTCCAGGGCAATATCCAATCCGGCGATTTTACAGAATCCGCCCAAGAGTACCCAACGAAGGGAATATTGGATCCCATTATGGTTAATTTTACCGATCAGTGGGCCGAATCCTACCGAAAATTCATGGACGGTCACACCAAATAACCGGGCAGTGATAAAATGACCGAACTCATGAACTACCACCAAAACACTTAAAGTCAGGACCATCATCCAGATTGAATTTATAAATGAACTCAAAAAGCATTACCTCCCATCTGCATCTATCAAACGCCGTGCCACTGACCGGGCCCACTGATCCGCCGCTAAGATCTCCTCCAAATCCGGCTGGGTTGAAAATGCCTCTTGTTGATGGTAACCCATCACTTCCGAAACTATCCGGCTAATTTGGGTAAAACCGATCTTCCGAGCCAAAAATGCAGTTACCGCTTCCTCATTGGCGGCATTTAACACCGCCGGTAGACTCCCGCCTTTCCGTCCCGCCTCATAGGCTAATTCAATGGCCGGAAAGAGGCGCGGATTCACCGGTTCAAAGTTTAAAACCATCCGCTGTTTAAAATTTAGTTTAGGAAAAGGGCTGGCTAAGTGCTTCGGGTAAGTTAAAGCCAGTTGGATTGGAAGTCGCATATCACACAGTCCCAGTTGGGCCAGAAAAGAGCCATCTTTAAATTCCACCAGCGAATGGACGATGCTTTCGCTATGGATTACCGGGGTGATTTGCTCAAAGGGCATCCCAAACAACCAATGAGCTTCAATGATTTCCAATCCCTTATTAAACATGGTAGCCGAATCAATTGTTATTTTACTACCCATCTGCCAGTTAGGGTGTTGTAACGCCTGTTCCAGCGTAACTGTTTCTAACTGCTCCGGTGTATAAGTACGAAACGGCCCACCGGAAGCAGTAAGTACCAAACGTTCAACATCTTCCCGTTTTTTACCTTCCAAACATTGAAAAATAGCGCTATGTTCACTGTCCACCGGAATAATCTTAACGCCGTGGCGAGCAGCTGCCGACATAATCAGGGAACCGGCGGCCACTAAAGTCTCCTTGTTAGCCAGCGC
>DATCLA010000228.1:0-3772 GCA_036564195.1 Bacillota bacterium
GTAGAATGGAATCTTTATTATTTCGGACAAATAAGTGCTGGTGTTTTTTTGCAAGTTGATGATTATCTCTCAGGATCACCAATTGTTCAAGCGAAGAGTTCAGGTGGATGGAGTTTTTTTAGAGAAAAAAATGTAGAACAAGTTATAAATGCTGCTTTTTCAAAAATCGGATATAAAGGTTTTAACGAACAGGCTAATCTCAAAAATATAAAAATACTCTTCAAAGATCGCCCTATAGTTTCAATTGATGAAGAAGAATTTATGTCGTTTTCCACGTAAAAGTACCGAGAAATAGAAAAAAATAACAACAATAAATTACCGATAAGCAGGAAAAGAAATAGAGGTAAAGAAACTTCCAGAAAAACAAAAAATAGAGGACTTTTCTAGGCAAAAAGAGATTGGCAGCTCTTCTAGAAAAGTCCTCCCCCAACTGATATGATCATAAGATTTCTGGGAGAAAATATCAAGAGTTATTTAGAAGAATTTCAAAACGGATTAAAAACGTTACAACGAGAATGTCCAAACTGCCGGGGTCGATGCAATAAACATGGGACATATTACCGTTATGTTATTGAACAAGGGATGACAGCCGTCCGAATACCAATTCAGCGAATGTATTGCAAACAATGTCATAAAAGCCATGCTGTTATCCCCCATATTTTAAGACCATATAGCCCGTATCAGCAAGGAGTTAGGGAAGCGGTCCTGGCATTAGAACTCATGAAAGTGGCAAAGACCAAAATAGCGCGGGAGTATGGAATCCACCGCGAGAATATCCGGTTTTGGCGGAAGGTATTTATTGAAAGGGCGCCGGAAGTTTGCGCCGCAATCCATAGTAGTTTCGAAGTGGAACAAGAATATGGGTCCGATAATTTTTGGTGTTACCTGCAAGGCATAGTAAAAACATTGATAAGAAACGGGAAACCGGTTTTCGGGTGGGCCAATAGTTTGGCCAACTTTTCGGGACTGCGAGTTTGGGTATAAATACCGGATCAAAAAACAACATAAGTTTTCCATAGGCAATGAGAGAGCCTCGAATTAGGATTAAAGTATCAAATTTAAGGAGGCGTTGCCTAGTGGAAAAAGAAAAACAGTTAGAAACGGCATTGTTCCGGTACATGATTATCGCGCCGCTTTTAGAACCGGGAGTGGATCGAGCGGAACTGAGTAGACGCCGGAAGGAAATTCTGGGGCGGGAATACCGGAAACCCAACGGAAAACTTCATCGTTATGACGAGCGGATGATCCGTTTGTGGGTTGAAAAATACCGTAAAAACGGTTTTGAAGGGCTATACCCAAAACGTCGGAGCGATCAAGGGACCAGCAAAGTATTATCAGCGGAAGTATTGACCAGAGCCTGCCAATTAAAAACCGAACTACCGGAACGAAGCGTTCGGCAAATTCTGGACATCTTAAAAAGCGAACAGATCGTCGGGATAAAACCGTCAACCCTAGCCCGACATTTTGGGCAACAAGGACTGATGAATTTACCCAAAAAACCGAAGACCGGCTTCCGAAGATTCCGAAAAGAACACCGGAACTGTTTATGGCAGAGCGATTTAAAATATGGGCCATATTTACCGGACCCGAAAAATCCAAAGAAAACACGGCAGACATACCTAATCGCCTTCATAGACGACTATTCAAGATTAGTGCCATATGCCCAATTCTACTTCAATGAGAACTTACCGGCTTTGGAAGATTGCCTTAAAAAAGCCATTATCCGGCGGGGGATACCTGACAACATCTATGTAGACAACGGTAAAATCTTCGTGTCGCAACATCTTAAGTTAGCCTGTGCCAAACTGAACATCCGGCATAGTCACACCAAACCCTATTCCCCGGAAGCCAAAGGTAAGATTGAACGGTTCTTCGGATATGTAGAAAGTTCATTCATGCCGGAATGCCGGGCCTTAAAATTTAAGACACTGGAAGAACTCAACGAACATTTCTGGGCTTGGTTGGAAGAAGGATATAACCATAAACCCCATTCCGCATTACATGGGACACCGGCGCAAGTATTTGCCGAAGATAATCAACGATTGCGAGTCGCCACTCCCCTCGAAATATATGAAGCATTTTTGCAGGAAACGGAACGGACGGTAGATAAAACGGGCTGTTTCAAATTGGCGGGTCGACTTATTGAAGCCGGAGCAGCAGTAGCCGGAGAAAAAGTTCTAGTGCGTTACGACCCATATGACAATACAATCATGGAGATTTGGCATAAGGGACAAAAGATAACCAACCAAGAGATTACACCTTCTAATGATCCAACAAACGGAATAGAATCGCATATTCAGACTAATTACTTAATCAGTCTCGCCAAACGGCAGGCGGAAAAAAGGAAAGAACGGTTCGGAGCCATAGCCTTTCGGGAATTGGAAGGTGATGGCCATGTATGAAAGCTTCTTTGGGTTTACCAAGACGCCCTTTTCACGTGATATTAAGCTGGAACAGCTATTTGAATTACCAGGGCAAAAAGAATTGATATCGCGATTAATTTATGTGGCGGAACGCCGGCTATTTGGGCTGATCACCGGCGAAGTCGGTTCGGGGAAGACAACCGCCATCCGGTCCTTGAGCAAGGAACTCCCGGTAACAAAGTACCGGATCATTTATGTAGCGGATTCCAATTTAACGCCCCGTAATTTCTATTGGGCGGTACTGCATCAATTCGGGGTGACGCCGCATTTCTACCGGGGAGACGCTAAAAGACAGTTGCATAAGGTTATCCTGGGACTCTATGAAGACGAGAAAAAGATCCCGGTAATCATAATTGACGAGTCGCATCTCTTAAGCCGGGAGATGTTGGAGGAAATCCGGTTTCTCACCAATTTTCAGATGGATTCCTTTTCGCCAATGGGTTTAATCCTGGTTGGACAGCCGGAGTTAAAGAAAGTCCTTAAATTACAGGTATTCGAAGCCATTATGCAACGGGTTAACATTCGGTTTCACCTCAGTGGAATGGACGAGGGAGAAACCAGGCGGTATATTATTCACCACCTGAAGATATGCGGGGTCCATAATCCGGTATTTACGGATGAAGCGTTACATATCATCTATGAGTTCACCCAAGGGATACCCCGAAAGATAAACAACGTATGCAGTACATGTTTATTAAGCGCATTCTCGCAAAAGAAGAATCTTATTGATGATTATCAAGTTAAAGTCGTTTTAGATAATGAGTTTGCTTCATAGTACCGAGAGGGCTATGCCCTCTCGCTTCCGGTAATTATGTTCGGGAAACTTGCGGTAATTTAGTGTGAGAAGCAACAATGATACGCTTTCGGGTAATATTATTTCGGTTGATCAATGGAGAAAAAAGAATAGCCAATAAACACTTTTTAAAAGTGGTTGTTGCAACTCTCAACTGGGGGCACCGGACAGCACCTTAAGGTCCATGGCAGCCAGTAATCGGCGGACGTTATGTGCAATATCCGAAATTACGCCCGCTTTGTGTGGGCTAGAAAAACAAAGGGAGAAAAGAATGTTTGGTTTTCCTAAAGAAGATTTTTCAAAAATTGTAGATCCAACAGAAAGAAAAAGGGCAGTAATTGAATCATATTTTAAAAAGAGAGACTTTAATCCGTTGAGTTTTGCATTGATTGTATGGATGCAGTATTGGTTATCTAATATTTTTATGTCGGTAATGCTTTTATTAATTAAAAGTTTTGGATTTGAGGTAACTAAATTGGTCGTTATTTCAATATTAGCACTTGGTATAGCGCCGGTTGTTTTTTCAAGTTGGATAGAATTAATTAAAGTGGAGAAG
>DATCLA010000229.1:0-19661 GCA_036564195.1 Bacillota bacterium
TCCCTGAACCTACTGTTAATTGGCTTTTTACCGTAATTTGCCATATATCAACATTAATCAATTAATCGGTTAGCAAATCTCCAGACTGTGGGTAAACCGTAAAGTTTTTTCACGCAGTTGACAATTTCGCGATTCGTATAAAAAACTCTTGGGTAAAAGAATATTTTGTCTTGTTTGGTATGTATCACCAATTTTTAGAGCCTTATACTTGAGTAAACTTTGGTAATTCATTGGTAATCCCTCCGTGACACTACTTTAGATAAAAATTTAATTTTTAACCTATATTAATTATAATTACTAAATTTCAATTTTAATGTCGAAACTTAACTGAATCATAAAACTAGCCTTTCTTCAGATAAACGATGGTATCGCCAATATAATCGTGTAGATATTTTTGCAAAAATCCAATTTTGTGTTCCTAAACTAAAATCCGGCTTGTTAAAGAAATTTAACGGATTTCGCAGAAAAATCGCAATTTTTTAGAACGGATGGGACTAAATTAACTCAAGTATGCAGGTATACCTTGATTTAACTGGGATCATCACTGTGATGGGTTTAAATGGTGCTGGACAGCTTTCCAGACAGCTGTTATAATGCAAACCAATGACAAATCCCCCAGACTGTTATCCCAACTGGTTCCGCAAAAGCATTGGAGATGAGGATGAGCTACCTGATCTGGAAAGGGGTTATTAAATGCACTTTAAAAAGTGGCTAATCGCTAGTATTTTAACAGTTATGATGGTGACAATTAGTTTTTTAATGAATTCAAAACCGGTCTGGGCCTGGCATTACCAGGTTAAAAAAGACGATTCACTGTATAAAATAGCGAAGCGTTTTGGTACAACGGTTAATACTTTAAAACGACTAAACCGCTTAAAATCCTCAAAGATTAAAACCGGGTGGAAACTTTGGCTTCCAGACGCGCAAAAAAAGAAACCAATGCAGAATTTGCAAAGTACTAATAACATTTATCTATTAGCACGGCTAATCAGTGGCGAAGCTCGTGGTGAATCCTATCAGGGGCAAGTGGCAGTCGGAGCGGTAATCATGAATCGAGTAAATTCTAAAAATTTTCCGCACACCATTGCGGGGAATATTTTTAAAAAGGGAGAATTTGAATCGGTTTCTAATGGCCAAATTTGGAAAAAAGTTGCTCCTTCTGCAATTAAAGCTGCTAAAGCAGCAATTTCCGGTTGGGATCCGTCCCATGGGGCACTTTACTTTTACAATCCGGCTAAAGTTCGCAACAAACATAGCTGGATCTGGAGCCGTAAAGTGATTAAACGGATCGGGCGGCATCTATTTGCCGTATAATCACGATTTGAGGGCTGACTAAGGTCGGCCCTTTCCTTGTGTTTTGCCAAATTCGGTCACCACATCTTTCAAATCAATAAAGGTTCTGCCAAAAATACCGCCGGGTATGGTAAAACGGTATTAATCTATCCGGTTAAGACCGGTTTTAAACGGAGAAAATTTAATACCGGGAGGTGAATGAAGACAAATGGGAATTTTAGAGTCAATCCGTAATGCTTTGGGAATCAATGCCGTAACTCAAGAGGAATTGGGCATTCTAGAACCCCCCGAAGTGGTTAGCTGGAATCAGGAGCGGGATGGAACCGATGGGATGATCCGGATTAGATATCGAGGCTTACTAAAAACTGCCGGGGCTAACGCTGTATATTTACATTATGCCTTTGACAATTGGAACTTTCCGGCCCGGACAGTAAAAATGGAGCATCTGGTAAACGGAGATTTTGAAGTAAAGGTACAACCGGAAGGTAAGCGGGAAATTAATTTTTGTTTTAAAGACTCCGCCGATAACTGGGATAACAATAACGGCTGGAATTGGACTGTTAACCTGTAATAATCATTTTTCAAGGCTGTTTGAATTATACCTTAATGGTATTGACATCAAACAGCCTGTTCCCAAAGAACGTCTTCTTAGCTTTAACAAAAATAGTGCTGCTACTAAACCTCTGCTGGTACTGATTCCCCCACTACGACCTTTGTTGATCCTTCATAAGACATTTTTAATTGGTTGTCAATATTGTCATAAGGATTGATCCACCCCTTTTTTAGGGCTAAATTGGTCAATCCTTCATGTGCCATCAAACTTTGATTCAAATATTCGCCAAATAATCGGCGTACTTCCGGAGTAGTCGCCGCTAAGGTTGCCGTCAAATAGGCATTAGCAGCGGCCGCTGCTCCCGCCAGACTATTGATAGCGATCACTTGATTGAGATCCGCGCCGGTAGTTTCCCCAAATAAATCGTCCAATAATGCCATTATTGCACCTCCTTAATTGTTGTTAAATTGTTTTCACTAATGAACTCCTGCAAACCGGCAATCCGAGCTTCAGCGGCGGTCAGACCCGACTGGGCCAGTGTTTTTAATTGCTCATCGGTAATTGCATTAATTCCCGCTCGAGCCATTGCCAAACTGTTGGTTTCCGCTTGCAATAAATTACTTAAAGTCAATTTTTCTCCGCTGGTAAGTTGCCGCAACTGTCTTCATTTTCCTCCTTTTATCTCTGAGTCTGCATTGGGTGGTTTCATAAATTCCCAAAACTTTTAACACAATATATGGTGTCTAGCCTGGATTAAGCAATCAATATATCGTATTAAATGGAATACTTTGGAATTACGAAACTCACTCCCTTAAGTTTATTATTGAAATAAAATCCAGAAATAATTCTCCGGACCGGTTGTTAACTTTTGCTTACTTTTGAATTTCTTCCGGGATTACTTGAGAAGGCTTTACAAAAAAGAAAAATAATAGACCAAGCACAATACAGATGCCGGCAGTACTGAAGAAAATTGGTGGTTTAGTAAGCTTTTGTGCAAACCCAAAGAGGGGCGGGCCAATGGCAACACCAAAAAAGCGCACTGTACCGTATAAACAAGTAATCAGTCCCCGTTCTGTTTTAGGAGCCGCTGAAGTGATTAAAGTATTTAAAGAAGGCAAAACCGCGCCGGCACCCAGGCCCAGCAGTGAAGTTGTGGCGGTAAACAATAACATATTTTTACAGGGGCAAAAGAGAATCAGCCCCGCTGCTACCAGAAACAGGCCGATGATTACCGCCCACTTTAAAATCTGCGTCAACTGCTTCTGCATCACAGTACCGAGAATATAGGCGGTAATCGTCATCACCAGGACCGGTACTGCCAAGATTAACCCCCTGGTAAAGACTTTAATCTTAAATTGCGTTTCCAAAAGGTCAGAATAAAAACTCAATAACCCGAATAGCGCAAATAAAACAGATAAACCGCTTAAAAAGGAAATTATTAATGCCACCCAATTCTGAACAAAGAGCGCCTTCACCTTTTTTAAATATTCCGGCAGCGGTGCCACGTTTTCCTGCAGTTTTTTAACATTCTCTTTTACTAAAAAGAGAATCAGCAGCCCTACGGGAATCGCTAAAATCCCATATACAAAAAAAGGAGTATACCAGGAAATGAGTGCTAAGGCCGCTCCCGCTAGAGGACTAACTACTTTTCCAATTCCATTAGCAGCTTCCAGCAGCCCCAAAACTTTAGACCGTTCACTGGACTGAATTAAATCTCCGGCCAAGGCCATGCTTAATTGATAGGTCCCACCCGCTCCAATTCCCTGAATAATGCGGGCGCTGATAATCCAAGGAAAAGCCTGCTCGCGAAAGACGATGGCGAAAATTCCTGCCAGAATTCCGCCACTGCCATAAATCAGCAGCGCCGGAAACATTACTTTTTTACGCCCGACCCGGTCAGAAAGCACTCCGGCAAAGGGAATCACGATTCCGGCAGGAATTGAAAAAAATGTTATCAATAGACCTACCTGAACTACGTTAACATGGAGTTCTTTTTGGATACTGGGTAATACCGGAATTAACATCGAATTTCCCAAAACCATGATCAGAGGAACTAGACATAATATTCCGATTGTTAAATTAAGCTTTTTATCCAAATCCATCCTCCAATTCTAGTTAATCATTTAGAAAACATAGTAAATTATTAACTGGTCTAGCTTCCTTTATTCTTAAATAATTTATAATTCATTTAGAAATTTAGCTTCATCTTTACAATAGTTTGAAGATGATACCGGAAGGTAAAATGGCTAAAAGGGATGAATTGGAGAACTTGACATTAAAGAAAGAAAAAAGAGGTTGTTCATGAAAATGGCTACCGGCTAAATTACGACAGCGGTGATTTCCTGCTGCTAGCCATTTTCATGGTAGTTTTAAACCAAAGACAGCAAGGATTGCTTTATCAGCAGCAAACCTGAGTCAATTGAAGATACGATTAATAATGCCCCTGGTCCTTTTTTCAGTGTTTTTAATCTTTTGATCGACCATAATTATATCCTGGGTCAGACCTAACCCTTCATAGGCGCGTTTCGCCAATTGATAATATTCTAAAGCCTCTTTATATTTTTTTTGATTATATTGATCATCGCCGGCTTTTTCCAATCGTTTAGCTTGATAGATACTTTTATTGCGTTCGTTTTCTTCCCTTCTTCTCTGCTCTTCTTCGCTGCGGCGTTGCTCAATAGTATTAAGCTTTGCATCTATTCTGGCAATGATCGCTTGGGCGGACAATTGTTCGGCAATTCCTCTTGCCAATTGGTACTTTTCCTTGGCGTCGGTGTAATTATGACGTAGATTCGCAGCATCACCTTGTTTGATCAGATTGTTCACTTCAATCATATTTTTAGCCTTGGCAATCCGAGAACGAATTCCTTTTTGATCATAGGAAAGGCTGTTAGCTGCTTTATTAGCCTTGACATAACTGTCATAAGCTTTTTGGAATTCTTCGCTGGTATAAAAATTATCTCCTGCCACAACTAACATTGAAATTTCATTTTTTCTTTGCAAAACTGCTTGTTTTGCAGAATTATTTAAACTATTCACGATTTCCAGGGCTTTTTGATACTCCTCCGCTGCTTCCTGAAATTTCTCACTGCTTACATATTGGTCGCCGTTTTGTTCGTGCTGATTCATGGTTTTTTGCTGCTTTAAGACTAATTGCCGCTTGGCAAGGAGTTCTTTTTGAGCGCGGACTGTTTCCATACGGTGATTAATAGCTAATCCGATTCCTAACATTAATAACATGGGGATCACTACCATTGCCGCTCGTTTGGCAAGACTGGCATAATCAATAGTATTTTCTTTAAAGACCCGGTTGGCATAGACCGCCGCAATTGTATAATTATTCAAAACTTCATTTTGTTTACTTAAAAGCAGTTCTTCCAAATTATCGACGAACTCTTCGGCAGTTTTTGAATCCGGTAATACTTCGACCAGCTCTTCCGTTGTCATGTTTTCCCAAAAACCGGAGTTGCAAAGTAACATAATGTCCCCGTCCGCCAGTCGGTAGGGGCGGGAAACAAAGGGTTTAAAACCAGAAGATTTACCTAAATAGTTAATTAAGTTGTTGTGTTCCTCATGCTCATTGATTTCGCTTTCATCAAGCTTCCCCGAATCCACCATTAACTGAGCTAACGACTGATCTTTACTCCGAAAGTTATAAATTCCCCTACGAAAATGGTATAATCTAGCGTTACCGGCCACTGCCCAGACAATTTTGGAATAATCGGTCACCAGCATAATCAACCCTGCTTTTAGCCTGACATTACGGCTTTCCGTCTGTAATAAATTATGGGCGTTTTGAAGGTATTGTCTGATCTTAAACCGGGAAAGCGTCGGGTGTTCCATAAAATTTTCAAAAATACGATGTACTACTAATTGGGCGCTTGCTTTCTCTTCGTCGGAGTCTAAACCGTCGGCAGCAACCCAGCAGGCCAGATCGTCTAATTCCACAAAAGCGAAATAGCTTTTATTAGTAATAAAGGTTCCCGGTTCCGATACAAAACTCGAATTAAAGTCACAATTAGTCTTTCTCAAGATAAAATAGCCTCCAAATTTTAAAAATTCGGAACTGCCTCCCTGCAGCTTTTTTAGATTTAGCTTTTATATTCTAAAATCACGACAGTGGCGTTATCTTGATGCGGATCATTCTTCGCTGAGATCTTTTCCATGATCTGCGCTGCGATTTTGGACGGCCTGAGGTTTAAAGCGAGAATATTTTCAAGCTCAATCTCGGAGATGCTGTTATAAACACCATCACTGCACAGGATAACTTTATCACCAGGTAAAATTTTTAAAGGTTTCTTATTCAATTCGATTTCATTCAACCCGTCGTAACCGAGATAACTGGTTAAGCGTTTCTTCTTCGGATTGTTTAACATTTCTTTCTTTGAAATCTTTCCTGACTGATAATCTGCTTCCAATTTAGATTGAAAAGTATGTTTTTTATTTAAATTAGCTAATTCACCGTCACGCCAGAGAATAATGGCACTGTCACCAATTGAAATCCAATTGAGATACCCTTTAGCAATCACCACCGCAGCTAAAGTAGAACCACTTCTGACTTCATTGCCAAGTTTCAGAAGCTTTTGATTACATAAAAAAGAAGTATTCTCAAAGAAGGTTGCTGTAGAATTAATTTCACAATTGTTAAATTCTTCGACAAAAGTATTAACTACAATACTGCTTGCTTGTTTTCCCCCGCTGTACCCCCCCATCCCGTCCGCTAAAACCGCCAGCAAACCGTGATCATTTTCAACCGTTGCAAAAGAATCCTCTTGTTCATCTCTGCTACCTTGGATTTGTGAATTTCCGATTTGAATTGCTCTCTTTGTCCTGCTGCACAATAATGAGTGCCGTATTTTAATGAGAATAAACAAAAGCAACATCAGAAAGGAGCATACCAAAGAGGGATTTTCCAATATTTTGGTGTCCATTAGCCTTATTCCTTACTATTTTCGTTTTCCCACTCAAAGTGAATCCCACATAAAGGAATAAAAATAAACTTGCTTTTGCCCATTTGAATAACATCATAGGCAGTTAATTCAACTGGTGAGTATACTGCTTCATTATTATGGTAAACAATTCCTACTCCATCCCCAGGAATGAGAAAGAAGTTCCGTTCCACCGGATTATAACTGATGATAGCATGGTTACGCCGGGAAATCGTATTATCACCGGTAATGATGATATGCATCTCTTCCGAACGCCCGATAAAATTTTTTTCCGGACGGATCCGGTAATCTTGTCCTCGGGATGCTCCTTCGATACAGACTATCCAGCCAACTACCGGCTCCATTCCGTCGTCATCCCAAAATCCCATGGTTTTAGCATTGTCATCGTTAGTGTGAGATATAGTCTGCATTTTTTTGCCGGTTCTTTTAGACTCGCTTCCCGATACATTACAGTAAGGACAGGTTTTCCCGTGTTTACGGGCGCTGTACATATGACCGTTTTCACATCTTACCAGGTTCATTTCCGATTCCTCCATGTAAAAGAGTTAATTATTTCACCAAAATTTTAATGTTAGCAATATAAATTAAATCACCGATATTTAAACGGTAAGGTTTTCCTTGTTCCAACTTGAACCGGGTTTTATCTTTAAACCGCTTAATCCCACTACCGTTGGTAGAACCCAAATCTTCAATATACCAACAGTTTCCCGAAAAATTCAAAACTGCGTGCTGTTTACTTACTAAAGCAGCGTACTGCGTATCAGATAAATCGATATCCACATCATTGTCACGGCTCTTCTTCCCCACCAATAACGCTGTTTTGTTTTCGATATTCCATACTTTAACATTACGGCCATCGTCATCTTTTAAAATCAGTTTTCGGATCCCGTCATATTTCTGTTCATATTTATTAACTGACCCTGAAATCTTGATTAAATAACCGACTACTAAGGTCACCGAGCCAATCAACCCGGCCTTTTTAAGACTCTTATTTTGATTGACGAAATAAATAAAATAAACCGATGTTAAAAATAAGGCCAGGATTAATAGGTCGATGATAAAAATCCAAAAGGTATTCTGTTTACTCTCATAGCTTTCAAGTTTACGGAAGAGAATGTAATTTTTAATATGTTTGGGAATATTAATCAGATTTAAGAACTTTCTCATCTCATATCCCTCTCAATGCAGCTATTTCTTTTTTACTTGAAAATACCGCTCGAATAGATCGGATGTGTCCAAAGGATTTTGCCCTTTTGCTTGTTGCTTCACTGTTTCCTTAGTCTTGGGATTAAAACCAAAAAATTTTTCAAAACTCTGTTCCAGATTTTCAAAATTAAACGGCTGGTATTGATGATGCTTTCTTACATTAGCACCTGGTATCCCGGCCTGATCTATTTTTCCTTCGAGTTTTCGATCATAAGCAGCTTTTAAGGAATCATCACTCAAAGTATTATATGCTTCGTTAATAAGCTTGAATTGGGCTTCCGCTTCCCGGTTCCCGGGATTAAGGTCGGGATGGTACTGCCGGGCTAATTTACGAAACGCCTTTTTCAACTCTTCCTTGGTAGTACTGGGGGTAACCCCTAAGATTTCATAATATGTTTTCATCCGCAACCTTCCCGGTAAATCAATTTTGCTGATTCCAACACCTTAAAACATTAAAATCTTCTCTTATCAATTTTGAGGAAAGGTAGCTTTAAACTACCTTTCCCAATCAGATTCAATAATGAATGAGTATTACTTATCGTAACCGCCTTCGATAGTCACTTTACCACCGGCCACTGTCTTGTTTTGTTTAATAAACAGTTTGAAAGTACCGGCACCGTCCTCATTGATGCTTTCGGTATAATCGACTACAAAAGCATGGGAAAAAGAGTATTGCCGGATTACCTTGTTGGCTTTAACCAGTTCAACCGTGACTTTTCTTTCTACATCTTTAGCTCCGGAAGGTACCAAGGCCCATTTGGCCAGCTTCTTAGTTTCATTTTCATTTTTGCCTTGCAAGATTTTTCCGGAAATTTCTAAAATGATACCCATTTTATTACTCTTAGCGTCGGCATCATCGGGAGAGTCAACCTTAAAAACAGCGGCGTCAATATCGCCCTCTTTTAAGTCGATCGTTTCTCCTCCCTCGACTTTCAAGGTGTAAAAGCCTGCATTTTGGTTGTCAAACATCGGTAAATCCTCCTCTTGTATTTTTTTAATTAACGCTCTAACAGTTTTAATCATTTTACCGGACAAAACTGTTAAAGCCTTAATTCCGGACCTTATTAAGCTTGACTGGCGCTGGTACTTTTGGTAATTGTCACTTCCAGGTTCTTAACATTACCATTAAAGACCAGGTCGATCTGGCAGATGTTATTTTCCGGTTCAATTACGTAATTAATATCGTCGCCCGGTTGAATAATAGAGTTAACAAACCCATTGGCATTAAGCCAACGCATCTTGGGACTATTCGGATTGCTACTGAAAAATTGGATAATCCGGTCCTGTTTAAAATCAAGAGTATGGAAGCGTAAAATCCGCTCTATATAAGTACTGACCATCGTCTTATAAATCGACTCAAAGCCGTCCTCGGTCTGGGAAAGGCTGCGGGCCTTATAAACCGTAATCCTTTTAATATCCTTACCTTGGTATTGAGCATTTTCTGAGGAAAAGACAAATCCGAAACTCCGACGGTTGATCATATCCTTAATCGTATTGGTAAAGCCGGAGATTTCCTTAGCCATGGTGGTGACTACTTTAAGATTGTTATCACCCGACTCGATATCAAACCGCACTCCCGGAAATTCCCGGTTTACATTTTTAAAAAATTGTTTTAAATATTCAGGGCATTGATAAGCAGCTACAATACCGGCCGCTACATAAGCAGCGTCAACGTAAACCCCTTCGATCCATAACTTTAAAATGTCTTCCTTTTCACGGGATAGTTTTACCCCCTCTTCAGTATGGAGCATCTTACTATCAATGACCACTCCGGACTTGTCCTTGGGGATAATCGTAAAATTAGGAATACAGGGAATAACAAATTCGCTATAATCCTGTCTGGTCATTATTTCGCACTTTTCCATGTATTTTTCAATTCCGGTAGTTGCCAGACTGTTAAAAGTGGTTTCTTCGTTAGCCTGAAAATTGAAGAAGACCTGAATCCGGTATTTCTTCAAAATTTGCATCAAAGCGGTTAGGGACTCCAGCGTATTACCATTTTCTTTTTTAAGTTTTTCATTGCCTTGAAAACGTTCCCGACGGGTTTGTAATCTTTTAGTCGTTTCAATTTCAACTGCAGGGACAATTCCAAACCAGATGGTATCGGTAAAATCGTTTTTATCATTTACGGTGTTCAAAAATGTTTCCAACCGGGGGATATTTGAACTTTTAACCGTCTGGTCCAGTTTATTATTGGTAACGATTAATGTAGGCTGCATCCCCTTATTCTTAGTGGCGTATTGATCAAAAAACATTTTCACGCCCAAAATCGTCTCAACTAACGGTTTGGCGGTTTTAACAAAATCATCCTTGGCAGTTTTATAAAATTCCAAATAAGTATTGTAATTTTCGACTTCTCGCTCCACATCGATCTCAGTTTGTACTGCCGGTAACGGACAAAAAGTCCGTACTACCAAACTGCGGACATATGGTGAGGGGTTTTCGGTGATTGCGTCATAATCTTCTTCAAAGGCTGCAGCAATCTCATTGTTACGTTGCTCATTCATTACCATTAAAGCCGTGCTGTCAACTTTGGGTGCTTCAATTATCTTCAGTTCACCATGTTCCCCCATGCTAAGCAAACCGATCCGAATGGATTCGGCTTTATTCTCTTCTTGACTTTTGCTAAATAACAGCCTGGTTTTAATGTCTTCAATCGCCAGGGGTAACATTGCCAAGACATTATTATAGTTTTGACTGGCCTCTTCAAACTTGTAATTCAGGGCATCCCCCAAATCCAGTTTCTTAGGGTCACCATCCTCCAGCTCCTGGTATTTATTGAATAAGTAATGAATCTCTTTACGTACTTGTTTGATATCTTCAATCACTTTTTTGGGGGAGATCATATCCAATACTTTCTCAAAGCGGAAATCCACATTTTTAATTCCTTGGCTTCGCTTGGTATCGATCAAGGTGAATAACATCTTTAAAAAATCATTATTTTGGTTCAGTTTAATCTCGGAAATGCAGTCATCCGGCAAATTTTGAGGCTTTTTCAAAGTATATATGACCTTTTGATTGGCAGCGTTATAATAAGAATAAACGCTGGGCGAGAATTTCTCCAAAAATTCATCAAAACTGCGCACTAAAAGGTATTGGTTAATTTCTTTAATCTTATCATCATTTAAGCTATCAATCTCTTTGACGTCACCAATAATCGTTAATAAGTCTAATTTCTCCGGATTGACTTCTTCAAACAGAATAGTACGGTTGGTTTGATTAATAATCTCCATAAAAATCCTCCTTGGTTGCGCTAATCTTTTATCTCAACAACTTACTATAAAAATTATATTTAACATTTTTCCTCTGCAATTTTGACTTTCCAAGGATATATGCTCATGAAATTAGGATATTTATAGCAAATTTTGCCTATTTAATACTATTACATAACATATAATACCATACCTTTCCAGTTTATTCCAGTCCGGAACCGAAGAATTTCTTATAAATTTTTGTAAAAAATTGCCATAATTTACCGTTCTAACCTCCGGCTCCATCGTTACCACGCTTCAAGTTACATTGCTTCAAGTTACATGACAGGATAACTAATAACACTTGCAAAACATTTATAAATAGGGCAAAATGTAATTACTTGGGTTTACTGGAATCATTGTTTAAGTTTGGATCGCTGATAAAAATAATTTTTGAAAGGGTTCAATAACATAATGAAACCGGATCTGAAGTATCGCTGTCTCCCCAAAAAGACTATTTTGCAAAACCGATATCTGATTAAAAAGGCCATTTCGACCAGTGCTTTATCAATTATCTATCTTGCGGAAGACCTTAGCTGTAACCAACTGTGTATTGTTAAAGAATTTTTCCCCGCAAAACTGGTTTTACGTGACTTGGACCAGCAGACCGTGTTACATCGTTTTTCTTCATATAAAACAAAATTTGCTGAATCCAGGACCGCTTTCTTTAATGAAGCGCTGATCTTAAAAGAACTTGAACATAAGAATATTATGAAATATCTGGACCATTTTACTGCCAATAACACCGGCTATCTCGTAACTAAATATTATAAAGGCATAACCTTGGAGCAATTCATCGTATCGGAAAAGAATATTTCGATCCGCTTCTTCTTGCAACAAATTTTCATTCCGGTGCTCAACGCCGTAGCGTTACTCCATCGTAAAGGAATCATCCACCGGGATCTTAAGCCCAGCAATATTATTATCAACAGTAAAAACGAGCCGGTAATTATTGATTTCGGCTCGGCGATCAAGTTTAAAGAAGTAACTAGGAAAAACATCTTCATTACGCCAGGATTTTCGCCCTTGGAATTTTATTCGGAAACTGCTAAACAAGGCTGTTTTTCTGATCTTTACAGTTTAGCCGCAACTTTATATTATTATTATTGTGGAAAAGCTCCAGTTGAAGCCAGCCAGCGGGTAATCGAAGACCCGATCGAAAACATCCGGAATTATCAGGAATTTATCTCTCCTTGCTTAGCCAAAGCGATCATGAGAAATCTCTCGACCGACCCTAAAAAAAGATTTACATCAGTAACATGGTTTAAAATGATTGTTTATTGGGAAATTTTCCGGTTAAACAAAAGCTAACAGCCTGTTTAACTTAATAGGGCCCAGATCAGATAGACCGATGAAACAATACTAAAGCGTTAATGATCTTCATAAATTATTAGCTGTAAAGTACTAATGCCGTTAACTCCAGGTATTTTAATATTATTCCGCTTCGGAAGAACCGTATTCTAGGGTCACACTTTCGATCTTATCCCTTTTTTGTCTGACCACAAGTGTGAAGGTACCGATCCCTTGCCCCGCTCCATAATCTTCGGTATAATCGACTACAAAGGCATTGGGCAGTTTAATTTGGCGAATTATTTGGCCGGCAGAGATAACCTCCAACGTAACCTGACGGTAACAATCAGCCTTAGAGGCCGGAACCAGAGACCATTGCGCCAGTTTTATGGTACCGGTCTGGTCGCCGTCGGCAGTATTTACTACTTTACCCAATACTTTGAGTTCCGCTCCCACTTCGGTTGAGCGGGCATTGGAATTATCGGGGGTGTCAGTCCGATAAATAGCGTTAATAATGGTATTCTCACCCAAAGCAATGCTTTCCCCGCCTTCGACCTTCAGTCTAAACGACATTAAAATTCCTCCTCGTATTGATTCTTGTATAGGGTTTGAAGATAGACTCGTGATTTCTGCCAATATTTTACTATTATTTCCATTGAATTGCAATTACAGAAATATTGAAATATAAAAGTTGGCAAAGTTTAATAAGCTAAACCTGTAGTAATGATTTTAAAGGGATAAGCAGAAATTAAGTAGGCACAAGCGAGCCTCTTTTCCAGAAATACAAAAACTACCTGGCAAAGGTAGCTTTTACATATTGTTACTATTAGTCCTTGAGGTAGGTCACTGTTCCGTCGTTATTGCTGTTGCAATGACTCGACAGTCTTTTCTAATGATTTAGCCTGTTCTAAACTGGAAAAAGGAAGACTCTCAATTACCAACCTTCCCCGGTCCAGCCGGGCACTGAAATAAGCTCTCGGACCAAGCTCCAGAGTATTGACGAACGCCTCGGGAATAGTGAGTTGGTGCGCTGCATTCATCTCAATAATATATTCCATTGCTGCCTCCTTGAAACTTAATATCTTTATTTTGCACACTAATGCGGGAAAAAATAATACCCGGCGCCATTCTTCCGAAGCTCATGGCAGTACCGGGTTAACCAAGTTGCTCAAAACCTTAGCCCACCGCAAAGCAGCTCACAAAATGTCCCGGTCCGACTTCACGCATTACCGGGCTGGCATCAGCGCATTGGGGCAAAGCCATCCGACAGCGGGGGCGAAAACTACAGCCGGGAGGCGGATCAACGGGGCTGGGGACATCGCCTGTCAAAACGATACGGTGGCGTGAGGCCTCCTTGATCGGATCAGCCAAGGGCACCGCCGACAATAAAGCCTGGGTGTAGGGATGCAATGGGTTTTGATAAAGTTCCCAGGAATCGGTTAGCTCAACTAATTTCCCCAGATACATCACTGCAATCCGGTTACTGGTATGACGAACCATCGCCAGATCATGCGCAATAAATAAATAGGTCAGGCTCATCTTTTCTTGGAGATTTTCAAGTAAATTAATTACCTGGGCTTGAATTGATACATCCAAAGCGGAGATTGGTTCGTCACAGACGATAAAGTCCGGTTCCGCTGCTAAAGCCCGGGCGATCCCGATCCGCTGCCGCTGGCCGCCGGAGAATTCATGGGGAAAACGGGCGGCGTGATCTTTGTTTAAACCTACCAGATCCAGTAACTGATACACCCGATCCAAGGCTGCCTTACCACAGGCAATCCCGTGGACTTCCAAAGGTTCGCTAATAATCTCAGCAACGGTCATCCGAGGGTTTAACGAAGCAAACGGATCTTGAAAGATCATCTGCATTTTACGGCGTAACAGTTGCAGTGCCCGCCCGGTTTGTTCCATGAGATCGGTATTGTCAAAGATTATCTTTCCGGCAGTGGGTTCATAAAGCCGGATAATAGTCCGACCGGCGGTGGTTTTACCACAGCCGGACTCACCGACTAGGCCCAAGGTTTCGCCACGGGCAATGTTGAAACTGATGCCGTCGACTGCTTTTAAAACACGGCGCTGTTTATAAAAAAAACCTTGGGACAGTTGAAAATGTTTCTTTAAATTTTGAACTTTAAGCAAAGGCCCGGCAGTGTTGGGTTTAGTCATGAAACTGCCCCTCCTTTTCGCAACGGTCGCGTAACCTGAGGCGCCCGAGAATCCAATAACCAACAGGCAGCCTGGTGTTGGTGGGAAATTTCAAAACCGGGAGGGGTCTCCTGCTCACAAATACGCATAGCATATTCGCAACGGGGTGCAAAACGGCAGCCGTGGGGCGGAGCCAGCAGATCCGGTGGCTGTCCCCAGATTGGAACCAACTTTTCTTTGTCAGCCTGGTCCAGACGCGGCACGGAATTTAACAATCCCCAAGTATAAGGATGTCGCGGTTCGTAAAAAATATCATACAGCGTGCCGCTTTCCGCCACTTTGCCGGCATACATTACAATTACCTTATCACAAAGTCCAGCTACTACGCCTAAGTCATGGGTAATCAGAATAATCGCAGTCCGTTTTTTCATTTTAAAGTCTTTCATTAATTCCAAGATTTGCGCTTGAATCGTCACATCTAACGCAGTAGTCGGTTCATCGGCAATTAAAAGTTGCGGTTCACAGGCAATAGCCATGGCGATCATCACCCGCTGCCGCATCCCGCCGGAGAATTGGTGGGGATATTGGCGCAAACGTTCCTCCGGCGCGGGAATACCTACCAATTTTAGTAATTCAACCGCCGCAGCCTCCGCCGCAGGTCGCGATTGCTTTTTATGGAGGATTAACCCTTCGGTCAGCTGTTGTTGAATTGATAAAACCGGATTTAGGGAAGTCATCGGATCTTGAAAAATCATACTGATTTCATTTCCCCGGATCAACCGGAGCTCAGATTCGGGAATGCGGCTTAAATCGATACCCTTAAAATTAACCTGGCCGGAAATAATCTTACCGGAATGGGGCAACAGACGTAAGATTGAAAAAGCGGTTACGCTCTTACCGCATCCCGATTCACCAACCAGTGCTACCACTTCGCCACTGTTCACTTTAAAACTAACACCGTCAACTGCCTTAACTTCGCCAGTATAGGTAAAAAAAGATGTCTTTAAATCAATTACCTCCAATAAGCCACTCAAAAAGAAACCTCCTTCTTTAACTGTTTTAGCTGCTCTTTTTGCCTGCTTTAGCCTAAGCGTATGGTTGTGATGCGGCAAGGAGTACTCTTTTACCTATTTACGCAGCCGCGGGTCCAAAGCATCCCGTAATCCGTCACCTAGAAAGTTAAAGGCAAGCATCGTAAGGCAGATTAATGCTGCCGGAAAAATCAACTGATATGGATAGGAACGCAAGCCTCCCAAAGCATCCGAGGCTAACATTCCCCAAGAGGCCTGCGGTGCACTGACTCCCAGCCCGATAAAACTTAAAAATGACTCGGTAAAGATAGCCTGAGGGATATTAAATGTTGCAGTTACTAAAATCGGCCCCATAGCATTGGGAATCAGATGGCGTAACACGATTCGCCCCTTACTTGCGCCAATAACCTGTGCCGCTAATACATAGTCCTGTTCTTTTAAGCTCAATACCTGAGCCCGGACCACCCGGGCCATATTCAACCAATAGGTCGCACCGATGGCAATTAAGATATTTTGCAGTCCCGGTTTGAGGACGACCATCAGTAAAATTACCCATAATAATAAGGGAATCGCATAGAAAATATCGACCACCCGCATCAGGCGGTTATCAATTTTACCACCCCAAAAACCGGAAATTCCGCCATAGAGGACTCCCAGCGACAAGCTGATCAGAGTGGCAAAAATTCCTACTGTCAATGAGATCCGCGCCCCATATAAGCAGCGTACAAAGAGATCACGCCCCAGGCTATCAGTACCAAACCAGTGTTCTCTGGAAGGCGGCTGATTTTGTAAGATTAAGTTTTGGTCCGAATAGGAATACTTAGAAAAAAGCGGACCAAAAACTGCCGCCACTATAATCAGGATAATAATAATTAACGAAGCAATCGCCGCTTTATTTAACTTCAGACGGCGCCAGGCATCCTTCCAATAACTGGTCTGGGGTCTGACTAACGCCTGATCCGGCCCAGTTTTCCGGCCGATCGGTTCAAATTCAAAAACAGAATCCATACTCAGTACTCCTTCTTTTCAAGTTTAATCCGGGGATCGACCGCCGCGCAACACAGATCAACCACTAAATTCATAACCAACAATAAAGCCGCATAAAAAAGCGTTAATCCTAAAATCACAAAATAATCCCGGTTATAAATACTGGTGACAAAATGCCGCCCTAATCCGGGAATAGCAAAGATCCGTTCCACAATGAACGTCCCCGTCAGCAGATTGGTAACCATCGGTCCTAACACGGTGAGTAAGGGGATTAAAGCATTTTTTAACACATGTCTGAAAACAACTACCGCCTCTGTCAAACCTTTGGCACGGGCTGTCCGCACATAATCCTGAGCTAAGACCTCCAACATACTGGAACGGATTAACCGGGCAAAAAAAGCCAGCGGCAACGCTGTCAAAGCCAGCACCGGCAAGACCAGATGGGACGGTGTTCCCCAGAGAGCCGGGGGAAACCAATGTAATTTAAAAGAAAACAGGTATTGCAACAAGGTTGCCAGGATAAAACTGGGAACTGATACTCCGGTAATTGCCACTAACATGACCAAATTATCTTGCCACTGATTATGCTTGAGGGCGGATAAGACTCCGGCCGGCACTCCTAAACCCAAGGCAACCAAAATCGCTAATAAGCCCAGCGTTGCCGAAATCGGAAAACCTTCTTTAATAAAATCATTCACTGTCCGTTCAGAATATTTATAACTCGGGCCCAAATCAAAGCGGATTAATCTTCCCAGATAGTCAAGGTACTGTTTTAATAAAGGATCGTTTAAATGATAATAATCATTGATATTTTTTTCAATTTCCGGTGAAACCGCCCGTTCACTGGTAAACGGTCCTCCGGGGATCGCATGCATAATAATGAAAGTGACAGTGATGATTACCAGCAACGCGCTTAAGGATGATTTTAACCGGTTAAAAATATACTCAATCAAATGTCCCACTCCCAAATAGGATTAAACGCGGCGCCTGCAGCCGCCTTAAATCAAAATTAGTTTTTTTGGAGTTATTGCCGCAAAGCAAAACCGGTTCCAAGTCAATGGGCGGTAACAAAAGCATTGGAAAAATCGACATATCCCACTGAAGTATAACGGACTCCTTGCACCCATTCCTGGATCAAGTACGGACGGGTATAAAAATAGATTGGGGCAATCGGCATCTCGTCCATTAACAACTTTTCAGCCTGATGCAAAATTTGCAGACGCTTTTTGGTGTCCGCAGTTTGTTTGGCCAAAGCAATCAGTTGATCATAGTTGGGATTGGACCAACCGCTAAAGTTATTGCCGTTATCACTTACCCATAGGTCCAGGAAGGTCATGGGATCGACATAGTCACCAACCCAACCGGCCCGGGCCACCTGGAAGTTGCCTTGTTCCC
This sequence comes from Bacillota bacterium, assembly GCA_036564195.1. Lineage (GTDB taxonomy): Bacteria > Bacillota > UBA4882 > UBA8346 > UBA8346 > DATCLA01. The sequence goes on from DATCLA010000229.1 coordinate 18,101, forward strand.
GTGATTGCAGATAAACTTTCCATTCCTGATTAGTCAGAGTGACCTTGATCTTCAAATTTTTACTCCACATTTCCTGAATGGCTTCAGCAATCAACTTATGAGTCTCACTGGTGTTATATAAAATTTCAATGGTCGGGAACTGCTCCGGGTTCTGATAGCCTGCTTCTGCCAGCAGTCTTTTAGCCTGGGCCAGATCACCATCTTTAAAATAACTACCTCCAATCTCCCGAAACATGCTTTGCGGTTCAGCATCGGGAATTCCGTAAGGCACAAAGCCCAAGGCCGGCTTTTCGCCTGCTTTGGTAATATATTTAATCAACTGGCCACGGTCAATTGCCAAAGTCAACGCTTTGCGAACACGAATGTCGTTAAACGGAGCTTTCTTAGTATTAAATAAATAATAATAAGTGTTAATGCTGGAACTATATTTAATTTGCCCCTCTGCTTCCAAACGGGGAATTTCCTGCCGGGGCAGTTCATCAAGGAGATCAAGTTGGCCGGTTTCGAACATGGTCAGACCGGTACTTTGTTCTTCAATAGTGTAACAGATCAATTTGTCCAATTTAACCTTGGATCTGTTCCAGTAATAAGGGTTGGGAACAAACTCCAATTTTTCATGATGAACCCAGTTGACTAACTTGAAAGGGCCGTTGGTAACATAGGTCTGAGGAGTGCCGGCCCATTTGTCCGGGTTGGCTTCCACCACTTTACGATTCACCGGGTACAAAGAAGGATGAATAGTTAATGCCGGAAAATAACTGCAAGGGGCTTTCAGCTCAACCACCAGTGTTAATGGATCTCTGGCGTAAATACCGACCTGGGCGGGGTCTTTAATTTTACCGGTATTGTATTCGGCGCCGTTTTTAACATAATAGAGATTACTAGCATAGTTAGCGGCGGTCTTGGGGTCAAGCAGTCTTTTCCAGGCATATTCGAAATCGGCAGCGGTTACCGGATCACCATTGGACCATTTGGCATTTTCCCGTAAATAAAAAGTGTAAGTCTTACCGTCGGGTGAAACAGTCCACTTCCGGGCCGCACCGGGCTGAGGAAGATCATTAGGCCCATAGACAGCTAATCCTTCAAAACAGGCGTACTGAACCCGGGCTTCCGATAAACCGGTAGATTTAGCCGGGTCCAAAGTCTCGGGTTCGGCGGCTAAATTGTAACTGATTATTTGTGACTTATGCAGATTTACTTGGGAAGATTTACCTTGTTTAGAATTTTGGGCAGGTTTGAAGAGAACTAAAGCTACTACTACGAGGGTCACCGCTAAAACTATCCACAAGCGTGGTAATTTCATTAGATCGCCACCACCTTCTAAATTGTAAAATTTATTGATTTCTAAACCTATTATTCTTTTTTCTTCGGATTAACCTTAAAATAGCAAAGAAGACCTAACAATTTTCAAAATTACTTTCACCGGCTTTAATTTTGGCCTTTAATAAAAATCCGGGATTAGCTTGTTAATGTGAGTTATTTTCGACGTGTTCAGCAAAAAACCCTCTCTGTTCATTCCGAATAGCTGTAAATTTTAGAAGTTTTATACTATATATTGGAT
>DATCLA010000230.1:0-22342 GCA_036564195.1 Bacillota bacterium
CTATGAAAGCGTCAGGTATAATAAAAAGCAGCATGTAAAGGACATTACCCATGCAATGTTCATCCTTTTGATTATTTGGGAATTAGCGACCAGAATTTTGAATCTGCTTACGCCAACGCTGTTCCCTGCGCCTGAAAATGTTTTTCAGGTATTCATTACCGACAACCAGCTCATTTTGGAGGGATTATTTAGTTCTTTGTATTTATTGTTCGTAGGCTTTTCCATTGCCTTGGTCTTAGGTAACTTGCTGGGATTAATTGTGGGATGGAATCAACGTTTAAAAAATGATCTTTATCCGGTTGCTAAAGTTTTATCGCCGATCCCGCCAATGATTTACACTCCCTATCTCATTGCGCTTCTGCCGACTTTCAGCAGCGCCTCCATAGCGGTAGTGGCCTTCGGTTTATTCTGGCCGACCTTTATGAATATGATCAACCAAGTTGGTTCAATAGACAAACGAATTATCGATTCAGCCAAGGCTATGGATGTCAGCACCGCTACTATGCTGTTCAAAGTAATCCTGCCATATTCGATACCGGGAATTATTAGAGGATTCAGAGTTATGTTCTCATCAATGTTTATGGTACTGGTAATGGCGGAGATGATCGGAGCTCAGTCCGGAATGGGGTTCTTTATTAAGAAATATTCGGATTATGCGGATTATACCCGGGTATTGGCAGGAATAATTTTTGTTGGAATAGTGGTAACCCTCTTAAATGCTTTGATATCAGTGATCGAAAAGCAAGCTGTAAAATGGAGACCAATTTAGCCAAAGCGGGGGACGGTTCTGGATATTGTCTCCAATCACGGACATCTTCAGTTCATCGCGATTGAACCGGCCCAGTTGTCAAGATCTGATGAAGATGATGAAATTTATCCGGGATAAATATAAAGGGCGGTTGTCCCGGATTTTTAGGTAATTAATTACGGATGGCTGTTATATAGGTACTATCGAAAATGACCCACTCTTAATAAACCAAGCTGGGTCATTTTACTTTTATAATATAAGTAAACAGATTTATCTACTCACATTATATTTGCCTAAAGAATACAATATTTTCAGCTTGAAGTAAAGGGACTAACACATGAAGGAGCTGAGAGTGTTGATTGAGAGTGTGACGATCTTAGGAGGGTGTGGTCGAAACGGGGAACTTGAACCAATAGAACGGACCGAACTTAAAATGGGAGATGTCGTAAGTATCGTAGGGCCGACCGGTTCGGGAAAGACTACGTTAATCAATGATATCGAACTATTAGCCGATAAGAATCGGGGCGGCGTTCTTCTACTGAAAATGTGCCGGGATTTGTCGGATTTGGAGCAGCTGCTGAGATAGCCGTTGCGGAGATGTCCGGGGAAGCGGCCCGGCTGGTCCAGTTGCGGGAGCGGCTAATTCAAGGGATCCAAGCAAAAATCGCCAATGCTTATGTAATCGGTCAACCTTATTACCGGCTACCCGGTCATATCTGCCTGGGTTTCTCCGGCCGGGAAGGCGAAGCCATCAAACTATGTAAACAGAACCTTCGATGGATTGCAGGTTCGCATCGAAGGGTTGTGGATCGGGTAAGTTAAAGTTTGAGAGAGTAAAAATGGGTAACTCTTTGCAACAACAAGAAAACTAGCCGGAACAGAGTTGCTTGTCGTTTTCCAGAGAAGCTGTCTTTATATTAAATGACAGCGTTTTAACCTTCTAACCCATTTTCTGTTTTTGCTATTGACAAGAGATTTTTATTCAAATATAATGAGTATATACTCAGTGAGTTCAAAGTCAGTGAGATGAAAAAAGTAAACCGTCAAGAACAGAAAGAACATACCCACCGCCATCTAATTGAAGTTGCCTTTCAACAATTGGCCGAGCATGGCTTAATAGCCACCCGGACGGCGGATATCGCTAAAGCAGCCAAGGTGTCTCACGGGACTATATTTGTCCATTTTCCAACTAAAGAGGAGCTTTTAACCGCGGTCATCGAAGAGTTCGGCGCTCGAATTGCCCTTCGCCTTCATGAACTCGCCGCTAACGGCGGCGGAGTGCGACAGGTTTTAGAAGCTTACCTGGAAGGGTTAACCGAGTACGAACCTTTTTATAGCCGTCTGGTTATGGAGGGCCATCTGCTCCCGGAACGCTCCCGTAATACGCTGGTAATGATTCAATCGGCGCTCTCCTTTCATCTTTGTCAAGCGCTTGAGCGGGAAACTGCTGAGGGGAAAATCCGCCCGTTCCCGACTCATTTGCTCTTTAACACCTGGATTGGATTGATCCATTACTATTTAACCAACCGGGATTTATTCGCTCCAGGTGAATCAATTTTAAAACGATATGGCACGGACTTGCTGAACTATTTCTTAAATTTGCTGGCAAAGGAGGAATAGCCTGTTGCAAATTATCTCTGCAAGCCCGGCGTTGTTACGGGCATTTAGGTGGAAAGCTTGGCGAACGGCTTTTTGAAAGACTGATTGAACTGGATTGACTTAAATTATGCGAGGATAGAGCGGCAGGATACGAAATCACTGAAACCGCTAATCAGGAATTGCCAAAATTAGGCGTAAATTTCGATTAATACTATACTAATTTGATTAACACTATACTAATTTCGAAAGGAGTCTTGAAAGATGAAAATATGTATTGCCTGCGGTATGCCAATGGAAAAACCGGCGGATTATGCAAAGGGAGACCCAACCAAAGATTATTGCGTTCACTGCGCCCGGCCTGACGGAACAATGCAGTCATATGAAGAAAAACTCACCTCCTTAACGGGATTTATTATCAAAACCCAGGGGTTAGATGAAAATGCCGCCCGTAACGCGGCCCGGGGAATGATGGCGAAGCTTCCGGCATGGCAAAATAGTTAATAGTCAAATAAAATACATCGGTTCTTCAGGCACTATTGCTTTAGCCCGGATAACTAAATCTTGAAGGGTGGTTCCGTCCAGGAATTCATTGATCTTGTCCCGCAGTTCCTCCCAGAATGACCGGGTAATACAATAATTCTCGCGTTCGCAGTATGGTCCGTCGGATGGTTCACCGACACAATAAACGGGAACAATCGGACCTTCTAAAGAACGTAGAATTTCTCCAACTGTAATTTGATTGGCGGGGCGGTTTAGTTCATAACCGCCTTGGGCCCCCCGGGAAGCCCTTACCAACCCTGATTTGCGCAAGCTGGTGAAGACCTGCTCCAGATAAGATTCGGAGATACCTTGACGCTCGGCGATAACCCGTAAAGCCATCGGCCCTTCGGTAGCATGCAACGCCATATCGACCAGCGCCCTTAATCCATAACGGCCTCGGGTGGAAACTTGCATAATGTTACCTCTTTTCGTTAATACATAGTAAAATGATAGGATTTAGATAAATTCTAACATAAATAACTACTATTTTCAAGGATAGTCGCAAACCAAAATTTTATTTGCCAAAGTTTGTAGGTTTAACTTGATTGCTAATCTTGGCTACGGTAAAATATTCTTATTCCGATTTTCTTTCTTATATTTTGGGGGAATGGGCTTTGAATAAACTGGAGAAGCTTAAAGAGTTGTTAAAGCCGTTGCCTGGGGCGGTAATCGCTTATTCCGCAGGAGTGGACAGCACTTTTTTAACTGTTGTCGCCCGGGAGGTATTGGGAGAACAGGCCTTAGCGGTAACGGCCGTGTCTCCGACTTATCCGGAACAGCAACTCTCCGACGCCAGAGAAGTGGCGGCCCGTTTTAAAATAAACCACATGGCCTTGTTTCAGGAATTAAAAAAGATTGCCGAGGCAAAGGGTGGTTGGGTGCTGATGGATGGGGCGAATCTGGATGATTTATCCGACCATCGCCCCGGGCACAGGGCAGCAAAGGAACTGGGAGTGCGTAGTCCTTTACAGGAAGTTGGTATGACTAAACAGGAGATCCGAGATTTTTCAAAAGAATTGTCTTTGCCGACCTGGGATAAACCGGCTTATGCCTGCCTGGCTTCCAGGGTTCCCTATGGGAACGAGATTACTCCTGCCGTTTTAAAAAGAATCGAGCTGGCCGAGAATTTTTTAACCTCCCTTGGTTTAGTTCAGATTCGGGTTCGAGACCATTTCCCCTTGGCCAGGATCGAAGTTGGTAAAACCGAGTTGGATTTGGCCTGGGGCAACCGGGATTTAATCAGTCGGAAACTGCATGAAATCGGCTATCCTTACGTCACCCTAGATCTGGACGGTTTTCGTTCCGGAAGCATGAATGAGGTTATTATAAAGAAGGAATGAAGCGTAAAAAGAGCCGTCCTTGTAAAAGCGAGGACGGTCTGACTTCACTAAACCTATAAATTGCAAGCAGGTAAAACATTCAGGATAGCAAGGGCTTGATGAAAGCCTTTTTCAAGCGACCTTTAACGGATTAATCGATTTCGCTAATTCTTTTTTAATCCGTTCAAGGCCCTCCGGAGTTTTGGCTTCACAACGCACAATTAATTCCGGTCCGGTATTGGACGCCCGAACCAACCCCCAACCGTCCTCAAACCGGACCCGGATCCCGTCAATATCGATGATCGGATGGCCCAGTGCTTTAAAGTAGGAGGTTGCTTGTTCGACATAAAATCGTTTTTCTTTCTCGGAGCATTCGACGCGGATTTCAGGTGTAGCATAGGTCTTTGGCACGTCCGCTAAAAGTTCGCTTAAGGGCTTATTATTTTCCGACAGAATCCGGAGCAGCCTGGCACAGGTATAAAGCGCATCGTCGAAGCCAAAGTATTCATCAGCAAAGAACATGTGGCCTGACATTTCACCGGTAAAGACCGCATTTAACTCCTTCATTTTTGCTTTAATCAGCGAATGACCCGTCTTATAAAAAAATGGTTTCCCGCCCAGCCGTTTAATTTCGTCCACTAATGTTTCGGAACATTTAACCTCCACAATGGCTGGAGTTCCGGGGTATTTGGGTAAAATTTCCCGCCAAAAGAGAATCATCAGTAGATCGCCCCAGATAATGTTGGTATGGTTATCGACGACGCCGATCCGGTCCCCGTCACCGTCAAAACTTACGCCAAGATCGGCCCGGTTTGCTTTGACCGTTTTAATAAGATCCGTTAAATTTTCCGGTTTGGTCGGATCCGGAAAATGATTTGGAAAATCGGGATTTGAGTCACAATAAATAGGAATGACCTCACAATTTAATTCCTTTAAAAGTCGTGGCGCAAAAAGACCCGCCGTACCATTTCCGCAATCTACCACTACTTTGAGGCAGCGTCCCGAAAGTTTGATTTTTTCCGTAATCATCCGGATATAATCGTTTACCGGTGAAAGGGGTGTTAATTTTCCCTCTCCCTTTTCAAAATCGTTGCTTTGGATTAGTTTAAGGAGCTGTTGAAGTTCTTCTCCATATAACGTTCTGCCGTCATACTGGACTTTAAACCCGTTGTAGTTTGCCGGGTTATGGCTGGCGGTAATCATTATTCCTGATTTAATCTGAAAAAGATAGGTCGAATAATAGAATATAGGCGTCACTACCACGCCAATATCTTTGACATTAATTCCGGTTTCTAACAACCCCTTCACCAGGTTGTTGAAGAGGGTGGGAGATGATTTCCGGTTATCTCTTCCGACAATCGCTTCGGTTTCGCCCTTTCGTTTAATAAAAGTTCCGAAGGCTTTTCCAATCAGCTCGGCATCATTAATATCCAGATCATCCGGATAAATACCGCGGATATCATACTGCCTGAAAATTGATTCATGGATCCGGTTCAATTTACATCCCTCCATATCAATATAATAGTTACAGTCACAATGCCATAGAATAATCCGTTTTTGTTGAGCGGTTTAGCCCATAAATTTGTTTATTTTTAAAGTTGAGATCCAGTATGAAATAAGACTTTCTGCACCCATATTAAGGTTAATACCCTGTTCTGTCAACCCGTCGTAACATCCGCCGCTAACCGGATCGACTACCATGATTCCCTTGGAGTTTGCACCATGGTACCAATCATAACAAATTTTGGCATTTTGGAGGTAATTCAGATTCCCGGTAATTTCAAATGCCTCCAGATAGGTTAGAATCGCTCCACAGGTCTCAATGGGCTGCTCGTCAAAGGCAGCCGGATTTTCGCCTTTTCTAAACCAGCCGTGGCAGCCGATGGGCTTGAAATAACCATCCTTTAAGGTTAACTTGCCAAGAAACGCCAGGCTTTCTTCGGCCACATCCAAAAACCTTGGCTCTCCTGTAACCCGGAAAGCTGTAAAAAGTGACCAAGGTAGGATATGGTTACTGTAGGTGACAATGTTTTCAAACCAATTCCATCCGTTATCTTTGTATTCCTCATAGTGGCCGCAAAGCGACCGGGCTATGGCCTTCACCAAGTCTTTCGCTTCGTCAGCTACCAGATAGGCCAGACCGATGAGGGAGTATGCTTTGGCCCGCGGTGATTTAAGGGAGGAGACATGGGGAATGGCACCATTCAAAAGGTGTGAAAAACCATGTTTCATCCCTTGAGGCGCAGCTGTGCTGGATACTGCGTATCCTAAAGCCAAGAGGCAACGGCCGAAACAATCCTCCGACCCTTCCTCATCAAGCCATTTCCGGTCATAACCCATTACATTTTTAAACATCCCTACGGAATTCCGGGCATTCAGAAGAAATGAAGCATAGCGGTATACCAGATCCAGATATTTTTTCTTTCCAGAACGTTCATAAAGCATCAAGGCCATGATTAACGCCCGGGCATTGTCGTCAGTAGTATAGCCATGACGGGGGTCTGGAATACCGAATTTTCCATGCTGCAGCATACCGGTATCATCCGTAAGCCGGAAAATATAATCATCGTTTATCACCACGTGAGACACTGGTTTTTCCATCTCACACCACCATGCTGTCTGTATACTTCATTTTTTCCAGGGTATCGATAAACAGCTTGGTATAATGATTGGCAACATAATTCCACCGCAGCGTTCGACCGAGACTTAGAGTCCGCTTTTCCATTTCTTTTTTCGCTTCGGGATGTTCCAACACATACCGGATCTGTTTTGCCAGTGAGCCTGCATTACGAAACTCTGCTAACAGGCCCCGGCCTTCGGAAAGCATTTCTTGGGCATAACTGTATGGGGTGGAGATAATGACCCGGCCGTAACCGACGGCGTAAGCTAAGGTACCGCTAACCGCCTGATCCTTTCCGAGGTAAGGCGTCATGTAAATGTCGGATAGCTTTAGGTAGTTGATTATTTCATCCTGGGATAGATATTTGTCAACGAATTGCACGTGGTCGGTAATCCCAAAACGGGCTACCATTTCCATCAGCTTCTCCCGGTAGGCTTCGCCGGATTCTCTTTTAACGCAGGGGTGGGTTTGACCCAGGATGAGGTAGACCACGTCTTTATGGTCTTGAACTACCTCGGCAATGGCTTCGATTCCATATTCCAGCCCTTTCCCGGGACTGAGCAGTCCAAAAGTGCTGATAACAGTACGACCGGACAGCCCGTGTTTTTCTTTGATTTTATCCCTGGATTCGAGGAGCCGGTAAGGGACACCGTGGTGAATCACTTCGATTTTTGACGGATCGATCTGGTAGACGTTCTCCAGGATGGGCTTAGTATTTTTAGCCATAGTAACGACTCTGGCGCTTTTTTGGCCGAGTAAAGTCAAGATTTCTCGCTGTTTTTCCGACGGGTTAGGCAAGACGGTATGGAGTGTGGTTATCAGCGGTATCTGAAGTCGGTCCACCAAGTCCAGAAGAAATTCACCCGCTTTACCGCCGAAGATGCCATACTCATGCTCGATTACCAGAAGCTCGATAGGAGAATTATTGACGGCGTCTGCCGTTTTCCGGTAGCTCTCCCGATCGTGCTGTACAAGCTCCATGATTACCCGATCACTGTATTGGTAATTGTTATCACTAACGGCAATGACCTTCGGCCGGTTGAGCAATCCGACCTTATCCAACTCCCGGACCAGGTCTTGGGTGAAGGTGGCCAAGCCGCATTCCCGGGGTGGGTATGTGCTTAAAAAAGCAATAATTCGATTCCGGTTAGAAACCATGATCCAAACAACCTCCTTACCACTGTTTATACTGCAAGCGGATGACTGGAATAAGGACATAAAATCAAGTTGGATGCTTTGCTGTTAGTGTTCACCCGGCAATTGGACATAACTACCGCGTTAACCACCGAAGCCCGGCTGCCAACAACTACCCGGTCCCATACTACACTGGCATTGATCGTGGCATCCCGTTCGACGGTGGAATGCTCGCCCACAACAGTATGAGGGCCTACCACTGCACCCGGGCCGATTTGGACGTGAGGGCCGATATAGACCGGTCCCAAGATCGTTGCACTGGGATCAATCTTAGCCGTCGGGCTGATCTTTTGCGGACTGAGGCTAAAGTCATAAGTCCCCAGGGAAATGATACCGTTTAAAATATCCTTCTGGACTTGTAAATACCTTTCCGGGGTCCCCAGATCCAGCCAATAGGAGCAATGGTCATAAATCGCGAGTTTATAGTTTTTTTGGAGTAGTAGCGGATAGGTCTCCCGTTCGATAGATACGGCCCGGCCGGCAGGAATTTCGGTTAATAGTTCCGGTTCAAAGACGTAGACCCCGGCGTTAATCAGGTTGGAAGTGCCCTCGTGAGGCTGGGGTTTTTCTTTGAATGCGGTAATATAGCCCATTTCATCGTGTTCAATCATGCCGTAGGCTGAAGGGTTATCAACCCGGGTAACCGCTATGGTGGCCAGGGCTCCTTTGATCTGATGGGTGCGGATTAAGTCTGTAATATCGATATCGCTGATGATATCGGCATTGAACACCAGAAAGGTGTCGTCAAAAAAGGTTTCCGCATTTTTGATAGCACCGGCGGTGCCTAACGGCGTATCTTCGCTTATGTAACTGATTTTAACGCCAAACTGGTGACCGTCTCCAAAATAACTGCGGATTAGGTGCGGTTTGTAACAAGTGCTTAAAATAATTTCATTGATGCCATGCTTTTTAAGGTTTTCAATATTGTGTTGGAGAAGAGGTTTTCCCATAATCGGCACCATCGGCTTTGGCAAGTTGTCGGTGATTGGCTTCAAGCGGGTGCCAAACCCGCCAGCTAAAAATAATGCCTTCATGTGTAGACCTCCTTATTATGTATTTCCTTTTTCATTCATTTGCTTTCGGTTCGGGACATCTTTTGATATAGTCCAGTAAATCCTGAAGTTGGGTCGTGGCCATAGCGATGCAGGTATCCGCGGCACCGTAATACATTTTGATTTCACCGGTCGTTTCGTCAAGCACCCAACCACAGGGGAATACCACATCATCAACATCACCTTCCCGTTCATAAAACTCATGGGGGCCGAAGATCCACTCGTCGCTGCGTCGTAAAACTCGAAGTGGATTCTCTGGGTCGAGCAGCGCAAGTCCAAGTCGGTAAATGGCTCCGTTGGCGGTCTGTCGGACACCGTGGTATAAGATGAGCCAACCTTCAGGAGTTTCTAACGGAGGCGTGTTCAGTCCCACTTTGTTGGCATCCCACCAACCACCCTGACGGGCACGGATTAAGATCTGATGGTCCCCCCAATATTTCAGATCAGCGGAGCGGGAGATCCAGATATGGGCTCCCGGTCCATGATAAGCCGGAATTGGCCTATGAATAAGCAGCCATTTCCCATTGATTTTCCGGGGAAATAAGGCGGCGTCTTTATCTTCCGGAGGCATGATTGGGCCAAACCGTTCAAAGGTCTCAAAGTCCTGCGTCAAGGCCATTGAGACCAATGGACCTCCGGTAGAGAAAGATGTATAGATGACAGCGTATTGGTGAAGTTCTTCGACCCAGGTAATTCTCGGGTCTTCAATGCCCCACTTTTCTTCAGGATAATTCTCAACATCAGGTTCCAAGGTGGGCTTTTCATCGATAACCCAATTAGTGATCCCGTCATCACTGATGGCTTTGGTCAGATGGGAGAAGCCCCGGCGGTCTTCAACCCGTACCAATAATAGAATTTTTCCATTATATCGGGTGGCGGCGGGGTTAAATACTGTGTTGGCGGCATAGGGCCAGTCCTTGGACGAAAGAATAGGGTTGCCGGGGAAACGTTTAAAAAGCTCCCGGTAAGAATGATGGTCGGCTCCGGCTAATTTTGTCTCAAACTTATTCATGATAAACCGTTCACTCCTTTTATACAGCATTCATGAAAAAGTGATCAAAAAAAGCGCTCAAATAACCTTTCCGGAATGGTTGGATTAAATAGCGCGCCAACAAATGATAATATCAATACTAAATTTATTTGAAGGAAGAACAAATACTTTGTTAGCGCTCCTTGTTAGTGAGTGCTAAATATATTTTATTAACTCCTTGATTTTATGTCAATAGTTTCTTAAAGAATTCATAGTAAACACATCAGGATGCACTTTTTACGTGTACATTAAAAAAACGGATACCATTGCGGTTATTAAAACCATCGGTAAACTATGGTTGGTTAATTTATTCGTCGTAATTGCACTTTAAGTTAAGAAATCCAAGGAGCTTAATTTTAGCCAATAATTTTGTTTGGCTTTTATTTTTCCACACGCCACCGGAATAATACCGAAATCCTCAGTACAAATAAGATTTTCGTTATTGCAGGAATGATTTTGCCAGATGAAAGTAGGAGGAAAGCCCGATTCTTTGGAAAACGATGCGAGATCAAGTTGCGGGTCAAAACTTCATGATGCGCTGATATCTATTATATGTTGATCTGTTGTTAGCGGCTCAATGCGGATCAAGCCGAGATAACTGATTTAAAACCTGGGATTTTAAGGGGGAACAAGGATACCTTTTATTTCTTTTCGAAAGTGCAATTCAGTTTAAAAATACATAGTGTTAGCACTCATAGATATTTAGTGCCAATAAACCGGTTAGAAGAGAATAAATCTGAAACCATTTAATGAGTTAATGAGCAGAAAAGGGATTCAAGTGACGGTTTCGGTCTTTATAGTTTGTTAAGTAAGATTTACTGATAGGAACGAAAATTAGTGCTTAAAAAAGAGATACCAAATTATTAAAGGTCTGGGGGATTGCGGTTTTAACGCGACTCACCCCGAAGGAGAAAGGTATTTTTACTAGGTAACTTATGGATCGGGGATCGAGTGGATTTTAGCACTATTGCTGTTAATAAAGTCTATTTAATACCTTAAATTGGAAAATAATCAGCTCAAGTGATAAAGTAATCTGAGTTTTGAAATGTTTCAGTAACACTTAATTGATATAGTCAAATTATATAGTATTACTGGATTTAAATAGAAGCAGAAAGAACAGTTAGGGTAGGCGGAAAGGAGACACTGTATTCCCGGTTTATATAGAAACAAGATTAACTTACAAAATGGTTTTACAATATTTCAGAGAGTTGCAGGCTTTTAAGATAGCTATTATCGCAAGCGACTCTCTTTTTTGGATTAAGATTTCTTCGGAAAAGAGAGTTAAATAAATTTGCCCAATCAACTTTACATAAAAAATATACAGATAATGAAGAATAGGCTGATGTAAAGTTGCTCACCTCTGGAAAATCCCCGGACAGTACGGCTTCAAACTTAGTTGCTTACTGTTTCTATTGTAAGTTTTCGGTGGTGGTAATCCGGGCGGGAAAGGAGGGTAGGTAGTCGCTAAATCAATCTGCGAAATAAGTTATTTTGTGTATTTAAGGAGGTAAAAATGATGAGATCTTTAAACTCTTTTAAATGTGGTGTAGTCGTTTGTTTACTGGTTACCGTCATTACTGTTTCCCTGTTTTCAATGGGTAGTGTTAATGCAGGGCTGGCAACCGGCTCCAAGTTTTTAGGCCAAATCATTGCCAGTAGTATCCCGGCAAATTTCGCTACTTACTGGAATCAGGTAACACCGGAAAATTCCACTAAGTGGGGTTCAGTGGAGTCCAGCCGGGACAATATGAATTGGAGTCAGGCTGATATGGCTTATAATTATGCCAAAAGCAACGGTTTTCCATTTAAATTTCATACTCTGGTGTGGGGAAGTCAGGAACCCGGCTGGATCAGTGGGCTTTCCAATACTGACAAGAAAGCAGAAGTATTAGAGTGGATGGATGCTGCCGCCGCTAAATACGGTGATTCTGAATATGTTGATGTTGTAAATGAACCGTTACATGCCAAACCTTCTTATAAGGACGCAATCGGCGGCGATGGTTCGACCGGCTGGGATTGGGTGATCTGGTCGTTTGAGGAGGCCCGAAAGCGGTTTAAGGGTAAATTACTGATTAATGAATATGGAATAATTAATGACGGTAATGCGGCTAATAATTATATAAGTATTATCAATCTATTAAAGAGCCGGGGATTGGTAGATGGTATCGGCATTCAGTGCCATCAGTTTAATATTGATACCTTGAATACCAGTACCATGAAGAGCAATTTAGATAAACTGGCTGCGACCGGTCTGCCGATTTATGTATCGGAACTTGACATTACCGGTGATGATAATACTCAGTTAGCTCGCTATAAAGAAAAGTTTCCGATTTTATGGGAACATCCGGCGGTTAAAGGGATTACCTTGTGGGGTTGGATCCAGGGACAGACCTGGAAAGAAAATACTTATTTAATTACTTCGTCAGGGGCCGAGCGTCCTGCCCTTAAATGGTTAAAGGAGTATTTAGGTGGAACAGCGGCGTCACCGACCCCGAGCCAACTGTCTTCGCCGTCACCCACCTGGGTACCGTCGCCGTCCCCGACTTCCAGCCAAAGCGGCGGTACCGGTTGTATTGTATCTTACAACATGAATGACTGGGGTAGTGGCGCCACTGTCAATATTGCAATTAAGAACAATGGGTCGGCTGTGATTAATGGTTGGACACTGGCGTTTAGTTTTCCGGGAAATCAAAAGATTACCAACCTGTGGTGCGCTAAATACTCCCAAAGTGGTGCTGCCGTAACTGTTTCCAACGAGAGTTGGAATGGTTCAATTGCACCGGGCGGTACGGTGACTTTCGGCTTTAATATCAGTTATAGCGGTTCTAATGCCAAACCGTCTGATTTTACTCTTAATGGCCAGCCCTGTCAGGTACAGTGATAAAAATAAAATTAGGCCGTATTCAACCAGCTGTAAGTAAACCATAGATCAGGATCTAGCTGTCCTTCGGAAGATGAAGGGCAGTTTTTATATTCGATGGGGAATTTTGTAAGGAAATGCTTCTTTTATTTTAAGTCGCGATGATTAAGGTCATGATAAAGATAAATGCTAAGCGAAGTGAAACGATTTTGTGATTAGCTCGGCAATAAAACGGTGATCCTTGGATGGGGCTAATTTTTGCCGTTTCGGCATCTCCTTTTCATTAAACTATGATAAAAAAGTTAATTGTCTTGGTGGTAAAAAGATTTTATAAATTTAGAGCTAAATGATTGAAAAAAGTAGTTATTTGTTGTAAAGTATTAACAAACAGAGAAATATCCATTTCATCAAAATGCAATATAATTATTCTCCCTTACTTTCTTTAAAAAAGCACAAAATTTAAATATATAATATATAAACTTTTGCATTAAAAATCTTTGTGCCAACTCTACAACTATAAATGAGGTTACCCGATTATAACAGAATTTTCTGATGAATGTATCCTTAATAACTATTGTTGTATATTTTGGCAAGTTAAGGTTTGCGAAAACGCTGAAAATTAAAGTAAGGGAGGTGAATCAGATGCGAATCGTGGCAAAGGGTTTACAGATCCGGCCAATGGCTGAAGAAGATTTTCATGATGTGTTCAGATTGTACCGTCAAGTAGTAAGCAGGAACACCAGTGATAGTGAATTTGATTTTTTCCAGATCTTCAAAAGCTTTTTAGGGAATACGGCACGGGAGGCCTATGTAGCAACGGTTCATCAGCGGGTGATCGGATTAGTAACTCTATACTACCTGGATGTAATGCGACATTGTGGACAGATTGCCAGCATTCAGGAGTTGGTTGTAACCGAAGAGTTCCAAGGCCGGGGTGTAGGAGAAGCGCTGCTGGAGTTTGTTAAAGCAAAAGTTAAAGAGAAAAACTGTCGTGGCTTGGAAGTAGCTGCGGATCCTTGGCAAAAAAAAGCTAAAACCTTTTATGAACAGTGCGGTTGGCACGGAAAAATTTTAAATTTTAATTGCAGCAATCTGATCTAAAATGGAAACGTGGATACATTTTGGACTTGCTGCATAAAACCGGCTTAGAGGCCGGTTTTTATATTTAAAGCAGTTGAGACCATGACCATAAATGAATACAAAATACATTAGAAATATCGGTTGTGCTTTTTTGGGCGATCATTTAAAATTTTATTTTGAGCGTAACTAGAGATAGATTTATCAGTAAATTAGGAGGTTATGGAATGGCTGTTTTTCAAAGCCTGGAGCCGGAGCAACTGAAGTTGCTTCAAGCCAACTTGCAACAGCGATACGATAGATTAAAGGCAAAAAAACTGAAACTCAATATGGCGCGGGGTGTACCCTGTCCCGCACAGCTGGATCTTTCCAATGAATTGCTGAACGCAGTTAACGCCAGTAATTACCGGGTTGCCGACGGGACGGATTGCCGTAATTACGGCGGGGTGGACGGTTTACCGGAAGCCAAGGCGCTCCTTGCCCCGATGTTAGGGGTAGCTAGTAATGAAGTGATCATCGGTGGAAACTCCAGTTTAGCAATGATGCACGACTTGATAGTAAGGGCTTTATTGTTGGGTGTACCCGGCAGTAAAATTCCTTGGAGTAAGCTCCCTCAAGTCAAATTTCTCTGTCCTAGCCCGGGCTATGATCGGCATTTTGCCATTTGCCAACTCTTAGGAATACAGATGATCCCTGTGGAAATGCAGGTAGACGGTCCGGATATGGACCGGGTTGAAGCGCTAGTGGCAGAAGACGAGACTATTAAAGGGATCTGGTGCGTTCCTAAGTATAGTAATCCGACCGGAATTACTTTTTCGGATCAAGTGGTTGACCGGTTGGCCCGGATGCCAGCTAAAGCCCAAGATTTTCGGATTTTTTGGGACAATGCTTATGCGGTCCATGATTTAACCGCTACCCCCGACCGGCTCAAGAATATTCTTACTGCCTGCAAAGAGGCTGGAAATCCCGACCGGGTCCTAATCTTCGGTTCCACCTCTAAGATTAGTTTTGCCGGTGGCGGGCTGGCAATAGTCGCGGCCAGTGAGACTAATCTTAACTGGATAAAAAAATTATTGGCAGTACAGACAATTGGCCCGGATAAGTTAAACCAGTTAAGGCATGTCCGGTTTTTTAAAGATTTTGCCGGGATCATCAGCCATATGCGCAAACACGCGGCAATTATCAAACCCAAGTTTGATAAGGTGTTCGAGGTGTTCGACCGGGAGCTGGCCGGTAAAGGGATCGCTTCGTGGACTAAACCCAACGGTGGGTATTTTATCAGTCTGAACACGTTGGAAGGTTGCGCCAAGAAGGTGGTGGCAATGGCGGCCGAAGCCGGGGTGACTTTGACTCCCGCCGGAGCTACCTATCCCTATGGCAAGGATCCGTTAGACCGTAATATCCGGATTGCTCCAACTTTCCCAACCCTGGATGAGTTGAATACGGCTATGGAGATCCTGGCAGTCTGTATTCAACTGACGAGTGTGGAGAAGTTGTTGCAACAGTAAGATGAAACCGCATAAAAATCTTACCCTATTATTCTTTAAAGTGTTCATGACCTTGTAAATGTTCCATACAGTACTCGTGATCACCGGCGCATAAGGCACAGTAGCGAAATTCCAGTTTCGGGTCGTCCAACTCAGTTTTGCCGCAGATGGTACAGTGGTGAAAGGCGGTTTTAGCTGGAGTACTTTCGGCCCGAAACTGTTGGCGGCGGCGATAGGACTGGTTGTTGAGTTTAGCGGCGGTAAAGAGGTCTTTGCCAAAGAAGAGCAGATAATTGCAGACGGAGATCAGCGCCGCTACCTTAATAGCTAAGGGGTTATCGGTTATCACGGTAAAAAAAATATTCGCCCATTGCAGCCAGGCCAGGTATTTTACTTTTACCGGCAGGATAAAGAAGAGTAGAAACTCATAGTCCGGGAAGAGTTTGGCAAAGGCTAGAAATAAGGATAAATTTAAATACAGTGAAGTAGTGATCCCGCCGCTGAGAAAGGCCGCTAAAGTAGTACCGAGCATCCCCGTGAGGTAGTAGAGGTTAAATTTGAAGCTGCCCCACTCCTGTTCCAGGCTGACTCCAATCATGTAGTAGAGTTGCAACACAAAAAAGATGAATAAGGGTGAAGTAAACGGCGGAATAAAAATATAAGAAATGAGCCGCCAGATTTCTCCCTGTAGCACACGTTCCGGAATTAAGGCAATACTGGAAAGGAATGTCCCGGTCCGGTCCAGATACATTAATAAATAGACTAATCCGTTCAATGCTACAATATAAGTCATCAAACCCCGAATCGCCAAATGACCGAATCTCCGTTCCAGTTTGTTTATCCAGTTCAAAATCGCTGACTCTCCTTTAATTTATGGTTTTCATTGATCATATTCTCCATCGCTTTAGTAAAAACCTGTCGTCCTAAATTTATGTTTGATTTGAATACCAAATAATTACTTTGCCTAAACGGTAGTCTCCTAAAATTTAAAGGGGAAATTCATTACAGGGACGGTGTAATTTTTGCGAATTGAGGGAAAATAGTAAAGGATACACTCAAGACTGCAAAGTTTTGGGTCAAAATTGGTCAATGCCAAAATAAAGGAGCGTAGGTAGATGACAAAGGTAAAATGTACCGTCAATAGTTGTGAATTTTGGGAAGAAGGACAGGTTTGCGGTGCGGGTGAGATCTTGGTTAAAAACGACATCGCCGGTGCTGCCCCGGAGACTTCCAATCATTACATCAATGCCAATATGGAAGTCGCCGGAGATTTGGACGAGGCTAAGGTAGCCAATACCTCACCGCAAACCTGTTGCGACACAATGCGCCCCAAAGGCAGAGATAAATCGGGCAATGAGGCTGAATAAAATATTGTTAAGAGAATTTTAAAAAGAGCCCGTTTGCGGGAGACTGGGGATTAAAGTAAATTTAAAAGGAAAAAGAGGAAGCCAAGTTTAAAAAGGCTTCTTCTTTTTTGGTACCGGCGTTTAATATTTAAAACTAAGCACCTCGCGGTAGGGAAGGTTTCCACCGTAAAGATCCAGGGCGCTGCCGATGGTTACATCAATCTTTCCCTGACCGAGCCGTTTGATCAGCTCAAGATCGGCGAGGGAACGAACCCCGCCGGCATAGGTAGTGGGGATTGGGGCCCAGTTTCCCAAGGCGGTAACCAGGTCCTCCAAAATACCTTGGCGTTTTCCTTCGGCATCCACACCGTGGACTAAAAACTCAGCGCAATATTGAGCCAAATCGCCAAGAGTTTGAGGGGTGATAGCTAATTGTGTGAATTTTTGCCACCGGTCGGTAACCACATAATAGACACCGTCCCGTTGGCGGCAGCTTAAATCGAGTACCAGTCGTTCCCGGCCGGTAGTTGCTACCATCTGTTCGAGGTTTTTGTAGTTAAGCCTGCCGCCTTGAAATACATAGGAGGTAACAATCACATGAGAAGCACCTGCTTCCAGATAGGCTGAAGCATTAGCGGGAGTGATCCCCCCGCCAATCTGAAGTCCGCCGGGATAAGTTTCTAAGGCCCTCTTGGCTTGATTCTCGTTACCGGGGCCGAGCATAATTAGATGGCCGCCAGTCAGACCGTCTGCCTTAAAAAGCGCCGCATAATAAGAGGCATCTTTTTCGGAAATAAAGTTTTCCACCAATCCTTCAGAGTTATCAGTCAGGCTGCTACCGACGATCTGTTTGACTTTGCCCTGGTGTAGATCGATGCAGGGGCGGAATTTCATCTTGGAATCGGACCTTTCTTTTTTGCTTTTTAAAGACTTGTTGAAGGGTTTTTTTGGCCAGTCCAAGGTAATTTTTGACTACCCAAAAGGCACAACGGAACTAAGGTCCCTTGACCCTTCTTTATTCATCTGGGTTTCTTTGGGGCTAACGCCACCCTGGCAAACTTACTTGCAATCTGGCTGAGGCTTTCGATAAAGCAGAAACCTAATAACTGTATTCCTCACCTTCATGCCGCACAGTCACTTTATTTTCCCGGGGATCTTCATTTGGCTCCACTTGTCCGACTACTTTCGCTTCAACCTGATATTTTTCCGCAATGGCAATAATTTGGGAGGCGGTCTCCCGGTCACAGTAGACTTCCAAGCGGTGGCCCATGTTGAAAATCTGATACATTTCAAAGGGTTTGATCTCGCCCTGGGCTTTAATGGCTGCGAAGATCGGTGGGGTGGGAAAGAGCCGGTCTTTGATATAGTGTAGCCCTTTACCGAAGGATTTGCATTTCACCTGTCCGCCGCCGGTGCAGTGAATCATACCGTGGATCTTATCGGCCAGTGTTTCCAGTACTTTTTTAATAACCGGCAGGTAGGTCCGGGTCGGAGCCAGCAGCGCTTCGCCCACTGTCTGACTGCTACCCGGTAAGTGATCATTAAACTGATACCGGCCACAGTAGACTTTAGACATTTCAATGGTGGGAGAGTAGGTTTCCGGATATTTTGTTGCGTAATCATGAGCCAATAGCAGGTGCCGGGCAGCAGTGAGCCCGTTGGAGCCGATTCCGGAGTTGACTGATCTTTCGTAACTTGCCTGTCCAAAGGAGGCTAAGCCGACGATCACGTCCCCCGGCTGAATCCGGTCACAGTCGATTACTTTTTTCCGGTGAAACCGGACGAAAACTGTGGAATCAACGATAATCGTGGCTACCAGGTCGCCGACATCGGCGGTTTCTCCACCAGACATGGTAATCGTAATCCCGTAGGGTTTCATACTGTCAATAAATTCTTGGTAACCGTCGATTACATTTTTTAATACTGCTTGATCAATCCGGTGAGCATTGCGGCCGATGGTGTTAGAGACCAGGAAGTTGTCAACCGCTCCGATACAGATCAGATCATCAAGGTTCATAACAAGCGAATCCTGGGCAATCCCTCTAAAATAGCTGGGGTTGGCGTTTTCTTTGTAACCAAGATAGGCTACTGCCGATTTGGTCCCGGCACCGTCAGCGTGCATGGCGACGCAGTATTCCGGGTCACCCAAAGGGTCGGGCAGTATTTTGCAAAAAGCTCCGGGGAAGATTCCCTTAGTCTGGCCGATAATGGCACTTTTAACATCATCTTTAGTGGGAGAAACTCCTCGGGACAGATAAGATTCTGCTGGCATCAGTTGCGACACTCCTTTAGTACGAAACATTGACCTGTAAAAAAGTGAACAATGGTTATGGTTAAAGTATGCTTCTATATTACACTATTTTTAGGGTTGCGGCAAACTCTGGGAACCAACTTTTTAAAACTGGTTTATACTGACTTTAACAGCTGGATTAGTTTTGGGGACAGAATTTATAAGGTTTCAGAATAGCTGCTTGTTTTGAAAAACCTAAGACTTGGTATAGGTTACTTAACGGAAAAGATCCCACTGCCATCAGTATTGTTTGGGGTTATTTTTTAAGTTTTTAAAGGAATTTAAAGGAATTTACCGAAATTCCAAGAATATTTGCAAATAGTATTGCTAATGCTACTAAATTTAATTCATAATAAGCCGATATAAATACTATAAACTCTGAAATAAAATCAGTGAGGTACCGTAAATGCTTATTAAAGCGTTAGAAACTCCAAACTCGCGTCTTTTGGAACGAGCAATGGATCTGGCGGCGCTACGGGCTGAAGTCCTGTCTCATAATATTGCCAATCTCAATACGCCAAATTTTAAACGTTCCGATGTTGATTTCACCGCGATCTTAGCGGAAACGCTACATCAAAAGGAAATTTCGTTAGAAAGGACCCACAGGGGTCACTTAAGCAATCTGACATTTGATTCATTAAAGCCGCGGATTATCAAGGAGACAAATTCCAAGGAAAGAAGCGATGGCAACAATGTTGATGTGGAATTTGAAATGGCCCAAATAGCCGAAAATTCTCTATACTATCAAACTTTAACCATGCTCTGGAAAAAAGAGATGGCTAAACTGAAAATGGCGATTCAGGGAAGGAGTTAGTGGGTAATGAATATTTTTCGTAACTTTGACATCAGTGCTACCGCTTTAACCGCTGAACGGCTGAGAATGGACTTGATTGCAAATAATATCGCCAATGTGAATACTACCCGGACTAAAGACGGTGGTCCCTTCCAACGGCAGGTGCCGGTCTTTGCGGAAATGCTGCAACAGACAGTTTCTGTTGAAGGAAGGATGATCTCCCAGCCGGGAGGGGTGAAGGTTGTCGCAATCCGACCGGACCGCCGTCCCCCCCGTTTGGTGTATGACCCAGGGCACCCGGATGCTGATGCCCGGGGCTATGTGGCTTACCCCGATATCAATATTGTAACGGAAATGGTGGACCTAATCGGGGCCAGCCGTTCGTATGAAGCAAATATCAGCGCGTTTAACGCTGCCAAAGATATGTACCGGGCTGCACTGGAGATGGGGCAGGTCTAAAAATGAGGTGTAATTGTCAGTTGTAAGGCGAGTTTTATAATTAACCTAACGTGAGGTGTTATTGATGGAGATTCGTTCCGTTAATCTTACTTCTTTAATTAGGCCGGACAGCCACCTGGATTCGAAAAAATCTGAAGCGGTTGCACCGCTTTCTTTTGAGAAAGTCCTGGGGCAGGCTTTGGGAGAAGTCAATGACCTGCAGCAGCAGGCGGCGACGGCCAATACCAAACTTCTCTCCGGCCAGTTGGAATATGTTCATCAGGCTACGTCATTAGCAGAGAAAGCGTCACTGGCATTGGAATTAACCTTACAAATCCGTAATAAGGCTTTGGAGGCCTTCCAAGAAATTATGCGTACTCAAATTTGATTTTACCTGGTAATTCATTGCTTGGCATGTTCATAGTTACCACTGACATTTAGTTAAGAATTAATTTCGGACTATTTTTGAGAAAAAGATCGATGGGGGCTTACTTGGTGAATGAATTGTTGATACAGGTAAAAAATCTCTGGAAACAGATGGACACTACCCGGCGAGTTTCTGCTGTGGTAGTTCTATTGTTGGTGCTGGGAGCGATTATCTTTTTGGTAGTAATGGCTAACCGTCCCCAATACCAATTGCTGTATTCATCTTTAACTGAGCAAGACCGTGCTGAAATTATCGCCAAACTGGATGAATTAAAAATTCCCTATCGAGTTACTGCCGGTGGAGGGCTCGAGGTCCCACATGCCTTATCGGTGCGGGCTAATCTGTTAAAAGCAGGTATTCCCCATGGTGGAGTAGTAGGTTGGGAAATTTTTGATCAGAACTCCTTTAGCGCCACGGATTTTACTAACCAGATCAACCGGCAGCGGGCAATTGCCGGTGAATTAACCCGTACACTTCAAAACTTTGACGGAATCCTTAATGCTAAAATTATGCTTAATCTGCCCGACAGTTCAGAATATATTTTTACTGAAAATAAGCCGGAAGGAACTGCTTCAGTCCAGCTCCAATTGCGGGCTCCTGGAATTTTGTCAGAATCGCAGGTGGCGGCAATTGCTAACCTATTGGCCGCTAGTACCGGAATTAAGCCGGAAAATGTAACAATTATTGATAATTACGCTAATGATTTATCTGCCTTTATGCGTACCAAAAGCGGAATTAAGCCCGGAATGATTTCGACTTCCCAAATGTTCGGTGCCAAACTGGAATATGAGACCACTGCTGAAAAGAAGTTGGAGGGGATGCTGAGTAAGGTTTTTGGCTTTAATAAAGCAGTGGTCAGGGTAAATGCGGAACTGGATCTAGATTATCAAGAGCTTAAAAGTGAGACCTGGGGTGATCAGGGCGTTCCCCGTAGTGAGCAGGAACGGACCGAAACTTATCAGGGTGGCGCTGCCGCCTCCGGAGTACCCGGAACTGACTCCAATATTACCCAATACAAAGCGGAAGAACCGCTTAATATGCAACCTAACATGGACAAGAACGAACGGATTGTTAATTATGAAATTAACCGTTTGGAGGAATTCCGGATTACCGCGCCCGGAAAGGTAAAACGCCAGACAGTCGGGGTGTGGGTTGACGGCGATTTACCGGAAACCACCAGGAGAAAAATTGAAAACACGGTTGCCGCCGCCATTGGGATCCTGGCAGAACGGGGTGATCAGCTGACGGTAGAATCGATCAAATTTACCCCGCCGCCCCAACCTGAACCGGTCCCCAAACAACTTAATATTCCCTGGCGGCAAGTGATCATGTACCTGATTCTTATCCTGTTTTTGGCGGGGCTTTGGTCCGCCTGGCGTAAAATTATTAATCTTAGTCCGGATCAATCCCGTAGCCACAGCTCCTTGCCTGGCGCCGCTGTCACCGGCCAGGGTCAATCGGAACAGGCGCCGCCGCCGACGATACCGCCGCTGTCACCGGAAGAAAAGGTTCGGATTGAACG
>DATCLA010000231.1:0-2051 GCA_036564195.1 Bacillota bacterium
TAACCACGTTACGGATCTTGGGCCGCCGGACGGCTTCTTCTTCAGATACCACCCGGATCTTCGCCAATTCCCGAACCACTTCCTCATTGATACTGTCCCGCATCTCTTTAAACATTTGATAAGCTTCGATTTTATAGGCAACCAACGGGTCGTTTTGGCCATAGGCCCGCAGTCCGATGCCCTCCTTGAGGTCGTCCATGGCCTGCAAATGATCCATCCACTTAATATCGATCGTCCGTAACATAATAAACCGTTCGAACTGCCGCATCTGGTCAACACCAATGGCTGCTTCCTTCTGGCGGTAATTTTCTAAGGCAGTAGTCAACAGTAAGTCTTTTAATTCTTCAAAACGCAACTGTTCCAGTTGGGCAACGCTCAGGGCATCATGCGGGAGCAAACTGGTACGGGCGGCACGTAACAGGCCTTCCAAATCCCATTCCTCCGGGATTACTTTTTCATTAGCATATATTTCCAGTAAATTTGCTGTAACGTCGGAGAACATCTCCAGGATCTTTTCATGGACGTCTTCGCCGAATAACAGTTTTCGACGTAGCCCATAAATGATCTCTCTTTGTTTATTCAGGACATCGTCATATTCCAGAACATTTTTACGGATCTCAAAGTTACGTGCCTCAACCCGGCGTTGCGCGGTCTCGATCCGTTTGGCGATTGCTTTATGCTCAATCGGCATATCATCGGTCCAGCCCAGGCGTTCCATCAGCCCGGAGATCATTTCACCGCCGAATAATCGCATCAGATCATCTTCCATGGCTACATAAAATCGCGATGAACCCGGATCGCCCTGACGCCCGGCGCGGCCCCGCAACTGGTTGTCGATTCTCCGGCTTTCATGCCGTTCGGTACCGATAATATGCAATCCGCCTAAAGCGACCACTTTTTCATGCTCGGCATCGGTGATCGCCTTAACTTCTTCTATTACCTGTTGGTATTCTTCCGCGGTCGCCGTCTGTGGGTCAATTCCCCGAGAACGTAAAATATCTTTCGCTAAAAATTCAGCATTACCGCCCAGGATAATGTCAGTCCCCCGGCCGGCCATATTGGTGGCAATAGTCACAGCGTTCAACCGTCCGGCCTGGGCGATAATCTCCGCCTCTTTCTCGTGGTATTTTGCATTCAAGACCTGATGGGGCACGCCGCGGCGTTTTAACATTGCGCTTAACCGTTCTGATTTTTCAATTGAGATTGTACCTACCAGAACCGGCCGGCCGGTCTGGTGGATTTTGACAATCTCTTCCACAATCGCGTTAAACTTAGCGTTTTCGGTTTTATAGACCACATCCGGATAATCGATCCGAATCATCGGCAAATTGGTCGGGACCACAATTACCGGCAAATTATAGATCTTGCGAAATTCGGCTTCTTCAGTTTCAGCGGTACCGGTCATCCCCGCCAGTTTTTTGTACATCCGGAAATAGTTTTGAAAGGTTACTGTAGCCAAAGTCTGACTTTCCCGCTCAATCTTAACGCCTTCCTTTGCTTCGATCGCCTGGTGCAAGCCGTCACTGTAACGCCGTCCGAACATCAGCCGTCCGGTAAATTCGTCAACAATGATCACTTCGCCGTCTTTCACCACATAATCGCGGTCCCGTTTCATCAGTTCCTTAGCACGCAAGGCTTGGTTCAAATGGTGTACCAACTCGGTATTGGCATCATCATAAAGATTTTCAACATGAAGCAGCTCTTCAACTTTGGCTACACCGGCTTCAGTAATCGCAACAGTCTTAGCTTTTTCGTCAACAGTGTAGTCAATTTCATTACGTAATTTCGGTACAATCTTGGCAAATTTGTAATATAATTCATTAGACTCTTCCGCCTGACCGGAAATGATCAGCGGTGTCCGAGCTTCATCAATTAAAATACTGTCCACTTCGTCAACGATGGCGTAATTTAACTCCCGTTGCACCATCTCACTAACTTCAAAAGCCATATTATCCCGGAGATAGTCAAAACCGAACTCATTGTTAGTCCCGTAAGTGATATCCGAGTTATAGGCTTCCCGCCGTTCGGCCGGAGTTAAATCGTGCAAAATC
>DATCLA010000232.1:0-12376 GCA_036564195.1 Bacillota bacterium
GGGGTGTGGCTCAGCTTGGTAGAGCGTTCGGTTCGGGACCGAAAGGCCGGAGGTTCAAATCCTCTCACCCCGACCATTATTTTAAAAGTTAAAAGCCAACATCTGAAGATGAAAAAGCCGTAAGGCTTTTTTTATTTACTATTACTATTAATAAAATAAAATATTTTGCCGGATTTGAAAACTTTTTGACACATTTTCTCTTTATACAGCTTCGGCGGGAGCACTTTTTATCCTTCTTTTTTATTAAAATCTACCAAAAAGAGGTTATATGCACTACAGATACAATTAAAAGGCCGGGTAACGGCTGGTAAGCCGGTTTATAGCTTGCTAAAAAGGAAAAACATTGCTAAAATACCATTGATAAAATTTGATTTTCTCAGGGGGTCAGAAAATGGAAGCAACCAAAAGTCGCCAAACCAAAGAGTTTCAGGCTGAAACCAAACAATTGCTGGATTTGATGATCAATTCGATTTATACTAACCGAGAGATCTTCTTACGGGAGCTGATTTCTAATGCTTCCGACGCTATCGATAAGATCCGGTTCCAATCCCTTACTAATGTAGATATTTTAGAGGGTGATTCCGACTTTGCCATCTGGGTCGATGTGGATGAAGCCGAACATACCCTTACCATCAGCGATAATGGTAGTGGAATGACTTACGATGAAGTAATTGAAAACATCGGCACCATCGCTAAATCCGGCACGAAACTATTTTTGGAAAACCTGCAAAAACAGGAAAGTGATAAAGACAACCTGGAGTTGATCGGAAAATTCGGAGTGGGTTTCTACTCCGCCTTCATGGTTGCTGATACTGTCACTTTAATCACCCGCGCTCCCGGAGCTACCGGAGTAAAATGGGAATCCAGCGGTGACGGAACTTATACAGTCGAGCCGATCACCAAAGAAAAACGGGGTACTACGATTATCTTGAAACTTAAGGAAGAACACTGCGGTAAGGAGAACTCTGAAGAACTGAACTTTTTAAACCGCTACACCTTGCAAAATCTGATTAAAAAATACTCCAACTATATCCGTTACCCCATTAAAATGAAGTTCCCGGCTTCAAAAGATGAGAAAGACGAAAAGCCGGAAACAGCAGCGGAAGAGATTAAAACCGTTAACTCGATGCAACCTTTATGGATGAAACCGAAAAACGAAATTACTACTGAAGAGTACCATGAATTTTACAAATCCCTCTTTCATGACTGGAAGGAACCGGTAGAAGTAATCCATTCGAAAGTCGAAGGCATGGTGGAATATACTGCTTTATTATTTATTCCCAGCCATTTACCGTTTGACTTTTATAGCCGGGATTTTCAGCCGGGGATCCGTTTATACTCCCGAAATGTTTTTATTATGGAACATTGCTCGGACTTATTACCGGAATATTTAAGATTTGTCCGGGGCCTGGTTGATTCAGCCGATTTCTCCTTAAATATTTCCCGGGAGATTTTACAACACAGCAGACAACTGAAGTTAATCGGCAAAAATCTGGAAAAAAGCGTCCTCAAAACCTTGGAAAATCTGCTTGAAAAGGACCGCTCCAAGTATGAAAACTGGTGGCGGGAGTTTGGTCGATCGATCAAGGCCGGGATTTATATGGACTTTCAAAACAAAAGTAAACTTCAGGACTTGGTGCTCTTCTATTCCTCCCATTCTGGTGAAAACATGACCACGCTTAAAGAATATGTGGGGCGAATGGCGGAAGGCCAGACCGAGATCTACTATGTAACTGGTAATGACCGGTCCACAGTCGAATCTTTACCCCAGTTGGAACTGGTACGGGATCAGGGCTATGAGATCCTCTACTGTTTCGAGCCGATTGATGAATTTGCCATTGATGCCTTATCCGAATACGAAGGTAAAAAATTCAGATCAGTCAGCAAGGGTGAGCTCGATTTAAAAAATACCGAAAAAGAAGCGACCAAATCCGACGAACCGCTCTTCAAGGCCATCAAGGAAATCCTTAAGGATAAAGTGGCGGATGTCAAACCAAGCCACCGCCTCAAGTCCAGTCCGGTCTGCCTGGTTAGTGGTGAAAACGGGATCAGCATCTCCATGGAACATTTTCTTGACGAAATTAACCAACAAAACACCATGAAGGCCACTCGAATTCTGGAGATCAACCCCAACCATGAGGTGTTTTCGGTGTTAAAATCGCACTTTGAAGCAGACCCGAACTCGCCCCGGTTTAAAGACTACTGTGAACTCCTTTATGGACAAGCTCTCTTAATGGAAGGACTCCGCTTGGATGATCCCTCCGGGTTTGCTGAAAAACTCTCCCGGTTAATGGTAGCTGCCGGATAATTAGTATGACTTTTCCGGTCAAAGCCGGTCTGATTAGGGCCGGCTTTGACTGTTTGGATTGGTTTTATTGATTGTTGGATCTTCGCCCTAGTCTGATAAGGCCGATCACCACAATTATCCCTCCCAGTACCGCCAACAGCACATAATAACGTGACTGCCAGAACCGGTAAACCTGCTGCCAGCCCTTTCCCAACAGATAACCGGTGCCGACCAAAAGCGTACTGGAGACCAGAATACTAACTGATAAGGCCATCAGGGTGCGCCATTGATCATAGTTGACAATTCCTGCGGTTAAGACTATCCCTGAGCGGGCTACCGGCAACAGCCGGCTTACCAGCAAAGTCCAATAGCCGTAACGCTCAAACCATTTTTCAATCTTGAACAGCATTTGAGCGTTGAGTAACCGGGAAAACCGGCGTGAATCCAGCAATCGTTCCCCAAGAGTATTTCCCAGCTTGTAACAGACCACTGAAGCTCCAAAGGTCCCCAGAAAGGCGCTGCTGACTAATAATAACGGTGAAACTCCGGCTGCAGCTGCCAGGGAACTGACGCCAATCAAAATAGTATCCCCGGGAAGCGGCGGTATTACTACCTCCAAAAAACTGAAAACCAGTACCGCTAAAACCATTAAGCAGCCGGATCGGGCTAGAAATTGGGTCTGGTCAAGATAGTTTAACCACGAATCCATCTATTCCTCCGTTAGATAACTGCCAACTGAATTTTAACCTGAAAGGTAAGACGATTTTCTCTCTTATTGTAACCGTTAATCACTGGAAAAGCGAGCTTTCGCTGCTCCCTACTGAAATATTTTGCTTGTTAAGAAAAGGAATTTTAGTAAATTTCACGAATATAATAAAATACTTTTAAAAAGTTTTTTTATAAGTTTGCTAGATAAAAGGCTTTAAATAAAACGCCATTTATAAAAACCCGGAGTGAGCTTTAATGAACTCAACGATTAACCATGGAGTAATGCGCTCCAACAACAAACGGCTGATCTTGAATTTTCTATATCATAGCAACCCTATTTCCAAAAGAGCCATCGCTCAAGAATTGGATATTAGTATCACCTCGGTTTCAACTTTTATCAATGAACTACTCCAAGACAATCTCATTATGGCCTGTGGCAATGCCCAATCTACCGGCGGCCGAAAATCGGGACTCTTCAAATTCAATCCGGATGCTTTTTTTGTGATTGGAGCTGATATTCAAATCGATTGCCTGGTAACTTTGGTATTAAATGCCAGCGGAATGATTATTGCCAAAAATGTAACCCCACTACAACAGACCGATGAACGTTACATCACCGGACTGCTGACTGAGAGCATTATTAATCTTTGTAAGCAATCTCAGGTTCCTCTGACTAAGTTGGCCGGGATTGGGATCGGGGTTCCCGGAATTGTTAACCGACAGACCGGCTTGATTGATTTTGCTCCCAATCTTGGCTGGAAGAACGTGAATCTTCCCGCATTATTAGAAGTTGAATCACCTGTGCTCATTGAAAACGAAGCCAACGCCGGAGCAATCGGTGAAACCGCTTTCGGGCTGGCCCAAGGGATCGGCAATGTCATTTACGTCTCGATCGGTGCCGGAATTGGGACCGGCCTCATTTTTGACCACCGTCTGTTTGAGGGCAAAAACTACCGGGCGGGTGAATTTGGGCATATGACGGTGGAACCCGGCGGAATCCTTTGTCGCTGCGGCAACCGTGGCTGTTGGGAATCTTATGCTTCCACTGAAGCGGCCTTACGTCTCTACCGTCAGTATTCCGGCCAAACGATCCAATCTTACCAAACCTTCCTGAACCGTTTTAGGGAGAATGACCCTGCTGCCCTCAAGGTAATGGACGAAACCTTAAACTATCTTGCGTTGGGAGTTGCTAATCTGATTAATGGTCTCAACCCGGAGATGATTGTAATAGGTGGTGAAATCACCCAGATCCAGGAGATCATCTACCCTCGCCTTTTAAAGTTGATTACAAACCGGGCTTTGGCATTTTCTTTGCAAGGAACGTCCATTCGCTTTTCCGATTTGAATAACCATGCCGCAGCCTTAGGGGTTGGCAGTCTAGTAATCAAGCAACGCCTTGCAGCATTTTAAATAAAGGAGTGAACCAAATGGGCTATTTATTAGGTTATGACCTGGGCAGTTCCTCGGTAAAAGCCGCTTTAATCGACAGCGGGACCGGTAAAACTTTGGCAGTAGCCACTGCGCCGGAAGCCGAAATGGATATTGCTGCCCCCCGGCCGGGCTGGGCCGAACAAGATCCCGAAATGTGGTGGGAAAATGTTAAACAGGCCACTGCCCAGATTAAAACAGCGGGAAACTTTAACCTCGCCGATGTCCAGGGGATCGGTATCTCCTACCAGATGCACGGCTTGGTCATTGTGGACCGGCAACAACGGCCGTTACGCCCGGCAATCATCTGGTGTGACAGCCGGGCGGTGGAGATTGGCGAACGCGCTTTTGCCAGTTTGGGAAAGGAACTTTGCCTGACCCGTTTCCTGAACTCGCCCGGTAATTTTACCGCCTCCAAATTAAAATGGGTACAAGAGAATGAACCGGAAATCTACAGTAAAATCTATAAAGCAATGTTACCCGGTGACTACCTGGCAATGCGACTGACCGGTGAAATTCGGACCACACCCTCCGGGTTATCGGAAGGAATTTATTGGGATTATCCCAACCAAACTGTGGCCGACTTAATTTTGGAATACTACCAAATCGCACCGGAATTATTGCCGGAGATCGTCCCGGTCTTCGCTATCCAAGGAGAACTCTCAGCCCGGGCTGCCGCGGAACTCGGCTTAAAACCGGGTACAGTCGTCTCTTACCGGGCGGGGGACCAACCCAATAATGCTTTTTCACTGAACGTCTTAAACCCGGGAGAAATTGCCGCTACCGCCGGGACCAGCGGGGTAGTTTACGGCATCAGTGACCAGCCGGTGTTTGACAGTAAATCCCGGGTCAACACGTTCATCCACGTCAACCATACCTCCTCCGCTCCCCGTTACGGTGTACTTCTATGTATTAACGGGGCGGCAATTTTAAACCGGTGGTTAAAAAATAACTTAGTGGCTCCCGGGGTCTCCTACCGCCAGATGGATGAACTAACCTCTCAAGTGCCCATTGGCGCTGACGGACTGGTGATCCTGCCCTATGGCAACGGTGCGGAACGGACCCTGGAAAACCAAAAAACTGCCGCGACAATCTTTGGCCTGGACTTTAACCTGCATCACCAGGCCCATGTCCTCCGTGCCGCTCAAGAAGGCATCGTCTTTGCCATGAACTATGGTGTGACGATTATGCGCCAGATCGGTTTACAGATTAACACTGTGAAAGCAGGGCAAGCCAACATGTTTTTAAGCCCGGTCTTTTGCGAAGCGTTTGCTAATACGCTCGGCGCCCGTCTGGAGCTTTACCGGACTGACGGCGCCCAAGGGGCAGCACGCGGCAGCGGAGTAGGCGCCGGGATCTATACTGACTTTAAGGAAGCCTTTATCGGTCTGGAACCGGTCCGTGCCGTGGATCCGGAGCCTCAAAAGACTGAACTTTATCAGACCGCCTACCAAAAATGGCTGGAATTGCTGAAAATCGTAACCGGAAAAAAATTATAAAAATAAGTTAAAAAAATAAGTTAAAAGGAGTGTTAACCATGAAAAAAAGTTTACACGCAATTTGCCGTTGGACCTTCAACGCCGGTAAAGGCGGGTTCGTCCCCGCCAACATCCGACCGCAATGGAACCCCGCCAACCTGGATGTACTGGGAATTATCAAGTTAATTAAAGAGCAAATTAAACCGCGCTTACCGGAAAATGTTGAACTTGGTATGGAATTTCACTATGATACGGAAATTAACGAACAGACCGCACCGGCGGTTGCCGACGCTTTAGTTGATGCCCATTTATATCTGGCAATGATCACTCCCGGAGCCCACAGCCATTTTGGCTATGGCGGCATTGCCTCCCTGGACCCTGAGGAACGGGCGGCTGCGGCCGACCTGGGAATTAAAACCGTTGACTTGGCTTATGGGCCGTTAAAGAAAGCCTGGCATCCCGATGCTGCCAAAGCCCCTTCTTTAATACTGTGGAACGGGTCCTACGGTTATGACCTAGCTTCAGTAGGAATCCGGCAGATGTACCAAAACCTCAAAGAGAATGTGGCGAAACTTTGCCAATACGAAGCCTCCCGAGGTGGCGCTCTGTATATCGGGATCGAACCTAAGCCCAATGAAGGCCATCCGGCATTACTGCTGCCGACCGTCGCTTCCGCCCTGTTACTGTTTAGAAAAATTGAGGAAGAATTCGGAGTCTCCCGGCAGAAAAAGGGCGTCAACAAGGAGTTCGGCCATTCGGAAATGATCGGCCTCGACCATGTTTACGACACCGTGGAAGAACTCGATAACAATGCCATGGTCCATATGCACTTAAACAGTCAGGGTTATAATGACGGGATCATTCTCGGTGGCCCCGGCAAATACGATATCGACCATGGGACCAGGATCAACGGTATGAATATCGCCATTGCCCGCTTAATCCAAGATGCCGGTTTCAACCGGTGGAAAGGCCACGATATGCTGGTTCGGCCGTACGACAATACCGAACAAGGCATTGACCGGATTATCCGTAGCATTTTAAGCTGGGAAGCTTGCGAACAGGCCGCGCGGGAGTTTAACGTCAATCAACTGATGGAGTTTTTAAATGCCCGTGAAACCGCCAAAGCCGAAGATCTAGTACGGCAGGCGGTGATGGCTGCTTATAAATATTTTGACGTAATGTACAGTTAAAATTCCATCCACGTAAAAGGACGGGTCCAAATCCCCGTCCTTTTACTTTTAAAATATTAAACCCCATCAAGTTCACTTTAAACCACTTGAACTGTTTGACCTGCTTCAGTTTGCATAAATTTAATCGCCTTCATCGGACACTTCGCTACACAAACCCCGCAGGCTGTACATTTAGCCGGATCGATCGCCGCCAGATTATCGCTAAGCGTAATTGCCTGCGCCGGACAGTTTTTCACGCAAATCCCGCAGCCGATACAACCAACTTTACAGGCTTTCCGGACTTCAGGGCCCTTACTGTGGCTTTGGCAAAGCACCATCACCCGGCTGTCACTGTCAACTAGTTTAAGAAGGTTACGGGGACAAGCTTTTACACAAGCACCGCATCCGGTACATTTTTCCCGGTTGGTCTCAGGTAGTCCATTATCATTAATTCGCAAAGCACTGAATTTACAGGCACGGACACAGTTACCCAAACCGAGACAGCCGAATTCACACTGTTTAAACCCACCGTTTAACATTCCTGCGGCAGCACAGTCCTTAACTCCCAGATAATCAAAACGGTTGACGCCTTCCGCCTTGCCGCCCTGGCATCTGACTTGAGCAAATTGGGGTTTAATGTTTGGATCGGCCTCAACACCCATAATCGCAGCAATCTTTGCGGCGCAGGCGCTTTTCCCCACCGGGCAACCATTCACCGGAGCCGTACCGGCGACAATCGCCTCAGCCAAAGCACTGCAGCCAGCATAACCGCAGCCGCCACAGTTGGCTCCGGGTAAAACCTCTACGATAGCGGCTATTCGGGGATCAGACTCCACTGCCATTTTTATGGAAGCAAAGGCAAGAATTAGTCCGAAAACTGCCCCGGAAACCCCTAATAAAATTATTGTAATCCCGATTGTCGACATTACACTACCTCCCTATCAGCTAAACAAATTGACCAGATAGGCTTGGTAAGTCGTCCAGTCAAACTTGGCAAAATATTCGAAAAACTGGGTTAAATTCAGACCGCTGAATCCTAAAAAGGCAATCGACATTAAACCGGCAGTTAGTAACGCGATGGGAAAACCATGTAACGCTTTGGGAATCGGAGCTTGGGAAATTTGTTCCCGAATTCCGGCAAACAGAACGATTCCTAAGGTAAAACCGAGGGCAGCCGCGATTCCGTGGATTACTGACAAAATAAAATTATAATTACTGTTATAGTTCAGTAAGGCTACACCCAGCACTGCACAGTTGGTCGTGATTAAGGGCAAATAAATACCCAGCGCCTGATACAACCCGGGACTTACTTTTTTAAGCACGATCTCCACAAATTGGACCAAAACCGCAATCACTAAAATAAAAGCCAAGGTCTGCAATATTTCGATGTGAAAATACTCCAACACTTTCTGTACTCCATAGGTAATCCCTGAAGCCAGACCCATTACAAAGGTGACGGCAAAACCCATTCCCAGAGCAGTATCAACCTGGCGGGAAACTCCCAGGAACGGACAGATCCCTAAAAACCGCACCAGAACGAAGTTATTGACTAAAATCGCACCGAAAATTAATACCAGAACATCAATCATTGTTTGGCCTCCTTCCGCCCGTTCCACCAGTTCAAGCCACCCAACACCAGTCCGAGAGTGATAAAGGCCCCCGGTGGTAAGGCCATGATTAAGGCGGCCTTTTCTTGCGCAAAAATCTTAAATCCCGCAAAACCGAAATCTTTGGCTACCAGTAGAGTACCAGTACCCAATAATTCGCGAATCGTCCCCAAAGCTGTCAACGCCAGAGTAAATCCTAAACCCATTCCCAAACCGTCGGCAAAGGACTTGCCGACCGTCTGTTTGGAAGCAAAAGCCTCGGCACGGGCCAAAATGATACAATTAACCACGATTAACGGAATATAGATTCCCAAAACTTGATGGAGCCCGGGGAGATAAGCTGCCATCAACTTATCGACAATAGTAACAAAAGCAGCAATCACAACTACATAACAGGGAATCCGTACCTCCTCGGGAATGACCTTTCTCAGTAAAGAGATTAAGACATTTGACCCGATTAAGACTGCGGTGGCTGCCAATCCCATTCCGATCCCATTAAAAACAGCCACACTCAGAGCCAGGGTCGGACACATCCCCAACACCAGGCGAAAAGTAGGATTCTCATTGATAATCCCGTTTTTAACAATCTTCAAAAAGCTCAACCGGCTCACCTCCAGCAATCATCATCTTTTAAACCTGTTTTGATCGAATAGCGTTAATGGCTAAACAATTTCCTATTCGGCGGGCTTACCCTGACCGGTCTGATTCCGGAATACTTGAAACGCTTGATTAATACCGCGGGTAACTGCCCGGGAAGAGATCGTAGCCCCGGCGACTGCCTGAACCTGGCCCCCATCTTTGCTCACCTTCAAATCATGCTGGGGCTGGGCCTGTTGAATGGCTGACTGTTCTATAAAA
The DNA here is from genome assembly GCA_036564195.1 of Bacillota bacterium. Lineage (GTDB taxonomy): Bacteria > Bacillota > UBA4882 > UBA8346 > UBA8346 > DATCLA01. The sequence goes on from DATCLA010000232.1 coordinate 9,536, forward strand.
TCAGCTTCAGCAATTTTAGCGCCCAATCCGGGAGTATCATTCTGGCTTAATAAATAGACGCCGCCTACTTTAGCGTCGACCCCAATCCCTACCAACAATTGAATATCACTGCTATAGCCGTAAGTAGCTACTTTATAAACCCAACCAACCGGCTGGTCGGCTTTGGTCCCGACTTTGATATCCTGAATCCCGGCAGTATCCGGATTTTGTTGCACTTTGGCCAATTGATCCGCCGGGAGACTTTCAAACCGGTCGGCAGCAGGTAATACCTGCCGGTAAGCATTAGCTTCCGCTAAGGCCTGATAAGCAGAGATCTTCGGTTCGGTAAAAGAGTTTACTAAGGCTAACAAACCTCCGGCTACGGCACTGATTACCGCCAGAACCACTGAGAAACGTACATAATCACGCATGCTTCTTCACCTCCCCAAACCGTTTCGGGATCGTCATCCGGTCCAGCAGCGGAGTTACTGCATTCATGATTAAAATTGAATAGCAGACACCTTCGGGATAACCGCCGAAGGTTCTGATAATCATGGTCAGTAAACCACAACCGATCCCGAAATAGATCCGTCCTTTGGGAGTCACCGGCGAAGTTACCCAGTCGGTCGCCATAAAGAAAGCGCCTAAAAACAAACCACCCGCCAGTAGATGCAGCAGCGGATCCTTCTGAAATACCAAGGCCAGAACTGCTACAGTTGCCAGATAGGCGCTGGGAATCCGCCAATCAATCACTTTGGTAATGAGCAGGTACAAACCGCCGATCAGCAACAGCAAGGCGGAGGTTTCACCTAAAGATCCGGAAACATTACCGAGGAACAAATTTAAGTAAGGAATTTGGAGATTCCAGTTTTGCAAGGTACCCATCTTGTCAAGACTTAAAGCGGTGGCGCCCGCAATTGCGTCCGCCTGGACTCCTGCCCAGCCTAAGGAGTTGGCTGGCCAGGACCAGGTGGTCATCGCCACCGGCCAGGAAGCCAGCATAAAAGCTCGTCCAATTAACGCCGGGTTAAAAGGGTTATGCCCTAATCCTCCAAAAATCTGCTTCGCTAAGCCGATGGATACCACAGCCCCAACCCCAATCATCCACCATGGTAACTCCGGACTGACAGTTAACGCCAGTAACAATCCGGTCAGTGCCGCGCTACCGTCATTGATAGTGACCGGCCAGTGCATTGCCTTTTGAATTACATATTCGGTGAACACTGCCACAGTCACTGATACTACAATTAAGCCCAAGGCTTTTAAGCCAAAAGTCAATACACTAAAGAGTGTTGCCGGAGCTAAAGCTAACAGCACCCGTTTCATTGCTTTCTCAGTTGTCAATCCGGCAGCCACATGGGGTGCCGGTGAGACCACTACCTCTGGACCAAGCATCAAATCCTCTCCTTTCACTCGCCAGTACGATCCTCGTTATTTTTTACGGGCAGCTAAAATTTTCGTTTTGGCGCTCTTGATATTCTGAATGATCGGCCGCCCGGCCGGACAGACAAAGGTACAGGAGCCGCACTCCCGGCGATCCAGAACCCCATAAGCTTCGGCCTGGGCCAAGTCGCCGGCTTCAATGGCTTTCCCGATCAGACAGGGCATCAGACGATAAGGACAAACATCAACACAGCGGGCACAACGTACACAGGTTGAGTTTTGCAACTGTCGGAGCTCACCGCGCTCCTGTACCAAAACTCCGGAAGTAGTTTTAACTACTGGCAGATCTAAGCGGTATTGCGCCGGCCCGGTCATCGGGCCCCCCAAAATAACCTGCCCCGGAGTCCCGCTGAAACCGCCGCAAAAATCCACCAGCTCACTGACTAAAGTACCCAGTCGGACGCGGAGATTTTGCGGGTTGGCTACGGCTCCAGTAACCGTGACCACCCGACTGATCAACGGTAATCCTTCTTTAATGGCCTGGGCTAGAGTGACTGCGGTCGCAATATTGTTCACTACTACGCCCACATCAGCCGGCAAACCGCCGGCTGGTACCACCCGCCCGGTTATGGCCTGAATTAACATTTTCTCTTCACCCTGAGGGTATTTAACTTTCAGGGGCACAACTTTAATGCGCCGGTCGGACGCAGCTTCCTGTTGTAAAATTCTGATTGCATCTGGTTTATTGACTTCGATCCCGATATAACCCACTGCTACCCCAGCAGCCTGCATCATTGCCTGTAACCCCAAGATTACATCAGCTGGTTGCTCAACCATGAGCCGATGATCGCAGGTTAAGTAAGGCTCACATTCCGCCCCGTTTAAAATCACCATTTGCAAGGTTTTTCCTTCTGGCGGCTGATACTTGACATGAGTCGGAAATCCGGCGCCTCCCATTCCGACTAACCCAATTTGCTGCATCAACTCCCGTAGCTCAGTAGGAGTCCATTGCTCTAAAAGCTTAACCGGTAATAAACTTTTAGCACCGGAATGGTCGTTTTCAATCACAATCGACATCACGTCTTTACCGCTGGCATGGGGCAGCTTTTTAATTGCAATTACTTTACCGGCAATACTGGCATGTACCGGAACTGATACGAAACCCTTGGCTTTAGCAATTGTCTCACCCAGTTTTACCCGGTCGCCAACAGCTACACAGATTTCTGCTGGTGCCCCAATATGTTGCTGCACCGGCAGGAATACTTGTTCCGGCTCGGGTAGCTCCACGATGGGTTTGGCAGCAGTTGCTTCCTTACAGTAACGCAGATGGACACCACCCCGAAAAGTTTTGGTAAGCATTTTGTCACCTCTTATTAATCAACATTACTATAAAAACTCCGTCAGATTTCCCTTCTAAAATGCTATATAATTGATTTATCCTAGTAAAACCCCATCTATAAATATATATCATTACTGATC
>DATCLA010000233.1:0-3298 GCA_036564195.1 Bacillota bacterium
ATGCCAAACTGCCTGATCCGTTCAAATTTATGAATGGTACCCGGATGACCAGTAAAGACCAATGGCCGGCTCGCCGCGCAGAAATCAGCGCCTTGGCTCAGACATTTGAATTCGGGACTAAACCGCCTAAACCTGCGTCGGTTACCGGTTCCTACAGCGGTAACCGGATTACAGTGACCTGCAGTGAAGGTGGGAGATCAATCTCCTTCGCAGCTACGATTCAGTATCCGAGTACCGGTAGGGCACCTTATCCCGCGCTGATTGGTATCGGTTCGTCCTCACTTGATAATAACGCCATCCTCAGTTCGGGAGTGGCAATCATTAATTTCCCCAATGATGAAATCGGGCAACAGATAAATTCCAGTTCAAGGGGAAAAGGTAAGTTTTATGATCTCTACGGTAGTAGCCATTCCGCCGGAGCTTTAATGGCTTGGGCTTGGGGGGTTAGCCGCTTAATTGACGCACTGGAGACCACACCGGCTGCTAATATTGACGCCAGCCGGATCGGAGTAACCGGCTGTTCCCGTAATGGTAAGGGTGCCCTCGTAGCCGGTGCCTTCGATGAGCGGATCGTATTAACGATACCTCAGGAATCCGGTTCCGGAGGAGCGGCCAGTTGGCGGGTTTCCGACGCTCAAAAAGCCTCCGGCCAGAACGTCCAGACTTTATCGCAGATTATTACTGAGAATTGCTGGTTTTCCACTGCATTAAATCAATTTAATAACCAGACTAATAAACTACCTTTTGACCACCATATGATCGAAGCAATGTGCGCACCCCGGGCCTTGCTGGTAATTGAGAATACCTCCATGGAATGGTTGGGTAACCTCAGTTGCTATACTACAGCACAAGCCGCGCATATGGTGTATGAGGCCCTGGGGATACCGGACCGGATGGGTTTTTCACAGATTGGCAACCATAATCATTGTGTTTTTCCGGCATCACAGCAGGCTGAATTAAAAGCCTTTATCCAGAAATTCCTGGTTGGAGAAGGTTCAAGCAATACCAATGTCAACCGAACTGACGGTAATTTCTCTTTTGATAAAGCCAGATGGATTGATTGGACAATCCCCAATCTTTCGTCGACAATTTCGGGCCCGACTGTGACACCGTCGCCCAGTGTTCTGATCCCGCCAACTATTACTTTTATTCCTACTTTAAGTCCTTCTCCGTCACCGTCACTTCCCGGCAGTGGCGGATACACCATATCGTATACTCAAAATGATTGGGGCAGCGGTGCAACGGTGAGCATCATCATTAAGAATAACAGCTCCGCAGCTGTTAATGGTTGGAACTTGGCCTTCAGTTTCAGCGGCAATCAAAAGATTACTAACCTGTGGAACGGAAAGTATACGCAAAGCGGTACGGCAGTAACAGTTACCAACGAGTCCTGGAATAGTACTATCCCAGTAGGCGGCAGTGTCAACTTTGGATTTAATCTTTCTTACAGCGGTTCAAATCCAAAGCCAACCGGTTTTACTCTGAACGGAGTTGCTTGTCAGGAGCAATAACCCATGGTTTTTTAAGTTGGATGATCACTTATAGACGTACTATCGCAAGGCGGGGGAATTTTCCGCCTTGTTTTATATAATTCACGAACCGACCCGCTTTTAACTAGATTTTCAATTGAGCAACTGCCTGCCTCATGGAATCGGCAATGCTATTTAAATTATCAGCCAGAGTGGCTACCTCTTCAGCGCTGGTACTTTGTTCTTGAATCGTTGCCGAGATTTCTTCGGTTGAGGCCATATTTTCCTCGTTGAGCGCTGACACTGTTGCTACTGCATTAATTACTTGTTCGTTCCGTTGGGCCATTTGCGTTGCGGATTGAGCTACATTATGGATTTGATTCAGAGTATCTTCAAGCTCTTTATAGATATTTTCAAAGGTAGTGGCTGCCTTAGTGCTTAAGTTCTTACTGGCTTCAACTTTTTCAACACTCTTTTTAATTGCCGTAACCGCATGACTGCTTCGGCCTATTATTTCCGTAATTAACTGTTCAATCATTTTGGAAGCTTGTTTTGATTGTTCGGCAAGCTTTCTGGTTTCTATAGCAACCACACTAAAACCCCTGCCATGTTCTCCGGCACGGGCCGCCTCAATTGCCGCATTAAGGGCCAAAAGGGTGGTTTGCTCGGCAATACCTCCGATTATTGAGGCAAATTCTTGAATTCTTTCGGAGGATTGATACATTGCATCGATAACGGAGGCAGTGGACTTTGTGGTTTCATATAAGTCGTCAATATTAACGGCTACATCCATCGTGATTTGCTGCCCGTTTTTTGCCGAAGTTACCACATGATTGGAAGCATTGGCAATAATTTGGGTATCTTTGGAAACCTGACGGACTAATTGTGCTAATTCTGTGACATTATTGGATGAAGTGTTAATCTGTTCGGTTTGTTCAGTAGCTGCTTTAGCCATTTCTTCCATAGCCCGGGCTATTTCGGATGCAGCTCTTCCTGATTCAGCGGAAGCCTCTTTCAGTTCTTTGCTGGCGATATTTAAAGTTTCGGATTGTTCAATAATATTAGTAACCAGGTTTTTCAGGTGAGTAATAGCGTTATTTATAACATAAACCAGCTGGTTGATTTCCCGACTTCCAGTGGCGGTTATGGTTGCGGTTAAGTCGCCCTGTGCTAATAATCCGGCAGTATGGACCATGGCTTTGAGAGGATTCACAATTAAAGCGGCACTTAGTAAACCGATAATCAATGAAACAATTAAACTAATAATCAAAAGCATAATTATAGTATTATGGGACCTCTTAGTAAATTGTTTCCCGCTGGACATCGTTTTTACAACAGTTGAAGTTATTTGGTTTTCTATTAAGGAAAGGTCAAACCGAATCGCCGATATTACTTGATTGATTGTTTGATAGTTGGTTAAGTCAATTGGCTGGCTCACTAAATTCTCGATCTTTTTAGCCGAAATTTGAATGTTCTGTAAACTAGAAGCTTCTTGTAATTTCCCTTCCAACGAGCTTAACCTGTGAGCTAGAGAGATGAGGTTTTTCACATTTAAAGTCTTTCTGCTGCGAGTATTTGTTAAAATCGAAAAGTAACTTCGCTCAATTCGGTCTAGTTCTTCTCTAACCCGGTCAATTATTTGATGGCCTTGGACACTTTCGTTAAAAACCTGTTCGGTGATTGCCTGCATCTGTTCCATGGTATTCAGGGATAAAAAGCCCTCCAGCAATAGAAAGACAATCATAATGGAGATAATAAGCAGAATTTGATGCCAGACTTTTAATTTAGCCAGTAACTTTTTAGGTGGATTAATTATTCTATTGAAAATT
>DATCLA010000234.1:0-51802 GCA_036564195.1 Bacillota bacterium
CCTGCAGGCCGGTAAAGAGGGCGTATACGTCAATCTGAATTCCGGCGCGGTGATTGGTAAGATCATCTCCGGGGACAGTGCCAATGGTTTCGGCGATGTGGTCATCAGCGCCGATGGGTCGCTGATTCCCCTTGCGGTGGCGGCCGGCGACGCCAACGTGACCGGATCGAATATTACGATCGATACGGCCATGGGGAGTATCGGATCTTTAGTAAACCCATTCGTGATCAGCGCCAATCAAAGTTCACTGGCCAACGGTGGTACGAGCGGCGGCGTGGTTAATCTCAGCGCTCCGATGGATATCGGCGTTACTCAGATTGCCGGTGATCTGTTAGTGGATCAGATTAAATCGACCGCGGATGGGAATATCCTGATTAATGTACCCAACGGTAACATTTATAACGCCAGCGGACAAACGGCCGCTCAGGCCCTCAGCCGTGATCAGGCGGAAAAAGTTTGGCGGACGCTGGGTCTGACCGAAGCCGACGGGGCGGAAACCGGGAAAGCAACCGACGCGACGGTTGTCAAATTCGAGTCGTTGGTGGATTGGTACTATAACCAATACTGGCAATTACGCAATCTAGGCACCGTCGCTTCCGATGGAACGTTAACTTTAAGCGATGCTGGCGTTCAGATGATGACAGCTCAGGCAGCCGCGGCGTTGAATATTCCAAACCCGACTGCGGATCAAGTCCGGACTTATGCTAATCAACTTTACCAGAGCGATTGCAATTTCTTGAGTATCGTGGCGGCCGGCGGAGTGCCCAATGCCAGTCCGGATCGAGCGGGCAATGTCGTGACTCCGGTAAACTTAAATGAGATTAGCGATTATACGACTTACAATAAGGACTTCCACTATACTGCCACGTCCGAACAGATTAGCGCTTTAACCGCTAATGCCGTTTGGACGGTGGATGAATTGACCGCGGCCATCAGCCGGACGGCGTTATTACCGTCGTCGAGCACCCCGGTGGGGAACACGACGCCGAATATTGTCGGACGGGATGTGACCATTAATACAGGTAATGCCATCGGCAAATTGGTTGATCCGGTTGCCATCAGTCTGACGGATTTTCAAAATAAAACCCTAACTGATGGGCAAAAAGCTGCTTTGGCCCTGGCTAAAAGTCCTGGAGACGTAGTAGGTATCGGCACGGATTCTGAGGGCAAGATAGTTACCTTTAGCTTTGAGGTTGTTGATGGAAAATTGACCGTGCCGGAAGGGTACACCTTGACCGGACTGCAATTATCACAAACTGCGCCGGTTTATGTGGATGCCACCGGTAAAATCAAGGCTAGTGCCAGTCAGAAGGGGAGAAAGGACGCTGTATATTTACAGGCCAGCGGTGTCAGCCAGAATTTCGTGATCGACCAGATTACAACTGGCGGTGACATTTATTTGACAGCGCCTCAGAATATTACCGTGGCGGTCAATAATAACGGAGATCTGCTCTCGACCTATCAACTTCAAGGTGACAATATCAGGTTGGTCTCCGGCAGCGGCAATATCGGTTCGGCAGAGACACCCTTGATCTATCAAGCCGACGGTGCCTTGATTTTGGCAACCGCGGGACAGGATATTTACTTAAAGAACGCCAACGGCGACATGAAGATCGGGGGCGTGGCTGCGGGCGGCACAGCTTGGCTCGAGTCGGAGAGCGGTTCGATCTTACCGCTGTATTCAAGCGGAGTGGCTGTCCAAGGTGACAATATTTATTTACAAGCGGACAACAATATCGGCTCAAGCACTAATCCTTTGACGGTGCAACTTAGTGGCAACGGCACTTTGAGTGGTCAAGCGGGCGGCGCTATCACGCTTGCCAGTCCCAGTGGAACATTAGCTTTGACGATTACCGATTTGACGGCTGAAAACGATATTTGGCTGGACGGTGAAGCCGATATAATATTAAAAAATGCGATCACCGCAAATAACGGATCAATTATCATTAACGCCTTGAAGAACGTGACTATTTCCGGGACGGTGCAAACGAGTAATTCATTAGATTCAGTGACTATTTACGGGGCCACGATTACCGAAGGTGGCGCTGGGTTAATTCGCACTGCCCAGTTAACTGCTCTTAGCAGTAACGGTCAGACGCTCATCGGCACCAATGCAGTTGACAGCTTCAACGCTACCAATAGTAATGGCGGTGATATCTTATTTAATAACACCGCCGGTACGTTAACGCTGACCGGAATCAGCCAGGAAAATGGCGGCAATGTTGCAATTAACAATACGGGTGCCATTGCAGTAACCGGAACCGTGGCTACGACCGGCAATGTTAATTTGACGGCCTCAGAAGCGATTACCGAGTCGAGCAGTGGTCAGATTATCGATGCCGCGTTACTAACTACTCAGTCCAAAGGCGGTCAAAGCTTAACCGGAGCGAATACGGTGAATGCCTTCAATGCGACCAACGCTGGTGGCGGGAACATTGAATTAACCAACACTGATGAGGCGTTGAAGCTGATCGCTATCAGCCAGACAGACGGAGGCAATGTAACCTTGAATAATACCGGCACCATTGCAGTAACCGGGACAGTGGCTACTACCGGTAATGTCAATTTGATAGCTTCGGAAACGATCACCGAGTCCGGTGCGGGAAGGGTTATAAACGCCGCAGTGTTAACCACTCAATCTACCGGCGGTCAGACCTTGACCGGAGCGAATACGGTGAAGGCCTTCAATGCGACTAACTCCGGGAGTGGCGAGATCCAATTAATCAATAGCGCCGCTGAGTTGGCGCTGACCGGCATCAGCCAGAAAGATGGCGGCAATGTCGTAATTAACAATACGGGTGCCATTGCAGTAACCGGAACCGTGGCTACGACCGGCAATGTCAATTTGACGGCCTCAGAAGCGATTACCGAGTCGAGCAGTGGTCAGATTATCGATGCCGCGTTACTGACTACTCAATCTACCGGCGGCCAGACCTTAACCGGAGCGAATATGGTGAATGCCTTCAATGCGACCAATACCGGTGGCGGAGACATTAAATTAATCAATACAGCTGAGGCGCTGAACATTGAGGATATTCGGCAGACGGCGGGCGGTAATGTTACGGTGAACAATACCGGGGACATCAACGTCAAGACAGTTACGGTAGCCGCCGGAAATATCAACTTGACCGCGTCGGAGTCGATTTTCAACCGGCTGGGAAATACTGATGTTAATATAACTGCGAATACTATTAATTTGAAGGCCGAGAATGGCCAAATCGGGGAAGAGAGCATCCGTTTAAGGGTATATGCAAAGGAGACAGTGAATGCGGCAGCCGCAGGTGATGTTTATCTGGAAGGTTGCAACGGAGACCTGGTATCATATTCGATGAGCAGTCAAAACGGGTTCGTTGATTTGATCACCGCTAACGGCAACATTATAATTGACAAGGTTAACGCGCCGCGGTTAAGCTTCACTCTGAGCCGTCCGGGCGATACACTGCAGCTTGATACTATTAATGTTATCGACAGTATCAACGTTAAGGCGGATAATATCCAATTCGGGCAGATGATCCATAGCGGTTCATCACCGTTGCATCTATCCATCAGCGGCGGCAGCAAGGAAATGGCGGATTATGTAACCATCAACATCACTTCCGAGTTGGGAGCCGTATTTGATAAACTCCATACGGATCAGGGACGGATTAATGCGCAAACCGACAATCTGGACTTTTATAATACCGTTGTCGGTGACCGGGTGGAATTTTATAATAAATATTATGCGGTGCTTGCCGATAATAACTATGTAAGACTGGAAGATTTCGACGCGCAGCCCTATCCGGAAAACACGCCGTTCTATCTTTCCTTAAGAAGTGACCGGCTCATTTTAACCGATGCCTATATTGTGAATTATGATCCGGATTTCATTATCAATCGGCCGGACATTCGGAACAGCTTTGTCCGTGAGGCAATGATGAATCTGCCGATGGTAGCAAGCTCGGCTATTGAACAAATACCTAACCATTTATTAACCTCTGCTAGCGTAAATGGATCGGAAAACTACATTGTTTTTGCTCCCGGTAATCTTGAAATCGGGAATGACACCGACCAAAACGGTCAAGTAATAATCGATCAGGAAATTGTTACAGAATAATATGGGGTATAAAAGTTACATGGAGCTGTACTTCTTCATTGGCTTTACAATATTTGAAGGGCGGAAGGTAATAAATGGTTAAAAAAACGTTAGTTCTTATCATCCTCATCCTGGGATTAAGTAGGGTAAATACCATGGCGGCTGAGATTGATCCAGCCGCCGCTAATCCCGGAAACATAAGGCAATCAGTAGAAAACCGGGACTATTTTCGGCTGGAAAAAGAATTACAAGAGCAAAAGACACCGCAAGAAGAGAGCAATGTCACCGATAAGACGACCAAGCAAGAAGCAACAACGTCTGCCACCAAAGCACAGCTTTTTGTCAAAAAAATCGGTACTGATGTATCGGAGATATTATCCGAAACGGAGATTGCCGCAGTCACCGCTAAATATGAAGGTCGGTCGGTCGATATTCAAGACCTTTATCATATGCTGCAAGAGCTTAATGACTTATATATTCAAAAGGGGTTCATTACCGCGAAAGCGATTCTGCCGCCGCAAAAAGTTACTGATGGCATAGTTCATGTTAAGTTGGTGGAGGCGCATTTTGGTCAACTTTTATTGGAAGGAAACGAACACACCCGAGACGCGTATATTTTGAAGCGCTTTTCCCAGCAGAGCGGAGATCTTGTTAATATTAGCACTTTGGAAAAAGAGATCTTTTACTTTAACCGGACCAATGATATTCAACTAAAGGCCGAGTTGAAGCCCGGTCAAGAGTTCGGGCAGACTGACTGCGTGTTAAAAGTGGTGGAGCCGTCTAATATCCAGGCGACATTATTTAGCGATAATGGAGGCTCCGCCAATACCGGCAGGTATCGGCTGGGCCTGTCGTGGGTAAATAATAGTCTTACGGGTAATCGTGATTTTTTGATGATCAGCCCGGTAGGGACTGAAGGAACCTGGGCCGGATCAGTATTGTATAACCGGCCGATTACCAGGAAAGGGACTTCTTTGGGTTTTAGTTATTCCAAGAACCAGAGCAGCGTAATCTCGGGACCTTTTGACAGCCTGGATATTAAGTCGGAGGAAACCGATAGCGGTATTAACCTAAACTACCCGCTGCGGGTAAAACCGAACTTTAAAGCTGATGGGATTGCATCGTTTTTTAATAAAAAGGCCAAAACGAATTTTTCCGGTAGTACTTTAATTGATTATCAAGTTCAGACTTTTTCGTTGGGCCTGACTTTTCAAAACATTGATCCAGCCGGCTTCTGGTATCACCGTTACGAATTAACCCGGGGCGATTCGGATATCGGCGACGCTTTTTACCGGTTTAATCTTACGGCGGTGCGGCAGCAAAAGATTAAAAAGGATGGATTGCTGATTTACCGGGCTACCGGACAATTGAGCAATAATAATCTGCTTCCTACAACGGAACAGTTTAGTATTGGCGGAATAAATACCGTAAGAGGGTATACCACGGGGATCCTAAGTGGGGATCAAGGATACAATCTTAGTATCGAATATGACTTTCCGCTTAAGTTTTCTCAGCAAGTGAAAGGATTTGCCTTCATTGATCACGGCGGCGCATTCCCTTATAAAGGGAATAACCAGGGTTCTTCAAGCGAAGACTATTTGACTAGTATCGGTTGTGGATTGAACTTGTATAATTTAAATAATTTATCAGGAAAGCTGGTGCTCGGAATGCCGATCGACTCATCGAAAAGTGGTTTACAAATTGATTTTTATCTGCAGCGGTCTTTACCAATCGGCCGGCGGGAAAAGGATAAATAAATCTTAAATAAAAAGGAGAAAAGAGAATGAATCACGAGATTTTTGCCGACGCGGTCAGCGCCATTCATGTTAACGGCAACATAGTGCGAATTGATCTGATGACCCGCGAACCGCAACTGAAAAGTAATAACGGTCAACCGGTCTTTGATATCAGTCGACGGTTGATTATGCCGTTAGAAGGATTCGTCCAATCCTTTGCGGTTCAGGAAGATATCATCAACAAGCTGCTTGCCGCCGGTGTATTAAAAAGAGGCACCAAACCGCAGATAGCGGCGAATTCCCAAGCGGAACCAAACCAATCCGAACAACCAAAAAATGAAGAGAAAGAAGGTTAATCCTGTGACATTAGTTGGCAAAAAGACCAGAGAATTATTATCAGCAGTGTTAGTTATTTTAGGCGGAGTTATTGGAACGGCTGTTATTCAGCCCCAAGCAGCGTATGCCGCCCAAGTGCCGTCTCAGATCGGTATTGTAGACTATGTGTACCTGATCGATCATCATCCGGATACGGCAAAAGCCAACGAGGCGTTGCAGGCCGCACGGGATGCGGCGCAAAAGGAATATAATGAAAAGTCGATTGTTTTAAATGATAAAGGAAAACAGGCGCTTCAGAATGAGTTGAATCAGAAGGTGGAGCAGAAACGGCTGGAACTCTTAAAGCCGATCACCGAGAAGGTTAATGCGGCGATTAAGGAAGTCGCTCAATCTAAAAAGCTGATAGCGGTGGCGTATAAAAATACCTTTGTCTACGGTGGGGTGGACATTACGCAAGAAGTAGCCGCTAAGTTGGGAGAAAAATAGGTTCACAGTCAAAAAATCGGGACATCCCCAATGTCCGCACCGTTCACCGAGAGGCAGGTTCTTAGGAATAGCTGCCTCAATTGTTATTGAGACAGCTCATCCTAGTCGATTTCCCTTTTAATCAGTTAATTTCATCAAAAAAATCTGCTATTTTCCATAGCTGGAGCTTATAACCGTACAATAAATTAAATTCCCATTGTTTATCATTAGCCTATATGGCAATTATTATCATATGAGTAATCGGCAAACTTATCGAAAGGGGACGCCAACCAATTGGTCTAAAAAAGTTTGAGGTTCAGGACTGCCAGGTTTGCAATATTCTGGCAGTCTACTTTTGTGGGCATAACAGCAGATCCTTCGTTTTTAAAAGGTATGATGCTTCGCAGTCAATTTTGTCAAGGCTCTCACAACGCCGAGCTAGGAAGAACAACGGTTTAAAGTTGCTATTGCTTTGAAACTTCCGGAAACCGCCAGATCACTGAATTAAGCTTTATTGGTTAGCTAAAACTTGTACTAAAGAATTTGCGGGGCAATGAGACTTATTTTATTGCCATTTTCGACACTTTTGACCCGATACGAGGAGAAAGTATCACAAGTAAGTCCACCGATAGAGGAGGATGGGGTAGGGCGTATCTTCATATATCACTGGTGAAGTAATAAATGTGGGAGGTGGAATGGTTTGATAAACCGGTTGTATTTCTCGAAGCAATAACCGTTTAAAACTCCCGGAACTAAAGAAACTTTTATATGCATTCCGGAAATTAAATCGCGCCTAAAATGGTAAAATAGAAGATGTCTTTTTGTAAAAATCTTGGTTAACAAATTGGCTAAAAAACTTTAACAGCAGGAATTGTTGGTAAAAAAGCGAATACTCTACAGAATTTTATACCGATGTGGAAAGGATTTGTTAAATGCCGAAACGTACAGATATTAATAAAGTAATGATTATTGGTTCCGGACCGATTATTATCGGTCAGGCCTGTGAGTTTGACTATTCGGGAACTCAGGCCTGTAAAGCCCTGCGTAAGCTGGGATACCAGATCGTCTTGGTAAACTCAAACCCGGCTACCATTATGACTGATCCCGGTATGGCTGATGTTACTTATATCGAACCCCTGAATGTGAAACGGTTGACCGAGATTATTGCCCAGGAGCGGCCCGATGCGTTACTGCCGAATCTGGGCGGCCAGTCAGCCCTGAACCTCTGCGCCGAGCTTAACCAGGCCGGAGTCCTGAAACAATATGGGGTCAAAGTGATCGGAGTGGAACTTGATGCAATTGAACGCGGTGAAGACCGGATTGCTTTCAAGGAAACCATGAACCGGCTGGGTATACCGATACCCAAAAGCCAACCGGCGTACAGCGTTGAGGAAGCGGAACGGATCGCCGCGGAACTGGGCTATCCGGTAGTGATCCGGCCCGCTTATACCATGGGCGGCACCGGCGGTGGACTGGTATACAATGTCGAAGAGTTACGCCTGGTGGCCAGCAGAGGGATTGCTGCCAGTATGGTAGGCCAGATTTTAGTGGAAGAAGCGGTAATCGGCTGGGAAGAACTTGAGCTCGAAGTGGTACGGGACGCCAAAAATCAGATGATTACCGTCTGTTTTATTGAAAACGTGGACCCTATGGGCGTTCATACCGGAGATTCGTTCTGTGTGGCACCGATGTTAACCATCAGCCGGGAAGTACAACAGCGGCTGCAACAATACGCCTATGCGATCGTCGAAGCGATCCAGGTGATTGGTGGGACTAATGTCCAGTTTGCCCATGACCCGGTCAGCGACAGGATTGTGGTGATTGAGATTAACCCTCGGACTTCCCGCTCCTCGGCCTTGGCCTCCAAGGCAACGGGCTTCCCAATCGCGATGGTCTCGGCACTGCTGGCAGCCGGCTTAACCCTGGATGAAATCCCTTATTGGCGGGAGGGGACCCTGGATAAATATACGCCCTGCGGTGATTATGTAGTAGTCAAATTTGCCCGTTGGGCCTTTGAAAAGTTTAAAGGTGCCATCGATAAATTGGGTACTCAGATGCGGGCGGTCGGCGAGGTCATGAGTATCGGCAAAAATTATAAAGAAGCGTTGCAAAAGGCAATCCGCTCCCTGGAGACCGGCCGTTACGGATTGGGATTTGTTAAAGACTTTCACCGGCGCTCTTTGGCGGAATTAATTGAGTTACTACGGGATCCTTCCAGTGAACGGCATTTTATTATGTACGAAGCCCTGCGTCAGGGTGCCACGGTTGAAGAGTTGCACCGGATTACCCATGTTAAGCAGTGGTTTATTGAGCAAATGCAGGAATTGGTCCAGCTGGAGGGGGAGATCTTAAAATATAAAGGGAGTAGCCTGCCGGATGAGTTATTCCGCCGGGCCAAAGAGGACGGCTTTTCCGACCGTTATCTGGCCCAACTTTTGGATCTGCCCGAGTCGGAACTGCGCAGTCGGCGTACTGCTTTAGGAATTACCAAGCGGTGGGAGGCGATTCCGGTTAGCGGAGTTACCGATGCAGCCTATTATTATTCAACTTATCAGAGTAATAATACCCCGGACCATAGCATTACCCCCAGTAAACGGCGAAAAGTGATGATCCTAGGTGGCGGGCCCAACCGGATCGGCCAGGGAATCGAATTTGACTATTGTTGTGTGCATGCCGCCTTTGCCCTGCGGGAACTCGGGTTGGAGACAATTATGGTAAATTGTAACCCGGAGACGGTCTCTACTGACTATGACACCTCCGACAAACTATACTTTGAGCCACTGACGGTGGAGGAGGTGTTGAGCATTTATGAGAGAGAAAATCCGGAAGGGGTAATCGTCCAATTCGGAGGGCAGACACCTTTAAATATCGCGGCGGAACTGGCCCGGGAGGGAGTGCGGATCCTGGGAACCTCGCCGGAAACCATTGATCTGGCTGAAGACAGAGACCGCTTCCGGATCATGATGGACAAGTTGGGGATTCCCATGCCGGAGTCGGGAATGGCGGTCAATGTGGACCAAGCCCTGGAGGTGGCGGCACGAATCGGTTATCCGGTGATGGTGCGTCCTTCGTATGTATTGGGTGGACGGGGAATGGAGGTAGTTTATGACGCGGATAAATTGCGTGAATATATGGCGGCGGCGGTCAATGTAACACCGGAGCGGCCCATTTTAATCGATAAGTTCCTGGAAAACGCCATTGAGGCCGAAGCCGACGCCCTTGCCGACGTCACCGGGGCGTACGTCCCGGCGGTAATGGAACATATTGAACTGGCCGGAATTCACTCCGGAGATTCGGCTTGTGTGATCCCGCCGATTACTATTCCGGAACGGCATTTAGCCACCATCGAAGCATATACCCGTACCATCGCTCGGGAGTTAAAGGTGGTCGGCTTGATAAATGTCCAATATGCCATTGCTAACGACCGGGTTTATGTGCTTGAGGCTAATCCCCGGGCGTCCCGGACTGTCCCGCTGGTCTCCAAAATTGCCAATGTTTCCATGGCCTGGGTTGCTACTGAATTGATGCTGGGCGGGTTGACAGTGCGGGATGCCGGCTTTGAACGGCGGAAGATTCCTTATTATGGCGTCAAAGAGGCGGTTTTCCCCTTTAATATGTTGCCGGAGGTGGACCCGGTCTTAGGTCCGGAGATGCGTTCCACTGGCGAGGTGTTGGGTCTGGCGGACTCCTTTGGCCTGGCTTTCTTTAAAGCCGAGGAAGCGACCCAGGTCCCGCTGCCGGTTTCCGGGGCGGCGCTGATCAGTGTCGCTGAAAAAGGCCCGGCGGTCTTGGAAATTGCCAGGGAATTGGCGGAACTGGGTTTTACGCTTAAAGCCACTCGGGGGACCCATCAGTTCCTAACCGAGTCTGGAATCAGTGCGGAACTGGTGCTCAAATTGAATGAAGGCCGCCCCAATCTGATTGACGAAATGATGAATAACCAGGTTCAACTGGTGATTAATACTCCTATCGGTAAACGCGGCCAGACGGATGACTCCTACATTCGTAAGACCGCCATTAAATATAAGATTCCCTATATCACCACTTTGGCGGCGGCATTGGCCAGTGCCCGAGGGATTGCCGCTTACCGGGCGTCCTTAAGCGGTGCGGTTACGGTTAAACCGCTGCAAGCTTATCATGGGGACCTCCGCTAAACCTGGTGGCAAATTGCGAAATTTGAATGTCTAAACCTGCTGAAATTGCAGGTTTTTTCTTTTGTCAGACTGTTTAGGTTACAGTTCCCAGGTGAACCACAGCAATTCCCCAACTTAACGAGTGACATTCCACTTTGGCCAAGCCTAGTTGGTGGAAGTGGTCGGTTATTTGGGATGCCTCGCCAAAGTTGAGGATTGACTGACAAAGATAGCGGTAGGCTCTTTCATTCTGTGCGACCCACCGACCCAAGCTGGTAATACCGTAAGTTAAATACCAGCGGTATAATTGCTTGACCAGCGGTAACCCGGGAGTAACCAACTCCAGGGAGACGATCCGGCCGCCCGGTTTAACCACCCGTTGCATTTCTCTTAATACTTGCAACGGCGCGGCAACATTACGAAGCCCATAACTGATAATTGCGCCATCGAAGGTAGCGGCGGCAAAAGGCAGCTTTTGGGCGTCACCTTGAAGGAAACAGACCCTGCCGGAATTAGCGGGAAGCTTTCGGGATTTGGCTACTGTTAACATTCGGGCTGAGAGGTCCAGACCGATTACTTTACCGTCGGGGCCGACTTTTTTGGCCAGCGACCGGGTGATCCTACCGGTGCCGCAACAGACGTCCAAGAAGTGGGATCCCGGTTGGACTCCGATCCGGTTAACCGCAAACTTTTGCCAGTAATGGTGGATTCCAAGACTCATAATTGTGTTTAGGCGGTCATATTGGTCGGCAATGGCATCAAAGAGGGTCCGGATGGTCTCCGGGTCTTTGGTCAGTTGCGTCATTGGTAAATTCCCCCCGGAATTAGGTTGGGTGGATTTCAAGGTTTATATCCGGAATTAACCGTAAATTATTGTTAATAAAGAGGTTTCCTGATGGAGTTAATAATGTTAAAATATAGTAACGGCTATGAAAATGTGAAAGGCCCGGGGCGTAACACAGTTAAGTTGTTACGGTTTTCCCACTTCGAGATAACTTTGAACCAAAGGGGTGTTCGAATGGCTAAAGTATTACCCAAAGATTACGGTTCTTACTTATGGCGCGGTGGTGAGGCTATCGCGGTTGAGAAAGAAGCAGAACGATTTACCCTGATTCCGGCATACCGGGAAAAGCTGGAGCGGGTAAGCCGTCTTCCCGGAGTGCAGCGGGTTAAACCCCTTAATCAACAGATTTACCGGGTTGAAATTAATGCTATGGAACGGGATAGCGCCATGGCCCTGCTGCGGTCTGCCCCGTTTAACGGTATTGTTCACCACGCTTATCATCCAAAAGGTGAGTCTGATACCGTATATTACCTCACTGACAAGATCATCGTGAAGCTGCTTCCGGAGGGCAGTGTCGCGGAGTTCGAACAGTTATTGGCTAAATACAAACTGAATTTTATTAAGGAATACGAACGGCTGCCTCGGACTTACCTTTTACAGGTTACGGCCTCCAGCGGAGAAAACCCGTTGAAAATCGCCAACCGTCTGGCCGAAGAGGCACCGGTTGCTTCGGCTGAACCTAATCTGGTGAACCGGTTTTTGCCTTCCTTTATTCCGAATGATCCGCTGTTTAAAAGACAATGGCATTTAGCTGCTGCGGCAGGACCGCAATTAGTGGCTGAGGCCTCGGTCAATGCTCCGGAAGCCTGGGACCATACTTTGGGGGAACGCCGGGTGACCGTAGCAATAATTGACGATGGCTTTGATTTAAACCATCCGGATTTCAGCGGTGCCGGTAAAATTGTACATCCCCGTGATTACGTTGATGGGGACGCTCATCCTTTCCCTGAAGCATTCCGTGGCGATTATCACGGGACCCCTTGCGCCGGAGTGGCCTTGGCGGAAAGCAACGGTCGGGGGACGGTGGGGGCCGCTCCGGGCTGTGCCCTGATGCCGGTGCGTTTTCCTCTAACTGCAGATGATGATTTATTAATTGAGATTTTTAATGAAACCGGCAGTATAGCAGATGTGATCTCCTGCAGTTGGGGACCGCCGCCGGTGTACTCCCCGTTACCGACTGCTTTAGATGATACTTTAACCGATCTGGCTGTCTGCGGCGGTCCCCGCGGCCAAGGAGTGGTGATCGTAGTCGCGGCCGGTAACTTCAATGCCCCACTTCGCAGTCAGGGTGTCCCCGGCGGGTTTGAATGGCTGGATTATGGCTCAGGGTTGATCCACCGGACCTTTGGGCGGATTTTAAACGGATTTGCCGCTCATCCCAAGGTAGTGACGGTAGCGGCCTCCACCAGCCTGAATAAGCATGCGGCTTACAGCAACTGGGGGCCGGAGGTAAGTATTGCAGCGCCGAGTAACAATTTTCATCCCTTGGACCCCAATCAATATGTAGGGGGACTGGGTATTTGGACCACTGATAATGAACAATACGGGTTGGGCTTTACCGCAAACAGTAATTATACAGGAAATTTCGGGGGAACTTCCAGCGCCGCCCCTTTAGCTGCGGGCGTGGCAGCGCTGGTTTTATCGGCTAACCCTAAATTGACTGCGGCTGAGGTTAAACAGATCTTACAGGAGACCGCTGATAAAATTGTTGACCCGGATCCGGACCCGATTTTAGGGACCAACCGGGGCCAATACGATTCCCAAGGCCGTTGCGACTGGTTCGGTTACGGTAAGGTCAATGCGGCCCAGGCGGTTCAAAAGGCGCTGCAACTTGCAGAAAATAAGCCATAACAACTGATGGCGATCTTAAAGTAATGCCTGAATCCAGGAGTTATCAAGTTTTTGGCGTGGGGCCCGATTAGCCTCACGTCGGGAGGAGAGCAAGAACAGCCTTCTAATTGCAGGCTGATTATTCCGGATTTTCTATTCCCCGGGGTGGCGCCGGCAGAAAGCGGATCCCGGGATTTTTTTCGGCTACATTTCGAAAAACCCATTCACTGCGAAATAACGCTACCGGGAGGCCGGATTTATCCTCCAGTAGTAGATCACCCTGGAGATTGATTTTAGACCGGGCAGTAATTCCCGGACCCTGGAGCCAGCGGGCCATGACGAAGGGAAGGTGCTGTAGTTCAATTTCCACTCCGTACTCACTGCGCAGCCGGTATTCAAAGACTTCGAATTGGAGGGCGCCGACTACTCCGATGATGAAAGATTCAAAGCCGCTGTCCGGCTGTTTGAAGAGTTGGACCGTGCCTTCCTGGGTAAGCTGGGTAACGCCTTTGATGAACTGCTTCCGTTTCATGGTGTCTTTCGGCTGAACCCGGGCAAATTGTTCCGGAGGAAAGACCGGAAAGGGTTCGAAACGAAATTTCCGGTGTTCGCTGCAGAGGGTGTCGCCAATCCCAAAAATGCCCGGATCAAACAGGCCAATAATGTCTCCGGGAAAAGCCTCCGTGACCACCGTTCGTTCCTGGGCCATAAATTGTTGCGGCTGAGCCAGTTTCACCGGTTTACCGGACTGCATATGAAAGACGCTCATCCCGCGGGTAAATTTGCCGGAACAGACCCGGGCAAAGGCCAGCCGGTCCCGGTGGGCCGGATTCATATTGGCCTGAATCTTAAAGATAAAGGCAGAAAATTCCTCATTGTCCGGTTCCAGCAATCCCTCGGAGGTAAAATGGGGTCCGGGTGCGGGTGCCAGCCGTAAAAATTCCGTTAAAAAGGGCTCTACACCAAAATTAGTCATCGCGCTGCCGAAAAACACCGGAGTCAGCTGGCCGGTTTGAATTTTTTGGTTATCAAACGCTTCTCCGGCAGTATTTAAAAGGTCAATATCGTTACAAAGCGCTTCGTAAATCTCTGGGCCTAAGATTGAGGCAAAGGCTGGATCGTTCACACTGCCGGTAGTCGTAGGTAATACCCATTGACCGTGGGCGCCGGAGGTTTCCAACAGTTCGATCTGGGCAAGCCGGCGGTTATAGACTCCTTGGTAATCACCGTTAATACCAATGGGCCAATTCATCGGATAGGAACTGATCCCTAAAACTTTTTCAAGCTCATCCATTAGCTCAAAAGGGTTTTTACCGTGACGGTCCATTTTATTGATGAAAGTGAAAACAGGAATGCCCCGTTGTTTACAAACCTTGAAGAGTTTGATAGTCTGGGCTTCAACGCCTTTGGCGACGTCAATTAACATTACCGCGCTGTCGGCAGCCATTAAAGTGCGGTAAGTGTCTTCACTGAAGTCCTGGTGACCTGGAGTATCGAGAATATTGATTTGGTATCCTTGATATTCAAACTGTAACACGCTGGAGGTAACCGAGATGCCGCGTTGCTTTTCAATCTCCATCCAGTCGGAAACCGCATGCTTTTGCGCTTTGCGGGCTTTGACCGAACCGGCAAGGTGAATGGCACCTCCGTATAGCAGCAGTTTTTCGGTTAATGTGGTTTTTCCAGCGTCCGGGTGGGCGATGATTGCAAAGGTCCGGCGCCGATTAATCTCCGCTTGAAGTTGCTCTTTAAGTTGGAGCAATGTCAGAAACCCTCCATCTAAAAGTAGAATCAGAGTCAACAACCTAAAACTCCATTTCACCATTATAGCTTAGAAAAAGCAGTGTTACAAGATGAGAGCCGGTTAATTTCGGATTAACCAGATGCTTCAGATTTAAAGGCCAGGCAGGGCCCACATCGCTAACTTCCGAAAATTTGACAGGGAAATTTTGGGATCAAAGAAGGATATTTCCAATTGCTGTCAAATTACTTTACAAAGTCATTTATAAGTAGATTAAAACATAAAGAAAATAAAATAAATTAAAAACAGGGCATAAGGCGCAGTAATTAAAACATATGGTAAATATAATTCGAGTATACCAGCCATACATAGATAGTTCAAACGAATGGTTTTGTAGAATAGATAAACAGCTTAAGCCGTTAATAAATTACGTTTTTAGATGTTATACATGAGGGTTAAAGCTGAAGACTAAGTTTTTTCAACAGCTACAGCAAGAATCCGCCCACCATAGTAGTGCAGCCGCAATGGTACTGGTAAAACCAAAACCGGAGCAGCAGGAGATTGTATTGAGCGAAAGTTTGGATATAATGACGAATTAATTTATCATCTGTTTTCTTTACAAAAGCCCAGTCAAGTTTGGAATGACCGGGTTTTTCTGTTAATTCGGTTTTGCGCTTGAAACTAAAATAGAGATAAACATCATTAAAGGGAAATATGGGGAAAGGAGGTGGGAGCGCCAACAGCGATTGTGCCTAAGCAGGCAGAGCTTAGATTGGGGGAAAGGAGGTTTTAAATATGAAAAGACCGGTGTTGGGTTTATTTTTGGCCATTGTGGTCTTGGTTGCGGTTTTTAATCTTTTTACAACTCAGGCTGCTCCCAACGGGTTTGTTTATCGTGAAGGGAAAAACTTTATGCTGAACGGAAAGATCTTCCGGTTTGGCGGCGCCAATAATTATTACCTTCATTATAAATCAACCTCAATGATCGATGATGTCTTAAATGATGCGGTAGCGATGAACCTGAAGGTCATTCGCTGCTGGGCTTTTATGAACGGAAACGGCCAGGAGAACATCGTGATGCAGCCTTCGTTGGGCGTCTATGATGATGCCGGTTTTGCTCGGCTTGATTACACTTTACAAAAAGCGGAATCTTTAGGGCTGAAGTTGATTTTGGTTTTGGTTAATAACTGGGATGATTTTGGCGGAATGAACCAGTATGTAAATTGGACCGGCGCAGGCAATCATGATGCTTTTTATACCAATGCCCAATGCAAACAGGCTTATAAAAATTATGTTAAGTATGTAATAAACCGGACCAATTCCCTTACGGAAGTTCAATATAAAGACTGTCCCGCCATTTTTGCTTGGGAACTCGGAAATGAACCGCGCTGTCAATCGGATTCTACCGGCCGGACCTTGGTGGAATGGGCCGATGAAATGAGTACCTATATTAAGAGTATCGACCCGAACCATATGGTGTCTGTGGGTGATGAAGGGTTTTTTGCCCGGAAAGAGGAGACAGACTGGTTTTATAACGGCGGAGAAGGAGTTGATTGGGATAGTCTGATTGCCCTTAAAAACATTGACTTCGGTACGGTCCATCTTTATCCCGACCATTGGGGCAAGACGGCGGAATGGGGCATTCAATGGATTAAAGACCATGCCCCAAAAGAGAAACCGGTCATCTTAGAAGAATATGGAATCAGGGGTGATAAGGACAAAGTCTATCAAACCTGGTGTGAGACTGCACTTAATTGCGGCTATAACGGCACTATGTTTTGGATTCTCACCGGTATCCAGGACGATGGCCAGCTTTATGCTGATTATGACGGTTTTAGAGTGGTTTACCCCAGTACCACGGCAACAATCCTTGCTGAGCATGCCAAAGCGATGGCTGGCAACCCCAGCTTTACCACTACTCCCACTACGACATCTACAATTATTCCAACGGCGCCGGCTACGGTTAGCCCAACCACAACGCCTCCGGTAACATCGACCAATACGAATACTCCAACAACAACGCCGAGCCTAAGCGGTAGTTGTGCTGTATCTTACAGCCAAAACGATTGGGGCAGCGGTGCTACAGTGAACATTTCTATCGAGAATAACGGCAGCAACATGATTAATGGTTGGAACTTGACTTTTAGTTTTCCCGGCAATCAGCAGATTACTAACATGTGGTGCGCTAAATATACCCAAAGCGGTGCAGCGGTCACTGTTACTAATGAGGCTTGGAACGGGACCATTCCCGCAGGGGGTAGTGTTAACTTTGGCTTTAATATTAGCTATAGCGGGTCAAATTCCAAACCTTCCAGCTTTACATTGAATGGAGCTCCCTGCACTGTTGATTAAAAGCATGTCTGCACTGACATCGATGACATAGGCTAAATCAAATGATTTATTCACAATCGGGGGTGTTCTAATGCGTAAATTATACCAAGCGCTAATTGTTTTGGCAATACTGGCAATAGCCATCTTTACAGCTTCGGGGCTGTTTGCGGCGGCTGATTTTAATTATGCCGACGCTTTTGCCAAATCAATTCTTTATTACGAGGCCAGTTGGTGCGGTCCGGATGCGGGCACAAACCGTCTGAAATGGCGCGGGCCGTGCCATACTGAAGACGGTGCCGATGTGGGACTGGACTTGACCGGCGGCTTTCATGACGCCGGCGACCATGTCAAATTCGGACTACCGCAAGTATATGCCGCTTCCACTTTGGGCTGGGCTTACTATGAATTTAAAGACACTTTCATTGCCAAAGGCCAAGACGGTTATATGCTCAGGATTTTAAAGCATTTTAACGACTATTTTCTCAAATGTTTTCCGAATGATACTACTTTTTATTATCAATGCGGTGACGGGACCACCGACCACTCCTATTGGGGCCCTCCCGAACTTCAGACTACCGAGATAACTACCAGGCCTACTTTATATGCAGCGACACCCAGCACTCCGGCTGCGGATGTTTGTGGTAGCGCGGCTGCTTCATTAGCTTTAATGTACCTCAATTATCAGGATATGGACCCAGCTTACGCTAAACAGTGCCTGGACGCAGCGAAACGGCTTTTCGACTTTGGTAATAAATACCGGGGTAAGAGTGAAAGCGGTGGGTTTTATGGTTCCACTTCCTATCTGGATGACTTATGCTGGGGCGCAATCTGGCTCTATCTGGCAACTGACGATGAAGCTTACTTGACTGCCGCCGACGCCTTAATGTTGGAGAAGGGGATTGACGGGGTTAACAGTTATAGCAACCATTGGACTCATTGCTGGGATGATGTTTTCGGCGGTGTCTTTGTAAAATTGGCCCAGATTACCAAGGACCCCAAATATGTGGCAATAGCCGAAGAAAACTTGGATTATTGGATTAATGGCGCTCCCACAACTCCGGGCGGGGTAAAATATATCAATTCCTGGGGCGCGCTGCGTTATACAGCCGCCGAATGTATGCTGGCAGTAGTCTACTACAAGACCACCAATGATCAGCGCTACCTAAATTTCGCCAAGGAGCAGATCGACTATATACTGGGTAATAACCCCCGTAACAGCTCTTATGTGGTGGGGTTCGGTAATAATTATCCGAAATTCCCGCACCACCGGGCGGCCAGCGGCCGAATGGAAGCGGCCCCGGCTTATGAGTCGAAGAAAGACCCGCAAAAGCACCTTCTCTACGGTGCCTTGGTTGGAGGGCCGGATTCAAACGACGGTTATAGTGATGCGGTGGACGAGTATGTCTATACTGAGGTAGCCATTGATTACAATGCCGGCTTTGTCGGAGCCATGGCCGGGATTACCAAATATTTCGGCGCCAACCAGACTCCGGAAGAAACTCCCGGGATTGAGGATATCAGTAAAGAGTATTTTGTCGAAGCGAAAATCATGGGTGAAAATGAGCAGGCGACAACGGTAGACGCCTATATCCATTGTGATACCATGCTGCCGCCGCGTTATGTTAAAGGGCTTACCTTCCGTTATTTTGTTGATTTAAGTGAATACTATGAGGCCGGAATGACAGCCGCCGATATTACGACTGCCGTTAATTATGCACCCAACAGCGGAGTGCTTTCCTCCTTAAAGCCCTGGGATGAAGCAAACCATATTTATTATGTGGAAGGTAGCTGGCCTAAGACTGCCAATTACGGCACCATCGAATTCCAATTCCGGCTGGCTAATTATAATTCTAAACTGTGGGATGGCAGTAACGACTTCTCCCGGCAGGGTTTAACCGGCAGTCTGGCAGTAACCGACCGAATTGCCCTTTATGTTGATGGTAAAAAAGTCTATGGTAAAGAGCCTTCCAGTTCCGACAGTACTCCCAAGCCGACGGCTACGGTAATACCCACCGGATCGGTTCAGCCGAGTGCACCTGTTACTCCGACCGTTACTCCGACAGCCACGCCGACTGCTTCCCCCGTCCCGGCTTGTGCGGTGATTTATACCATGAACGATTGGGGCAACGGCGCGACCGTGAGCATTACCATTAAGAATAATGGGACAACGGCCATCAACGGCTGGGAACTGGCATGGAACTTTGGAGGAAACCAAAAGATCGTTAATCTGTGGAACGGTAAGTATACCCAAAATGGCAGCGCGGTTACTGTAACCAATGAGGCTTATAACGGAACTATTCCTGCTAACGGTACAGTGAGTTTTGGTTTCAACCTTAGTTACAGCGGTTCTAATGCCAAACCGGCCAGTTTTACTTTAAACGGAAACAGTTGCACGGTTCTTTGATTGGCTGTACCCACAGGCAGTAATGGTGTAACTTAACTGTTTTTTCACTATGACTTATTGAGGCGACAAATTGCTTTCGGAAAAATGAGTGTCCGGAAGCAGCAGCAAAAAGGAGGGTCAGTTTTGAGCAGAAAGTATTTGGTTTTACTGTTAATCACGGTTTTAGCCTTAAGTATGCATGTAGGCAATATTTTTGCCGCTTCCTACAATTACGCTGAAGCCTTGCAAAAGTCGATCTACTTTTATGAGTGCCAGCAATCCGGACCATTACCGGAGTGGAACCGGGCGCGGCAATGGCGGGGCGACTCCTGTCTCAATGATGCTGTAACCGGCGGTTGGTTCGATGCCGGCGATCATGTGAAGTTTGGCTTGCCGATGGCTTATAGCGCTGCCATGCTTGGTTGGGCAATGTACGAGTACGGTGAGGCGATTGCCGTGGCCGGACAAGCTACCGCCCTGGAAAACAATCTCCGGTTTGTCCTGGACTACTTTGTTAAGTGTGACCGTGGGACCAGTATGGTCTATCAAATCGGCGACGGCCACAAGGACCATTCCTGGTGGGGACCGGCAGAAGTGATTGAGAAGGAGATGACTCGGCCGGCTTATACCACCAATGCTTCCTGTGTAACCGCAGAAACCGCGGCGGCACTGGCAATCGGCGCTAAATTATTCAATGACAGCACTTATCTAAAACATGCCAAAAGTCTGTTTGCTTTGGCCGATTCCGTCAAGAGCGATAGCGGTTATACGGCAGCCAATGGTTTTTATGACTCCTGGAGCGGTTTCTGGGATGAACTGATCTGGGCGGCGGTCTGGTTGTATATTGCTACAGGCGATGAAGCTTATTTAAAGAAAGCCGAATCCTATGTCGGCAACCTGAGTAAAGAGGGGCAGACCGATAAGATCGGTTACAAATGGGCCCATGCCTGGGATGACGTCCGTTACGGCGCTTTGCTGATGCTGGCAAAGCTTACCAATAAACCGGAATATCACGAGTTTATGCAGATGCACCTGGACTATTGGACCGTTGGTTATAACGGAGAACGAATTACTTATACACCCGGCGGTCTGGCCTGGTGTGATACCTGGGGGTCGTTGCGTTATGCCTCAACAACAGCCTTTCTGGCCTTTGTTTATGCCGACTTCATCACTGACGCTACCTTGAAACAGCGTTATCAAAGTTTCGCGGAGCGACAGATCAACTACTGCTTGGGTGACAATCCCCGTAAAAGCAGTTATGTAGTGGGTTTCGGTAATAATCCGCCCAAGCACCCGCACCACCGGACCTCCCACGGTTCCTGGTGCGACATGCAGAATACTCCGGCTAACCACCGGCACATTCTCTACGGGGCGCTGGTCGGCGGGCCCGACAGTTCGGACAGGTACACCGATGACATCAGCAATTATACCACCAACGAGGTAGCTACCGATTATAACGCGGGATTCACTGGCGCTTTGGCTAAAATGTATAGCCTGTACGGGGGTAAGCCATTGTCGAACTTTCCCGAACCGGAACCGGTCGAAGACGAGTTCTTTGTGGAAGCCGGTATTAACTCTTCGGGAAATACCTATACCGAGATTAAGGCATTGTTAAATAACCGTTCCGGTTGGCCGGCCCGTACCATTAAAGATCTGTCGTTTAATTATTATGTTGATTTATCGGAGGTTTTTGCTGCCGGCTATACCGCAGCAGATCTGACAGTATCAGCTGGTTACCAGGAGTTTCCGGTTACCATCTCCGGCCTGACCAAACACAGCGGCAATATTTACTATGTCAAAGTTGCCTTTAAAGACGGCACCAATATCTGGCCGGGCGGGCAGTCCGAATATGCCGGGGAGGTACAATTCCGGATCGCGGCGCCGACCGGGACCAGTTTCTGGGATGCGACCAATGATTATTCGTACCAAGGCTTAACCAATGCGGTAGTAAAAACCAAATATATTACTGTCTATGACGGGAACAAACTGATTTATGGGATCGAACCGGACGGCGTCGGACCGAGCCCGACTCTAAGTCCGACTCCAAGTAAAAGCCCAAGTCCGAGTCCAAGTACCAGCCCGAGCCTGAGTCCAAGCCCGACTCAAACTCCACCGGTAACAGGTTGTTCGGTAGCTTATACCATGAATGATTGGGGCAGCGGTGCGACTGTTACTATCACAATCAAAAACAACGGGACAGTTGCGATTAACAATTGGGAACTGAAGTTCAGCTTCCCGGGAAATCAAAAGATTACTAACCTGTGGTGTGCGAAGTATTCGCAGAGCGGTGCGACAGTAACTGTGACCAATGAGGCGTGGAACAGTACCATTGCCCCGGGAGCTACGGTAAGTTTTGGCTTTAATATCAGCTATAGCGGGACTAATACCAAACCGGCCGCATTCACCTTGAATGGCGCAGCCTGTACCGTTATCAATTAACAACTAAATGCGCAGGAACGTTTCTTTCCTGACAGCTAAGACCAGATCTTACTGTCAGGAAAGAAAAACTGCCGCAGGTGATGTACTTTTGAATGGAGGATTGGGATGGTTGGACGTAAACAAATACTCTGTTGCGGATTGCTGATTGTAATGTTAACGGTAGGCGTCTCATTGGGCTGGCGGAGTTTGGAAATAAACCGGAGACCACCCAAGCCCCATCCCTTTGGTTACCGGGCTTTAAAAATAAATGGTAAATATGTTGAAGCGACAGTCTTTCAACAGGAGCAGAGGCGGTTTTATGACCGTTGGAAACGTAATGGACCGATGTTGCGCCTTTCCGACGAAGCCCGTAATGATTTGCTTTTAGAAACAGTGATTAACCGGGCGGTCATGGAAGACTATCTCCGGCAACAGCCGGGGGCGGAGATCAACCTCCAAGTGGTGCGGCGCTATATTGACCGCTATGTCAAAACCCATTACCCTACTGAAGAAGCTTGGCAGGCTTATCTGAAGAGTGTTTATTGCACGGATGAGGCTCAGTTGGAACAGGTCGTCGCAGTCTACCTGTTACAGTTGAAATATTTTCCGGCAGTAGCTAAGAAGTACGGCATTACTGTTTCACCGTCCGAGTTAGCCCAACGTGACCGCAGCCAACGGGAGGAAAACCGCAAGGCGGTGATCCGTCATATTTTGATTGCTCCCCATGACCGTACGCCCCGCCAGGCAGAGCAACTGGCCCGTAAGGTTTATCAGAAACTAAGTACAGGATTGGATTTTCAAGCAGCGGTTAAAAGCTACTCCGACGACCACCAGACTAAAGACCAAGGGGGACGCTTGGGTCCGTTAACCCGAAACCAGGTGCCGCCGGAGTTGGTCTGGAAAATCTTTAACGCCCAACCCGGGCAGTTGTTCCCCCCGGTTAATACCAAATACGGCTGGGAGATTGTAAAAGTGGACCGTTTTATCGAGTCGGGACATCCCCTGTCCGAGCTGCGGGCGATGATCACAGTTGCCAAGTTTATGGCTTCAAAGGAGTACGAAACCTGGTTACAAGAGCTTAAAGCCGTTGCCAGGATCGAAATCACTGAACCCTGTTTTCAGGCTTACCGACTCTCAAAAGCCCAAAAACACCATCAGGCCGGTCAAATTTATGAACGCCTTTACCATCAGTATCAAGCGGAGTTTTACTTACAACGAGCGCTGGAAAGTTACCTGGCGGCTCAAAACTGGAAGAAATTAATTGAACTGGGCCAATTAGGTATAAAAAAACATGATAATCAAGTACCGTATTATTTGTATGCCGCCGAAGGATTTTACCGCAATCGTCGTCGGCAGGAGGCTTTAAAACTACTAAAAAAAGCAGACAAACTGGCAGCTGGTAATCTAGTTCTGAAAAATATGACCATCCAAGCCTATCAGAAGCTGGGCTTAGAAAGCGGCTTAAAATAAATTGAACCGGTTACATCCGGTGACCAGTTAACCTTTTCGAACCATTTGTTCCATATCCACAAGAAAGGCTGCGGAAAGGGAGTGAGGCCGTTATTATGGTTACCACATTATTACAGTAGCGGTAGATATGGAGAATGGTGGTAATATAGAAAAATGAAAAAAGGAAGGTGTTATTGTTTGAAAAAGTTTTGGTTGGCAGGCTTATGTCTATTCCTACTACTCGGGGCGGTAATCTTGCCTTTGCTTCCCCAAAATAAAGTAGCAGCGGAAGACGAAGTTTACAAAGCCCGTTTCTTAGAGATGTGGGAGAAGCTCCATGATAAGAATAACGGGTACTTCAGTCCGGAGGGTATTCCCTATCACACCCGGGAGAATCTGCTTTGTGAGGCTCCGGATATTGGGCATGCTTCCGTTAGTGAGACCATCAGTTATTGGGTCTGGTTAGAGGCTTTATATGGGAAGTTTAAAGGTGATTGGGAACCGTTTAAGAAATCCTGGGAGATTACTGAGAAATACTTCATTCCCAGTTCGGAGTTTCAGTTGGAATCCTCTTTAAGCCGGATTAAAACGAACCACCCGGCTGATTACGCTCCGGAGCTGGATACACCGGAAGAATATCCGGCGCCGTTGGACTTTGACAAGCCGGTCGGTTCCGATCCGTTGCATGACGAATTATATTCAACCTATGGCAAGCATCAAATTTATGGGATGCACTGGATCATCGACGTTGATAACTGGTATGGTTACGGCCAAAAAGAAGACGGCAAAAGCCGACCATCTTTTATCAACACTTTCCAAAGAGGCTGCCAGGAGTCAACCTGGGAAACAATTCCGCACCCCTGTTGGTTAGATAAATATATCGGGATTCAAAAGATCTTTATCAAACAACCCGATGGCGAACCGGGTCCGCAATGGCGCTACACCAATGCTCCAGATGCCGATGCCCGTCAGATTCAGGCTACTTACTGGGCTTACAACTGGGCCAAAGAGCAGGGAGTTGATTTATCCGCTTATGCTCAGAAAGCTGCCAAGATGGGTGACTACTTAAGGTACGCTCTGTTTGATAAACACTTCATGAAGATCGGCAGCGGTGTTGTCGGCGGATCCCCCGGAAGCGGTTATGATTCCTGTCATTACCTGATTTCCTGGTACTATGCCTGGGGCGGCGCAATTGACGGTTCCTGGGGCTGGATCGAAGGCTGTAGTCATAATCATCAAGGGTATCAAAACCCATTGGCTGCTTATGTCCTGTCGCAGGAGTCTGCGTTTATCCCGAAGTCACCGAAAGCCAAAGAAACCTGGCAAAAGAGTATGGAACGGCAGATTGAGTTTTATCAATGGCTGCAATCTGCGGAAGGCGCGATTGCCGGCGGTGCCACCAACTCCTGGAAAGGGCGTTATGAGGCGATTCCTTCCGGTCACTCCACCTTCTACGGCATGGCCTATGACTGGCAGCCGGTGTGGAATGACCCGCCCAGCAACAACTGGATGGGTTATCAAACCTGGCCGATGCAGCGTCTGGCGGAGTTTTACTATGTAACCGGCAACCAGAAGGCCAAAGCGATTTTGGACAAATGGGTCCGTTGGGCTAAGAGTGAAACTACCATCAGTGGTAATACCTTCCAAATCCCGGCCACTTTGAATTGGTCCGGACAACCGGATACCTGGACCGGCACACCAACCGGCAACCCGAACTTGCATTGTGAGGTTGTCGCCTACAACCAGGAACTGGGTACCGCCGGATCGTTGGCCAATACCTTCCTCTTCTATGCCCAGGCGTTGCGGAAACATAACCCCGATGAGTATCAATCAGTAGGACTTCCTGTGGTTGAAGTTGCCAAGCAGCTCATCGATATCATCTGGGATAACTTCCGTGATGAATACGGGGTTGCCTGTGATGAGCCGAAACCGGAATATAACCGTTACTGGGAACAGGACGTTTATGTGCCGAACGGAATTAATATTACCATGCCCAGCGGCGACGTGATTAAACCCGGGATCAAGTTTATCGATATCCGGACCAAGTTAAAACAAGAACCGGAGTGGCAGATGATTGAAGAATACCGTCGGAATGGGACAGTTCCGGTCTTCAGATATCACCGTTGGTGGCATGAGGTTGATTACGCAATGGCCTTAGGTACTTATGCCATGTTTGACTGGGATCTGCCGGATCCGACAGTTAAACCCACCGCCAGTGCAACGATCAAGCCGACCACCAGTCCGACGATTGAGCCTACTGTTACTCCGACTACTATTCCGAGCCCAACTCCAACCCAGTCGGTAGGATCGGGTTGCGCAGTCTCCTATGAGATGAATGACTGGGGTAGCGGCGCGACGGTAAACGTGACCATTAAGAACAGCGGGGCCACCGCAATTAACAATTGGACCCTGGCATTTAGCTTCCCGGGCAATCAAAAGATCACCAATCTGTGGTGCGCTAAATATTCTCAAAGCGGCGCTGCGGTAACAGTTACCAATGAGGCCTGGAACGGTTCGATCCCGCCGGGCGGTAGTGTTAACTTTGGTTTTAATATCAGTTACAGCGGCAGCAACGCCAAACCGACCAGCTTTACGCTGAACGGTATTCCCTGTTCAATTTTATAAAGAAAAAAATTTAGCCTCATCTCCCCCCTTGCAGGGGGAGGTGAGACTGGAAAACAGGTGTGCGCTTAGATGTTTTCCAGTAGGAAGCTGAGAGTATCAGATAGAGAGAGGTAAAGGAAAGGTAAGGTAAAGTAGATGAAAAGATATCACGGCATACTAATAATTACCCTAATCAGCGTAGTCATTATGGTTTTTGCCCGGGCTAACGCAGCCAGTTATAACTACGCTGAAGCCCTGAAATTAGCTACCGCCTGGTTTGATGCCAACCGTTGCGGGACCGGAGTGGCAACGGATAATGTCTTTTCCAGTTGGCGCAGTGCTTGTCATACGGCGGATTCGGTTGACGGTGGGTTCCATGATGCCGGAGATCATGTGAAATTCGGGTTACCGGCGGCCTTTTCCGCGTCTGCGATGGGCTGGGCTTTATACGAGTTCAAGTCGGAGTTCGACCGGGCTGGCGCCACTGATAAAGCCTTACAGGAATTAAAGATCTTCAGCGACTATTTCATGAACTGCTGGAGTAATAATTCTTTTGTGATTCAGATCGGTGACGGCGGCAGCGACCATTCTTACTGGGGACCGCCGGAAAACCAGACCACCAGCAGACCGACTTATAAGGCTACCAGCGGTTCACCGGCCTCGGACATTTGCGGGCAGACCGCCGGAGCATTGGCGTTAATGTATTTGAACTATAAAGACCAAAACGCTGCTTATGCCAATCGTTGCCTGGCAACGGCAAAAGAGTTACTGACCTTTGCCAAGACCAATTTAGGACGGGGTATGGCCGGTAACGGGTACTACAATTCCAGTTCCCACTTTGATGATCTGTGTTGGGCAGCTATTTGGTTGCACGTGGCTACCGGAGAGCCGGAATACTTGAATCAGGCAATCGAGTGGTTTGAGCAGAAGAACGACAGCGGCGATAATCCTTATAACAAGGCCTGGACTTACTGCTGGGATGATTCGGCGATGGGTAATATTATTATGCTGTATAAATTGACCGGAAAACAGAAGTATTATGACGGTATTATTTGGAACTTTGACTGGTTTAGCAAAAACCTAACCAAAACTCCCGCCGGATTACCGTACATCAATAATTGGGGGTGCCTGCGGTATGCTTCCGCCGAAGCCGGACTGATTTATGTGATGTATAAAAACTTTGGAGTTGATTCCTATAATGCCATTGCCAACCGGGTAATCGACTATTGTTTGGGAGATAATCCCAAGAACCTGTGTTATCTCACCAATTACGGCAGTAATGCGGTGAAACATCCACACCATCGGGCCAATGAACCAGTAATGGGCGGTAGGACCAATGGCATGGTTGGTGCCTTAGCCGGCGGTCCGGACAACGGTGATAATTTCACCGATGATGTGAACCAGTATGTTTATACTGAGGTAGCACTGGATTATAACGCTTCATTCCTGCTGGGGTGTGCCGGACGTTTATTTGTGGCCGGCGGCGGCCAACCGGCCAGTCCGACTCCGACCGCGACACTTGACCCAACTTTCATTCCAACTGCCAGCCCCACTACCAGCCCGAGTCCGAGTCCAACTTCAGGAACGGGTTACCTGGTAGCGTACGACATGAATGACTGGGGCAACGGCGCTACAGTAAACGTAACCATTAAGAATAACTCCCCAACTGCAATTAACAATTGGACTCTGGAATTTAGCTTCCCGGGGAATCAAAAGATTACCAACCTGTGGTGTGCCAAATACTCACAAAGCGGCGCGATGGTAACTGTTAGCAACGAAGCGTGGAATGGTTCCATTCCGTCCGGCGCCTCGGTGAACTTCGGGTTTAACATTACTTATAGTGGCACCAATGCTAAACCGGCCAGTTTTACACTGAACGGCAGTCTTTGCAGATTAACTGATTGATTAGTTGCACCAGTTTAAGTGATCTCTCCTCTCCCTGTTGTTTTCTACGGAGAGGGGAGATTTCAAAATGAAAATATTTTATTTATTGGAAAGGAAGGTGAATCCTCAGATGAAACGTTCTCATACCCTGTTAGTGCTGGCGATGATTTGTGCAGTACTGATCCTGCTTTTTTCTCACGCCAATGCCGCCAATCATAACTATAGCGAAGCCCTGAAGTTAGCCACTGCCTGGTTTGATGCGAATCGTTGCGGGACTAGTGTAGCCACGGATAATGTGTTTTCCAGCTGGCGCGGTCCCTGTCATACCTCCGATTCGGTCGACGGCGGATTTCATGATGCCGGGGACCATGTAAAGTTCGGCTTGCCGGCGGCCTTTTCCGCTTCGGCGATGGGGTGGGCTTTATATGAATTCAAGTCTGAATTTGACCAGGCCGGAGCTACCGCCAAAGCATTGCAGGAATTGAAAATTTTTAGCGATTATTTTTTGAAATGCTGGAAAAATAATTCTTTCGTGGTTCAGATCGGTGACGGTGGCAGCGACCACAGCTACTGGGGACCGCCGGAGACTCAAACTACCAGCCGACCGACTTATACCGCCACCAGCAGTACGCCTGCTTCTGATATCTGCGGGCAGACTGCCGGAGCACTCGCCTTAATGTATTTAAATTATAAGAGTGAAAATGCAAGCTATGCCCAGCAGTGTCTGACAACGGCGAAAGCCTTATTTAACTTTGCTAAGACCAATTTAGGCCGAAGTTCAGTCGCTCAAGGCTTTTATACCTCCAGTTCCCACTATGACGACTTGGCTTGGGCGGCCATCTGGCTTTCCGTTGCCACCGGCGACCAAAGCTATCTGGATTCCGCCGCCACCTGGGTGGAGAAGAAGAACGACCAGGGCGATGACCCCTATAAAAAACCCTGGACTTATTGTTGGGATGATTCGACTTTAGCCAATCTGATTATGATGTACAAGCTGACCGGAGAAGAGAAATATTACAACGGCATCATTTGGAATTTTGACTGGTACAGTAAGACTCTGAACAAAACTCCTTTTGGTTTACCCTATTTGGACAGTTGGGGTGTGTTGCGTTATGCTTCCGCCGAGGCCGGTTTGATGTATATCATGTACAAAAACTTTGGGGTCGACAATTACATTAAAATTGCCAATTTAATGATGGATTACTGTTTGGGCAGCAACCCGAAGAATTTGTGTTATCTTACGAATTATGGGTCAAATTCCGTTAAACACCCGCACCATCGGGCTAATGAACCCAACCGGGACGGAAAAACTTACGGGATGACCGGAGCTTTGGCCGGCGGTCCGGACAACAGCGATAATTTTACTGATGATGTCAACCAGTATGTCTATACCGAGGTGGCGCTGGACTACAATGCCTCATTTTTACTGGGTTGCGCCGGACGTTCCTATGTGGCGCGGGGTGGACCTCCCGGTACGCCGTTTCCGACTCCGACCCCGGCGGAAACTTGCCCTCCCGGCAATGGTACCGGGCTGGCGGGTGCTTATTATAACGGAGTCAGCCTGTCAGGGACACCGGTGTTGACCCGGGTTGATCCCACTATCGATTTTAACTGGGGAGGAGGTTCGCCCGCTACCGGACTGCCCAGTGACGGTTTTTCAGTCCGTTGGACCGGCGAGGTGGAAGCCCGTTCCACCGAGACCTACACTTTCTATCTTAGTCATGATGACGGAGCCCGGCTTTGGGTCAATAATGTCCAGGTCATCAATAACTGGACCGACCATGCCGCGGTCGAAGACAGCGGTACCATTCAGCTGGAGATTGGGAAGAAATATCCGATCGTGGTGGAGTTTTATGAAAATTCCGGAGATGCCTCTTGTCAATTGTCCTGGAGCACCAGGACCATCGCCAAAGAAATAATTCCCCGAACCCAACTTTATAATTCGGAGTCACCGGCTTCGCCGACACCGACATTATCACCAACCTTAACTCCGCCACCGACAGTAACTCCAAGCGGAACACCGACGTCAAGCCCACCGCCGCCAGTCACTCCGACTCCAACCCCAACGGTGACTGGAGGGAGCAGCTGTACAGTGTCTTATACCATGAATGACTGGGGCAGTGGAGCAACGGTCAATATTACGATAAAGAATAATGGCACTGCCGCAATTGACGGTTGGAAACTTGTCTTTGAATTCCCGGGTAATCAGAAGATTACCAACCTCTGGTGCGCCCAGTATTCGCAAAGCGGTGCAACGGTGACCGTTACCAATGAGGGCTGGAACAGCCTTATTCCGCAGGGGGGTTCAGTGAACTTTGGGTTTAACATCACCTATAGCGGTACTAATGCCAAACCGACCAGATTTACTCTGAATGGTATAGTCTGCCAGGTTCTGTAATTCAAAATGATCTAAGCATAAAGGAGCCGGAAAACCCGGCTCCTTCATTCCACGGAATTAGTTTCAAGGAAGCCGTAAGCACGTGTTGCTGGTTCTGAAAATAATAACATACCTTTTGGTTTAGCTGATCGAAATATTCAGTCAAGAAGGAGATGATTAAATGCGTAAACAGACCTGGGGCTTCAGTTTATTGGCAGTCAGCCTGTTGTTGCTACTGGGCCGGGTTAACGTAGGGCTGGTGGGAGCAGCTGAGACTCAGGAATACACCTGGAAAAACGTGGTTACCGGAGGCGGCGGCGGTTACGTTCCGGGCATTATCTTCAATACCGCTGAAAAAGATTTGATCTATGCCCGCACCGATATCGGCGGCGCCTACCGTTGGGAACCAAGTACTAACAGTTGGACCCAGCTCTTAGCTTGGGTCGGTTTTGATGACTGGAACTGGACGGGTTGTGAAAGCATTGCTACTGACCCAGTCGATCCCAACCGGGTCTACTTGGCGGTGGGGACTTATACTAACGACTGGACTTCACAAAACGGAGCGATTCTGCGTTCAACCGACCGGGGTCGGACTTTTAAGCGGACTGATCTCCCGTTCAAGCTGGGCAGTAATATGCCCGGCCGGAATATGGGCGAGCGGTTGGTGATTGACCCCAATAAAAACAGCATTCTGTACCTAGGCGCCCGCAGCGGCAACGGCCTCTGGAGGAGCACCGACTACGGCGTAACCTGGACCAAAGTAACCAGTTTTCCCAATCCCGGCACTTATATTCAGGACCCCAATGAGCCCTATCTGGCGGACCCGCCCGGAGTGGTCTGGATCACCTTTGACCCCCGTACCGGTTCCCCCGGAAGTGCGACCCAGACTATTTATGTGGGTGTAGCTGACAAAGGCAATTCAATTTACCGCAGTGAGGATGCTGGTGTCACCTGGACCGCAGTCCCCGGGCAACCCACCGGTTTTCTGCCCCATCACGGCATTTTGGGTTCCAACGGTCTGCTTTACGTAACCTACAGCAATACTCAGGGGCCCTATGACGGCTCCAAAGGCGATGTTTACAAATATGATACTGCCAGCGGCAAATGGACTCTGATTAGCCCGATTCCATCAACCAGCGAGGATAATTACTTTGGCTATGGTGGCCTGGCGGTAGATGCTCAAAATCCCGATACCATTATGGTTGCCAGTCTTAACTCCTGGTGGCCAGATGCGATCATCTTCCGGAGCACCGATGCCGGAGCCACCTGGAGCCGGATCTGGGAATGGGCCGGTTATCCGTCGCGTACTTTACACTATACCATTGATATTTCCAATGCGCCGTGGTTAAACTTTGGCAATACCAACCCGGTTGATCCGGTGTCAGCGGTTAAACTGGGCTGGATGATCGGAGATCTTGAGATTGACCCCTTCAACTCGGACCGGATGTTTTACGGTACCGGCGCTACCATCTACGCCGCTACCAACTTGACTGACTGGGACAAAGGTGGCAAAGTAGCCATCAAGTCGACGGCGGTTGGGATTGAAGAAGCATCGGTGCAGGATTTGATTAGTCCACCGGTCGGTGCCAACCTTTACAGTGCATTAGGAGATATCGGCGGTTTCCGCCATGATGATTTAACTAAAGCGCCGGTGGAGATGTATGCGATCCCGTATCCCGGTACCTATAACAGTATTGATTACGCGGAACTAAAACCGTCGTTTATGGTCCGAGTGGGCAAAGGCGATCCTGCGGTTGACCCGCCGACCAAGAGCTCAGCCTTTACTTATGACGGCGGCCGGAGTTGGTTTGCAGGCAATAATGATATTTCCGGCTTAACCGGTGGCGGTACGGTAGCTGCAGCCGCCGATGCCAGCGTAGTGGTATGGGCTCCCAAGGATGCACCGGTGAGCTATTCCAAAGATAACGGTAACTCCTGGATCCCTTGTCAAGGGGTTCCCGTTAACGCCCAAGTTCGTTCCGACCGGGTGAACCCCAAGAAGTTCTATGCCTTTGCCCACGGGAAATTTTATATCAGCAGCGACGGCGGGGCCACTTTTGCCGCCACTGTTGCTACAGGGCTGCCGACCGGTGGTACCGGGCAGTTCAAAGCGGTTCCCGGCTATGAGGGGGATCTTTGGTTGTGCGGTAACGACGGACTGTACCATTCCACCGACTCCGGGGCCAGTTTTACCAGGTTAGCTAAGGTTACGACCGCCGATACCATCGGATTCGGCAAGGCGGCTCCCGGCCGGGATTATCCAGCCCTTTATACCTGCGCTAAGATTGATAATGTCCGCGGAATCTTCCGTTCCGATGATGCCGGCGCCACCTGGGTACGGATTAACGATGACCAGCATCAGTATGGTTGTACCAACACTTGTATTACCGGTGACCCCCGGATCTATGGCCGGGTCTATCTCGGCACCAATGGCTTTGGGATTGTTTACGGCGATATTGCCGGGCCGGCTCCGACGTCTTCCGATCCGGCAGTTACTGTTCAACCGTCACCCTCAGGCCCGGTACTAACGGATCAGGCGACGCCTTCGGGTCCGGCACTAACCGTTTCACTCCAACCGACGCCGACTCCAACTCCGGCGGTAACACCGCCCCCGACAGGTACTGACGGAAGTGAATGTACCGTATCCTACACGATGAATGACTGGGGTAGTGGTGCTACTGTTAATGTAACGGTTAAGAATAATGGCGCCGCGACAATTGACGGTTGGGAGCTGATCTTTAGCTTCCCGGGCGATCAACAGATCACCAACCTGTGGTGCGCCCAATACACGCAAAGCGGCGCGACGGTAACTGTAACCAATGAGGCCTGGAATGGCACAATCCCGCCGGGTGGTACGGTCAGCTTTGGCTTCAACCTTAGTTACAGCGGGAGTAATGCCAAACCAACTGCTTTCAAACTGAACGGAGTCCCCTGCCGGGTCCAGTAAGGCTGTAACCGCTTTAGGGGAATAACCAGAAATTATGATCAAAATTTCCTAATATTAGTAACTGCTTTT
The DNA here is from genome assembly GCA_036564195.1 of Bacillota bacterium. Taxonomy (GTDB): domain Bacteria; phylum Bacillota; class UBA4882; order UBA8346; family UBA8346; genus DATCLA01. The sequence continues at coordinate 33,620 of DATCLA010000234.1, forward strand.
GAGCTGGGACTGTGAAAGAGCAGATCTGAAACTTCCTTAAAATCACTGCATTTTTCAAACTTTCTCAGCAGGCAGGATACTGTGACCAGAAAGGAGGTTGTTGTGGCTTGAATAGAACCAGAAGCCTGGGATTGATGATTCTTATTACTGTTTATATGGTCTGCCTGTTAATTGGTTTTCCGATTTCTGCCGCCACCTATCCCTATCAAGACCCCAACCTTAGCATTGAGGAGCGGGTTACTGATTTACTCGCCCGGATGACTCTGGCAGAGAAAGCCGGGCAGATGATCCAGACTGAGCGACACCTGGCTTCCCCGGAGGATGTTAAAACCTACTGTTTAGGCTCGATTTTCAACGGGGGAGGAAATGTCCCCAGCCCGAATACACCAACCGGCTGGTGCGAGATGATCGATGCCTATCAAAAGGCTGCTCTGGAAACCCGGCTGCAAATCCCATTTCTTTATGGTACCGATGCGGTGCACGGTCATAACAACGTGAAAGATGCCACCATCTTTCCGCATAACATTGGGTTGGGTGCCACCCGGGATCCGGATCTGGTAGAGCGGATCGGTCAAATTGTAGCCAGGGAAGTGAGGGCGACCGGGGTCCATTGGACCTTTGCGCCTTGTGTCGCTGTACCGCAAAATGAAAAATGGGGCCGTACCTATGAGGGTTTTAGTGAGGAAACCGCTTTAGTCAGTGAACTGGGCGCGGCGTTTGTCAAAGGGGTCCAAGGTGCCGATTACCATGTCGACCTTAGTCGTAATGATAAAATCGCCGCCTGCCTTAAACATTATCTCGCCGACGGAGCTACCGAAGGTGGGATTGATGCAGGCAATGCTCTGGTAAACGATGCAGTTTTGCGGTTGAAACACCTGCCGCCGTATCTGGCCGGAATCGCCGCCGGGGCTCGGACTGTAATGGTTTCGTTTAACCAGATTAACGGTGTAGAGTGCCACGCCAACGGCCAGTTGATTACGGACGTCTTAAAAAAGGAGCTTAAGTTTGACGGGATTGTAGTCAGCGATTATAACGGAATTGACGATAATGACCCTTCAAACTACCGCAACGCAGTCAAACTGGCAGTTAATGCCGGAATTGACATGATTATGACTACGGTCCGCTGGAAGGAATGCCTGGCGGCGATCATCGACCTGACAGAACAGGGTGAGATCGATCCGGCGCGGATTGATGATGCAGTCCGCCGGATTTTAAGGGTAAAGTTTCAATTGGGTTTGTTTGAAAAACCCTACACCGACCGGTCGTTAATGGCCAGTTTCGGATCGGAGCAGCATCGGAGGGTAGCCCGGGAGGCTGTCCGTAAATCATTGGTGCTTTTAAAAAATGACCGGAACCTACTTCCTTTAGCCAAGAGCGGCCTGCGGATTTTAGTCGCCGGGAAATGCGCTGATAATATCGGGTACCAATGCGGCGGTTGGACCATTACTTGGCAAGGGCTGAGTGGCCAGATTACCGCCGGAACCAGTATTTTGCAGGGGATTAAAAACGTAGCTCCGGGTAACACCATCACCTACCGGCAAGATGGCAGCGGCGCCGTCGGCCACGACGTGGCGATAGTTGTAATCGGAGAAACTCCGTATGCTGAGTCCAATGGGGATCATCAGACTTTAGCCTTGGACTACAACGATCTTCAGACATTGCGCAATGTAAAAGATTCGGGAGTTCCTACCATAGTAGTGTTGATTTCGGGCCGGCCGTTAATGATCAGTGATTACCTGAAAGATTGGGCAGCCCTGGTTGCAGCCTGGCTTCCCGGCAGTGAAGGCCAGGGTGTGGCGGAAGTGCTCTTCGGCGACTATAACTTCAGCGGTAAATTACCGTTTGTCTGGCCCCAGTCAGTAACCCAGATCCCGATTGACCCTGGTGACGGAGAAGTGCCGCTCTTTCCCTTGGGAACCGGACTTAGCTATCTCGTTACTCCCACTGCCACGGTTGCAGAATCACCCTCACCTTCTCCGACGTCAACGGTTCCGGTGACGCCAATCCCGACTCCGATCGTAACGGTAATCCCCTCTCCAACTCAGGCCGGAGGAAGCCATTTTACAGTGGCCTATACCATGAATGACTGGGGCAGCGGCGCTACTGTTAATGTAACGGTTAAGAATAATGGCACCGTGACAATTGACGGTTGGGAGCTGGTCTTTAGCTTTCCGGGTAATCAAAAGATCACCAATCTGTGGTGTGCTCAATACACGCAAAGCGGCGCAACGGTTACTGTAACCAATGAGACCTGGAATAGCACAATCCTGCCGGGTGGTACGGTCAGCTTTGGCTTCAACCTTAATTACAGCGGGAGTAATGTCAAACCCACTGCTTTCACATTAAATGGTGCGGCCTGTCAAATTCTATAAGATCTAATAATTAAGCTGAGGAGGTAAAAGATGAAACTACCAACAGAATTTCCTTTGGCTAAAAGGATGGTTCTTTCCAGGGCTGTTGCGTTACTGGTGCTTTGTTTGTTGATGTTAATTCCGCCAGCTGTAACTGCCGAGCCCTACTACAATTATGCTGAAGCATTACAAAAGTCGCTTTACTTTTATGATGCTGAGAAATGTGGTAAAGGGATTAGCGGCGGCCGGTTGGAGTGGCGGGGTGACTGTCATACTGAGGATTACGAGTATCCGGTCAGCAAGTTACCTGAAGAGTTGGTCCGGTATCAATCAATCCTCGATCCGGATGGGGATGGTTTGATTGATTTGGGCGGCGGCTTCCATGATGCCGGCGATCATGTGCGGTTTGGGCTGCCCCAGTCATACGCCTTCTCTACTCTAGGCTGGGGTTTTTATGAGTTCCGGGAGGCTTTTGTCCGGACCGGCCAAGAAGAACACATGCTGGAGATCTTAAAGTGGTTTAGCGACTGCTACTTAAAGACTATTTACCTGGACAACCAGGGTAAAGTAATTGCCTTCTGCTATATGGTGGGAGACGGGGATATCGACCACTGTTATTGGGGGCCGCCCGAATATCAGTCGGCCTCGACCTATCCCCGGCCCGCTCGGTTTGCAACTGCGGAAAATCCGGCCAGTGATATTTCAGCCGGTGTTGCCGCCGGATTGGCCATTATGTACTTAAACTGTAAGGATGAGGAACCGGAGTATGCTGCCCAATGTCTGGAGAAGGCGGTGGCCTTGTATGATTTTGCCAAAAAGTACCGGGGTTTAGGTTACAGCGGCGGATACTACGGTTCAGCCTATGATGAGGATGAACTCTCCTGGGCAGCGGTCTGGCTCTATGAAGCTACCGGAAAAATTGAATATATCCGGGAAATTGATGCCGTTGACTCCGGCGGAATTTATACCGGTTATTTGAGGCGAATTATCGCTGATACCACCAATACTTGGCAGAACATCTGGACTCATTGCTGGGATGTAGTGTGGGCCGGCGTCTTCACCAAATTGGCAACCCAATTCCCCGATAATGAGCAGTTCGATTACTTTTCCCGCTGGAATCTGGAGTATTGGACCGGTGGGCAGGTTCCCCATGAGGATCCCCGGGACACGACTTATCTGAAACCGACCCCGGCCGGTTACGCCATGCTCAACACCTGGGGTTCGGCCCGGTATAATTGCGCCGCCCAATTATGTACCCTGGTTTATCAGAAATATCATCCGGACCGGACGGATTTAACCGACTGGGCCAGGGGCCAGATGGAATACATCATGGGTAATAACCCCATGGGTTATTCGTATATTGTGGGTTATGGCAAGGCCTGGGCCCAACACCCGCACCACCGGGCCGCCCATGGCTCTACTAACAATAATATGAATGTGCCGGCCGAGCATAAACATACCCTCTGGGGTGCGCTGGTGGGCGGGCCCGACGGAGATGACATCCATAAAGACCTGACTACCGATTACGTTTATAACGAAGTTGCCATCGATTATAATGCCGCCTTTGTCGGCGCCCTTGCCGGGCATTATCTGCTTTACGGTAAAGACCATCAGCCCTTGGCCGATTTTCCGCCGGCGGAACCCCGGGTGAATGAGTTTTACGCTGAAGCCAAGGTAGAGCAGGAGAATAAAGAGCGGACCCAGGTAACCATCAGGATCCATAATGACAGTGTGCAACCGCCGCGGTTTAATACCGCATTGAGCTGTCGTTATTATTTCAACATTACCGAATTATTAGCAGCGGGCCAGTCAATCGAAGCGGTGGAGGTGGCAGTCATGTACGATCAAATGGTTTCGGAAGGGGCCGCAACCAAACTAACCGGCCCGTTTGCCGCAGATGCCGCCAATGGGATCTACTACATCCAGATGGACTGGGCGGGGTTAAAGTTTTTCGGTACCCGAGAATTTCATTTTGCTCTGGTAGCGGCACAGGATTCTGATTATACCACCCATTGGGATCCGAGTAACGACTGGAGCCGGCAGGATTTGGGCACCACTTATACGGTGACGGACCGGATTCCCGTTTATTCAGACGGCGTTTTAGTATTCGGCCGGGAACCGGATCCAGTCCCGACACCGTCGACAGGAGCCACCCCCTCGCCAACACCGGAGCAGCCCGCTTCGGTTCAGGTGTCCTACCGCTGCTGCGAGGCAGGTAGTTCTGTCAATACAATTCGTCCTTGGCTAAAGGTGAAAAATACAGGCAGCGCCCCGCTGGACTTGGCCAGAGTCAAACTACGGTACTGGTTTACCGCTGACGGCGAAGGCTCTCAGACTTATGTTTGTGACTATACCAAAGTCGGCGCTGGTAATATTACCGGTTCCTTTGTTAAGCTCACTAATCCGGTACCTACTGCGGATTCCTATTTGGAAATTGGCTTTACCAGCGGAGCCGGACGACTGGCGGCCGGAGCCGGTACCGGCGATATTCAAATTCGTTTTCATAAGAATGACTATTCCCCCTATGATCAGAGCAATGATTATTCGTTTCAACCTGAATTATTGTCACCGGGTGAAAATACCAGAATAACAGCGTATATTGACGGAAAACTGGTTTACGGTACTGAACCGGCCGGGATCAGCTTACCGTAAATTACTTAAAAAGGGTCGGTTATTGATAATGAAGCAATGGTCGCTGTTTTCAGCATTACTCCTGGTCTTGGCTGTTGCGGTAAGGAGTAACTTAAACTGTTGTTGCTCCGACCGGATTTGTTGCCACTGAAGGCACCAATTTCTCTTTAGACGGTAAACCCTATTTTGCCGGGGGTAATTCTTATGATTTATTTACCTACGGTGATGGCTTAGCGGGAGGTGATGCGGACCGAGCCGATCAGAATAAACCGGAAAAGCGAAGTAAGGATGGAGCAGTTGAAAAGGAATTTGAAAACACTTGTGAGGGGGAATGAAACCGGTACAGAAATTGAATCAGCTGGTAAAAAAGAAAGGAAATTATCTTAATAGTAAAGGAGAAGGTTGATGAATTTGTCGAGAAAGAACCGACTGCTCACTGGTTTACTGGCTTTATTGATCTTAAGTACGCTCCTGATTTCTGGTGCGGTGCCAGTCGCGGGAGCCGGCGGGCCGGTGGACACTTATGGCCAGTTGCAGGTGATCGGGAATCAATTGTGCGACCGTTCCGGTAACCCGGTGGCCTTGCGCGGGATGTCGTTGTTCTGGTCCAATTGGGACACTGGGTTTTACAACAGTAATGTGGTCCAATGGTTGCGCGACGACTGGAAGTGTACCGTGGTCCGGGCAGCGCTGGGAATCGAACCGCTCGGCGCCTATCTCAGCAATCCGGAAGCACAAAAACAAAAGATAACCGCGGTGGTTGACGCAGCGATCAATCTCGGGATGTATGTAATTATCGATTGGCATGATCATAATGCCCATAATCACACCCAACAGGCTAAAGAGTTTTTTGCCGCTATGGCGCAACGCTACGGGAGTTATCCCAATGTGCTCTATGAGATCTATAATGAACCCGAGAGCGTGGGTTGGACAACGGTTAAAGCCTATGCCGAAGAGGTAATCGCGGCGATCCGTCAACACGATCCCGACAATATCATCATCGTCGGTACGCCTAACTGGTCCCAATATGTGGATGCCGCTGCCGATAACCCGATCCGGCAGTCGAATATTATGTATACCCTACATTTTTACGCAGCCACCCATAAACAATGGCTGCGTGATAAAGCCACCTATGCTTTGAATAAAGGGATCGCCTTATTCGTCTCGGAGTGGGGTACCAGCGAAGCCACGGGTGATGGGACGTTGGATTATAGCGAGTCCGATATTTGGATTGATTTTATGCTTAAAAACAATTTAAGTTGGTGTAACTGGTCGTTGTTTACTAAGGAAGAAACCTCCGCCGCTTTACTGCCGGGGGCCGGAACCAACGGCGGATGGGACAGTTCGCAGCTTTCAGCATCCGGAAAATATGTCCGGGAGAAATTGATCAGTCTGAACAGTGTTGTTCCAACCATTTCACCGAGTCCGAGTCCCAGTCTAAGTCCCAGCCCCAGTCCGAGCCCTACTCAGATACCGAGTCCCAGTCCGACCGGGACTTCCGGAAGCGGTTGTACAGTCGCCTATACCATGAATGACTGGGGGAGCGGCGCGACAGTTACTATTACACTGAAAAACAATGGGACGGTGGCAATTAACAATTGGAAGCTCGAATTTAGTTTCCCTGGTAATCAACAGATCACCAACCTGTGGTGCGCTAAATACACGCAAAGCGGCGCAGCGGTAACTGCCAGCGGCGAATCCTGGAACAGTGTAATTCAACCGGGCGGTACCGTCAGTTTTGGGTTTAACATCAGTTATAGTGGTGCCAATGTCAAGCCGACCAGCTTCACCCTTAACGGCGTTGCCTGTCAGGTCCTTTAATCCCAACCTAAAATAGGGCCTCCGGAGAAAACCGGTTCCCGACCGGTTTCTCCGGTTCTGACTTTCATGAAATCAGGAATTGAAATACAGAAATAAGCAATCTTTAGATTAAAGGGGATGGATTAATGAAAAACCGAGCCTTAATTACTTTGGCGGCCTGTACCGTTATCGCGTTTGGGATGGGGATCGCATTGTCCAAGGTATTGGGCGCAACCAGTTACAATTACGCCGATGCTTTCGCGAAGTCAATCCTGTTTTATGAAGCCAATTGGTGCGGGCCGGACGCAGGTAATAACCGGATCAAATGGCGGGGCCCTTGCCATGTTAAGGACGGCCAGGATGTGGAGCTTGATTTGACCGGTGGTTTTCACGACTGCGGCGATCATGTCAAATTCGGCTTGCCCCAGACTTATGCCGCCTCTACCCTGGCGTGGGCTTATTACGAATTTAAGGATGTTTTTGTTGCTAAAGGCCAGGATGGTTATATGTTAAACATCCTAAAAAATTTTACCGACTATTTTATGCGCTGCTTTCCGAATGACCACACTTTCTACTACCAAATCGGTGACGGTGACACCGACCACAGCTACTGGGGGCCTCCGGAATTGCAGAAAACCGAGCGTCCCACTTACTATGTTGCCAACGCCGCCACTCCCGGTTCCGATGTGGCCGGTAACGCTGCTGCCGCCTTGGCCTTGATGGCGATAAATTATGAGGAGCATGACCCAGCCTATGCGGCAAAATGCCTGGATACTGCCAAAAGGCTGTATACTTTCGGTATGACCTACCGGGGAAACAGTAAAGGCCAGACTTACTATATGCCCAACTCTTATTATGATGAACTGATGTGGGGTGCCATCTGGCTCCATATTGCCACCAAAGACCGGAGTTATTTGGATGATGTGGAGCAACTGATGAACGAAAGAGGCATCGGCGGGGATCAGATCCAATATTATAACCATTGGACCCATTGTTGGGATGATGTTTTCGGCGGGGTCTTTTTGAAACTGGCCCAATTAAAGGTTAAACCCAAATATCAGACAGTCGTCGAAGAAAATCTGGGCTATTGGATGACCCAGTTAAAGACCACCCCCGGCGGCCTGAAATACCTACACCAATGGGGGCCGTTGAAATATACCGCGGCTCAGAGTTTTATAGCCCTGGTCTACAATAAGACCAATCCCAATCAGAAATATGTGGACTTTGCCAAAAGTCAGATCGATTATATTCTGGGCAGTAATCCCAACAATATCTCCTATCTGGTAGGCTTTGGCGACAAATACCCCCGGTTTCCCCACCATCGGGCCGCCAGCGGCCGCCTGGAAGGCGAACCAGCCAATGAAACCAAAAAGGATCCGGAGCGTCATATCCTTTACGGTGCTTTAGTCGGAGGGCCGAAAGAGAACGACAGTTATTCCGATGTAATTGAGGATTATGTCTATACTGAAGTCGGACTGGATTACAATGCCGGTCTGGTAGGCGCTTTAGCCGGAATGACGGAACTTTTCGGTCTCAATCAGCAACCCGAAGCCACCCCGGGGCTGGAAGCGGAACCGCCCCAGTATTATGTGGAAGCCCAGGTCACTTACGAAAACAATCAACAGACCGTTGTCAAAGCCTATCTCCATAATCTCACCGTCGCGCCGCCGCAATACGAGACTGATTTGACCCTGCGTTATTTTGTTGATTTAAGCGAGTATTATGCGCAGGGATTAACTGTGCAGGATCTTACCACCAAGATTGATTTCAGCAATAACGGCGCTAAAATTACACCTTTGTTAGCCTGGGATGAAGCCAACCATATTTATTATGCGGAAATCAGTTGGCCTGAGGCTGAACTGTACGGTAAATGCCAGGTACAATTCAAAATTGCGGGCCAGAATTCAATTATCTGGGACCACAGCAATGATTTTTCCCGTTCCGGCTTGGGCAATGCTTTGACCCGGACCCAACGCATTCCGGTTTATAAAAGCGGTACTCTGGTCTATGGTCAGACACCTAGTTCCGGCGGAATATCGACTCCTACCGGAAGTACCCACGCAACTCCGACCGCAACCGGGACGGTAACCACTCCCAGCCCCAGTCCGACAGCGACCTCCCCGGGCAGTTATGCCGTCTCCTATACCATGAATGATTGGGGCAGCGGCGCCACTGTTACTATTACTATTAGCAATAAAGGGACTACTGCAGTGAACAATTGGGAACTTAAGTTCAACTTCCCGGGAAACCAAAAGATCACCAACCTGTGGTGTGCCCAGTATACCCAAAGCGGTACGGCGGTAACCGTAACTAACGAAGCCTGGAATAGTACAATCCCGCCGGGAGGTACAGTCAGCTTTGGATTCAATCTCAGTTACAGTGGGACCAATGCCAAACCGGCCATGTTTACCTTAAACGGTACGCCCTGTACAACGTATTAATGTAAACTCAAAGGAGGCTGTTAGAAATGAAAAGGTTATTATTAGCGTTATTAATCTTTGCCTCAATCGGTAGTATGCTGGCAGCAATTGATTTTCAAGCCGCAGCCGAAGAGAATTACCCCGGTTTTAGAGTAAAAGGCCGGTTTCTCTATGACAAATACGGTGTAAAAGTAATCCTGGTTGGTGTCAATAAGATGGTAATCTGGACGGATATTGACGGTTTGCCCAGTTATGAAGAGATTGCCAAAACCGGTGCCAATTGTGTCCGGATTGTCTGGACCTCCGATGGTACTGCTAAACAGCTGGATACCGCCATCTATAACTGCCGGGCTAACTCAATGATCCCAATGGTGGAACACCATGGCGCTACCGGGGCCTGGAATGATCTGCAAAAATGTGTCGACTATTGGACCCGTCCCGATGTGGTCGCAGTGATTAAAAAGCACCAAGAGTACTTGTTAATCAATATTGCCAATGAGTGTGGCGACGCCAACGTTTCCACCAGTGCTTTCCGGACTGAGTATACTGCGGCAGTCCAACAAATGCGGCAAGCCGGGATCCATGTGCCGTTAATTATTGACGGCACCGACTGGGGCAAGAATATCAATATCCTCCAGTCGGAAGGTCCGGCGTTGTTGGAGGCCGATCCCGATCATAATCTGCTCTTTTCAGTACATATGTGGTGGCCACAGATGTGGGGATATTCGGAACAGACCGTAATTGACGAAATTGCCGAATCAGTCAATTTGAACTTACCGTTAATCGTGGGTGAATTCGGCGCACTTTGGGAAGAGTCTGCCCAGGGGCAGATTCCCTACAAGACCATTATGGAGCAATGCCATAAAAACCAAATCGGCTGGTTGGCCTGGTCTTGGGGGCCGGGTAACAATCCCCAAACCTTTTTGGATATGACTGAAGACTCGACCTTTGCGACTTTGCATGGCTGGGGCCTGGAAGTGGCGGTAACCGATCAATACAGTATTAAAAATACTGCCGTCCGTCCCGCCTGGTTACAGGAGCCGCTGCCGCCATTGCCAACACCGACACCGCTGCCTGTCGGAAACCTGGCTGTCGGTAAACCGGTTTGGGTATCTTCAGTTGAAAGTAACTCCTATCCTGGCAGTAATGCGGTTGACGGTGATCTGGCGACCCGGTGGTCCTCGGGAAGTTCGGATCCGCAATATCTTACGGTTGACTTAGGCCGGGTTTATGCCATTAACCGCGTAATCCTCTGTTGGGAGAATGCTTACGGTAGACAGTATAAGCTCCAAGTATCCGACGACGGGAACAACTGGACCGATCTTTATACCGAGTATAACGGTGACGGCGAAACGGATGACCTGGCGGTAACCGGTAGTGGCCGCTATGTCCGGATCTATGGCCTGCAGCGCTATAATACGGAATGGGGTTATTCATTATGGGAAATTGGGGTTTACAGTCCGGAAAATATTGAACCGTCGCCTACCGGAACCATCGATCCGACCCCCACTTTGACCCCAACTGTGGAACCTCCCAGTCCCAGCCCGACGGTGACTTCCGGTACCGGTTGCACAGTCACTTATACCATGAATGACTGGGGCAGCGGCGCCACTGTCACTATTACTATTAGCAACAAAGGGACTACAACGGTGAACAATTGGGAACTTAAGTTCAACTTCCCGGGAGACCAAAAGATCACCAATCTGTGGTGTGCCCAGTATACCCAAAGCGGTACGGCGGTAACCGTAACTAACGAAGCCTGGAATAGTACAATCCCGCCGGGAGGTACAGTCAGCTTTGGATTCAATCTCAGTTACAGTGGGACCAATGCCAAACCGGCCGTGTTTACCTTAAACGGTACGGCTTGTTCGGTAGAGTAGTAATCAGCCAGAGAATTTAAGAGTGTCGGAAATAAAGATCCTGTTGGCGTAGGATATTTAAAAAATTGCGTTAGCCACTTGGCAAGCTATTTTCGGTGAAGGAGGAAAGATTAATGAAACGGCTGATCAGACTATTGTTGCTGCTACTAGTTTTAGGCTATAGTTTTGGATCACAGCTCCGGATTGCGGCAGCAACCTATAATTACGGCGAGGTATTGCAAAAAGCGATCTATTTTTATGAATGCCAGCAGTCCGGGCCCTTGCCTGAATGGAACCGGGTAGAATGGCGGGGCGATTCCGGAATGAACGACTATGTGCTGGGCGGCTGGTATGATGCGGGCGATCATGTAAAATTTGGCCTACCAATGTCTGCCTCAGCGGGAATGCTGGCTTGGGCTGCTTATGAATACCGGGATGCTTTTGAAACCGTGGGTCAATGGGAGACTCTGACTAATAATCTCCGTTTTGTCATGGATTATTTTGTAAAATGTCACCAAGGTAACACTTTTGTCTATCAGATTGGCGATGGCAGCGCCGATCATTCCTGGTGGGGACCGGTGGAAGTAATTGAAGAAAAGATGGACCGGCCTTATTATACCACGACTGCTTCCTGTGTGACCGGCTGTACCGCCGCCACCTTGGCTATTGGTTACCTGGTTTTTAAGGACCCTACCTACTTAAAGCATGCCGAGGAACTGTTTATTATGGCCGACAGCACCAAAAGCGATGCCGGTTATACTGCGGCCAACGGTTACTATGCTTCGCATAGCGGTTTCTGGGACGAGCTGATCTGGGCGGCTACCTGGCTATATCTGGCCACCGGTGATGAGGCCTATCTCAGTAAAGCCGAAAGTTATGTGCCCAATCTATCGAAACAGGGCTATACTGCTGATGCGCCGATTGAATATAAATGGACCCAAAGCTGGGACGACAAACGTTACGGAGCTTTACTGCTTTTGGCCAGAATTACCGGGAAACAGCTCTATATTGAGGCTACTGAAAGATACCTGGACTATTGGACAGTAGGATACAATGGCGAACGGATCACTTATACCCCCGGCGGACTAGCCTGGCTGGATACCTGGGGCTGCCTGCGTTACGCCGCCAATACCGCCTTTATGGCTGCCATCTATAGCGATTGGGTAACCGATACCGTTAAAAAAACCCGTTATCAGAATTTTGTTAAGAGCCAAATTAACTATATCTTAGGGAGCAATCCGCGGAACTCCAGTTATGTGGTGGGGTTCGGCAACAATCCGCCGCAACACCCGCACCACCGGACCGCTCACGGTTCTTGGTGCGCGCTGATGAATCAACCGGCTAACCACCGCCATATTATTTACGGTGCTTTGGTGGGTGGACCCGACTCAAATGATGCTTATAACGACGCCATTACCGATTATATCTGCAATGAAGTTGCCTGTGACTATAATGCGGGGTTCATTGGCGCTTTGGCCAAGATGATCCAATGGTACGGCGGTTCATCACTGAAAAATTTCCCGCCGCCGGAAAAACGGGAACCGGAGATCTTTACCCAGATTTGCGCCAATACTTACGGTGCTTACTCGGAGATTCGCTTACAAATGAATAACCGTTCCGGCTGGCCGGCCCGGGTTAGCGACAAGTTGTCCTGCCGTTACTATGTAGATTTAACCGAAGTTTTTGCCAGCGGTTTAACCATTAACGATGTTCATGCCAAGATCTCAAGTACGATAGCGAAAATCTCCGGTTTTCAGCATTACCGGGGTAATATTTATTATGTAGTAATCGACTTCAGCGGGACCAAAATCTATCCCGGCGGGATGAACGAGTATTTTAAGGAGATCCAGTTTCAGATCGGCCTGACCTCGGGTCCCCCGTCAGGCTGGGATCCAACCAATGACTTCTCTTACCAGAGCTCGGGCCCGTCCACGTTTGTGATGGCGGAGAATATCCCAGTTTATGATCAGGGGGTGTTGGTCTTTGGTAAGGAGCCTGATGGTTCGGGAGTTACACCATCACCGCATCCAACGGGGACAGTATCGCCGACCTCGATTCCTCCGACGGTACCGCCGACTCAAAGTCCCAGCCCGAGTCCGAGTCCGAGCCAGACTCCGGTTCCGACTCCGACCCTGACCGTAACCGGCGCTACAGTTAACTATTCAATGAACGACTGGGGTAGCGGCGCAACGGTCACCATTACCATTAGTAATATTGGGACTGCTGCAATTAACAATTGGGAACTTAAGTTTAACTTCCCGGGGAATCAAAAGATCACCAACTTGTGGTGTGCCCAGTATTCCCAAAACGGCGCCGCAGTTACTGTGATTAATGAAGCCTGGAACGGTACAATTCCGCCCGGTGCCTCGGTTAGCTTTGGCTTTAATATCAGCTACAGCGGGACCAATGGCAGACCGACGCTATTTACCCTAAATGGGGTGCCGGTATCTTTAACAAATTAACCTCTTTTTGCGGGGTTAAACCCGCACTGACTTCATGACTGGCTGTTTGACAGAAACATTTTTGGGATAGGTATCAGTTAAGCGCGGGGTGAAGGATATCAAGGCAATAACAGTCTGCTTTTGCCTCGCACTTTCTTCATATTAACTCACTGCCGACAGTTGGTATAAATCTGAAACAGAAGGAGATGATTTCAAATGAAGCAAAATAATGAATTTTCAGCTAAGATCTGCCCTAAAACTGGTAAAGTGATTAAAATAAGCCGTTCTGACCAGGCCCGGCGGAGCTGGTGGTTTCCCATTGCCGGACTGATTGGGTTTATTTGGTTTGCAATCCGGGTAATTCCCAAACCAAGCCGGGCAACTTATCCGTGTCAAAGAGCGGCTTTTCCGTTAGCGGCTTCATTTATTCTTTGGTTAACCGGTTTATGCGGCGGAGCGCTGGCTTTCCGCCGACTGAAGCAGTACTTCTTAAAGTCATCTCGCCTAGTAGGGGCTCTCAGTATGCTGGCCTTGACTGCCATCACCTGCTTTACCCTTCATTTTTTGCCTGGTAAAGCCGACGCTGCACCGGTTCGTCTGGCAACCTCTACGGTAGCGATTGTCCAGTCCTCCCAAGCCAACGCCAGTAATATTCAATATGATGAGATTAGGTCGATGGTTCGAAAGGCAGTTGATTTAGCCGGGGGACTGTCCGGTATAGTCAAAAACGGTGATGTGGTAGTCATCAAGCCTAACCTGGTATCATACAACAGTAACGGCCGGATTCTAGCAGCAGAGGTCAACGGGAACACTACCGATTGGCGGGTTACCAAAGCAGTAGTGGAACTGGTCCGTGAGCTCAATCCCAGCGGTAAAATTTATATAATGGAAGGTTCATCAGTCCCGACCCAGGAAGCATTTAACATTCTAAAATATACCTCGGCTAATATCCCCGAAGCGGATCTGATTGTTCCGATCGAGACGGATAGCGGCGCTTGGCAGGATACTAACTCGACCGGACTAGTTAAGGTTAGTTTACCTGATGGCCTGCTCCATAAGGAATACTATCTGAACCGCAAGATTAAAGAGGCCGATGTGCTCATTAGCCTGTCATGCCTGAAGACCCATTGGAGTGCCGGTTTTACCGGAAGCTGTAAAAACATTGGGATTGGGGCAACCCCGGGTAACATTTACGGTATCTCTTCCGGTAATCCGCACCGTAATAATATGGTTACTCATGATAATACTGCCGGTGACCTTCATAAGTGGATCCGTGACTACTATAAGTGCCGTCCGGCTGATTTTACCATCATAGATGGCCTGCAGGGATTGCAAAACGGGCCGATCAGTGCTAACAGTTCCGACCAGATGAATATGCGGTTGATCCTGGCCGGTAAAGATGCAGTAGCGGTAGATACCATCTGTGGGCTGGTCATGAACTGGGATCCGGAAAGCATTGATTATTTGAAATATTTAAACAGTGACTCCCTTGGCAATTTAGACACAGCCTGCATTAATGTGGTAGGCAAAAAAGTTGATGAAGTGCGTAAAAGTTTTGCCGGTCGAACACCGGTGGCCGGAGGTTCCAAAATTACCGATACAGCTCCGCCAAGCTTGACGGTTAATTCGGTTTCACTCCAAGGTAGCATGTTGAATATCTCTTTGGCAACCAGTGCCGACACTGTTAAAGTAGAGATCTATCTGGATGGTGTCTTGCAATTGCCGGTATCGGTCTCCAACTTTAGTAATATCACCATTAATACCAACGGGCTTGCCCCCGGGAGCCATACCGTGAGTGTTAACGCCTACGACCGTTTCTTGAACCGTGCCGAAAAGACGGTCACTGTTAACAGCCAGGGCAGTACTACTCCAGGCAATTCTCCCAGTCCTACTCCGCTAGTCCCCGGTAACTACAACGCTCCCCGGGCTGTTCAAGCTCCGGTCATTGACGGGCTGGGTAATGATAGTTGCTGGGCTGAGGCGTCCTGGAGCAGTATTAGTTTTGTCTGGCTGGGGAGCAGCCCGTCACCATCGGATTTCAGCGGCCGTTACAAGATAGTCTGGACCCCCGAGCGGCTCTACTATTTAGTTGAAATTACCGATGATGTTTTCTCAGCGCCCTATACCAATCCGTTGATTAATTATTATAACAATGACTGTGTGGAGTTGTTTATCGATGAAGATTGTTCCGGGGGCGAACATACTAACAACCATAACGCCTTTGCCTATCATATTCAACGTAATGGCGCTGTGACGGACAACTCAACCTCCGGAAACCCCAAGACCTTTAACGACCATGTTGAAGTACAAGTAACCCAAAATGGCAATGTCTATACCTGGGAAATTGCTGTAAAGGTCTTTCCGGATACTTATAATGAAAACAACAGCAACAATCAACCGGTTAATTTAACCGCCGGAAAAGTCCTCGGATTTGGAGTTGCCTACAATGACAACGACGGCGGCAGTACCCGGGAGAATTTTATCGGCTCAATGGAGATCTCCGGTACTGATAAAAACGTCGCTTATAAAAATGCCAGTGTCTTTGGGAAACTGCAATTAATCGATAACAGTACCGTGCCTTCTCCGTCAGCAACATCATCAGTAACAGCGTCGCCGCCGGAACCAACGGCGCTTACTCCCAGTCCAACTTCATCAGTTCCGCCAACCAATGGCTGTACGGTAACATATACAATCCAAAATGACTGGGGCAGCGGGGCCACGGTGAACGTTACGCTAAAAAATAACCAAACAACAGCGATTACTGGTTGGACTTTGGTCTGGAACTTTGGGGGTAACCAGAAAATTACCAACCTGTGGAACGGTACGTTTAACCAAAGCGGGACGGAGGTTACAGTAAAAAATGCCGCTTATAATGGGACGATCGCTCCTAACGGCATGGTAACTTTCGGATTTAACCTGACGTACAGCGGGACCAATAGCAAACCGGCGAGTTTTAGGTTGAACGGTGCTGTTTGTCAGGTTCTATAAAATACCTGGAATTAGATGCTCAATCGTAGTTGCTTAATTGAATAACGGAAAAACCATAAAACTGTGAAAAAGACGGCATCCGGATTGTTTTGTCGGAACGGATTTCTTTTTCACAGTTTTTGTTGCAGAACTTGCTGGCAGAGTTGAAAGTTTTAGTTTTCGGCTTGACAGACCATTAAATTATGATAAAATAGGAAATATAATTAATACAAATTTAAAATAATAATAAATTAGTAATAATTACCGGAAGAAGGTCTATCAGTGGACAGTCGGAACGCAAACTATGGAGCCAGCCTGATCAAGAAGGGGATTAAACCTTCGTATTCCCGGCTTAAAATATTGGAATATCTGATTAATCATCCGGTCCATCCCACTGCGGATCAAATCTATCAACACCTGATCGGAGAACTGCCGACTTTATCAAAGACTACAATCTATAATACTTTAAAACTCTTAGTCGATGCCGGGCTGGCGATGGTAGTGACTATTGATGATACAGAAACCCGCTATGACGGCAATCCTACTCCTCATGGCCATTTTAAATGCAACGGATGTAGAGAGATCTATGATTTTAAGTTTGATGCCGACCATTTAGTGATTGAGGATTTGGAAGGGTTTGTAATCAATACTAAAGATGTTTATTTTAGAGGTACTTGTCCAAAGTGCTTTAAAAATAAAGATTAAAAATTAGGAGGTAGTATTGATGAAAAGTTTAAAAGGTACTAAAACTGCGGAAAATCTGTTGAAGGCTTTTGCCGGGGAATCCCAGGCGCGTAACAGGTACACCTATTATGCTTCGGTGGCAGATAAGGAAGGTTTCAAGCAGATCAAAAATATCTTCATTGAAACCGCAGACAATGAGAAGGAACACGCTAAACGGTTTTATAAGTTTTTGCTTGCCGGACTCGAGGGAGAACTGCCGGCCACGATTGAAATTACCGCCGGTTACCCGGTGGCTCAAGGTTCAACCCTTGACAACCTAAAAGCCGCTGCCAGCGGTGAAAAAGAAGAATGGTCCGACCTTTATCCGTCCTTTGCCAAAGTGGCCGATGCGGAAGGCTTTTCGGAGATTGCTACTGCCTTCCGGATGATTGCCACCGCCGAACAACGGCACGAAATCCGCTATAATAAATTGGCTGCCAATGTAGCTAACGGTACAGTTTTCAAAAAAGACGGCAAGGTGTTTTGGAAATGCGGCAACTGTGGCTATGTTCACGAAGGGCCGGAAGCGCCGGAAAAGTGTCCTGCCTGTCTCCATCCCCAAGCCTATTTTGAGGTGTTTGTCGAAAACTATTAATCGTTATTTTTGTCATTGCTTAAAAACCCAATATTCGGGGGAGAAAACCCCCGGATATTGGGTTTTATTATTTTCTAATGCTCCCGGGATAGAGCAACTGTTCTGTGTCTGCTGCAGAATAAAATCAGCCATTCCAATCTAAATTTATAAATTTACCTAAGTAACGCAGAACAATTGCAACATGGTTTAAAACAGTCGGTAGATCAAAATGAATCGCTAAATGAATGGTAAATAGTTGACGACAATTGATTTTAAAATTTATTAATTACCGGTAAAATCTTCTTCGTTAAGTAACCGGTCCCGTTTACCGGCGGGACGGGCTGCTGGAATTTTGAAATAATTGACCGATGCCGCTCAAAAATATAGGAATAAACTGGCTATTAAGACATATTAAGC
>DATCLA010000235.1:0-4991 GCA_036564195.1 Bacillota bacterium
CCATTGGCCCGTGTAAAATACCAAATGCAAGGAAGAATAAGCGCGCTGTTTCCGCCGGATCTTCGATCATAAAACTGCCTTCCCGGATCCCCTGGTCTAAAACCTGTTTGACTAGATTAATCCTTTTTTCTTCAAATTCGATTCGATCTTCTTTGATGTTTTTCCGAATGTGCTTAACGACGTTATTATGAAAAAAATCAAACAGACTCCGATTTTGCCGCATTTGTTCGCTGGCGAAGGCCACTTCGCCTACTAATAAATCGTGTAATTTTTTTTCAACTGAAGCCGATTGACTTAAAATCCGTTCAATATAAAGGTCCATTTGCTCAAAAATACGCCTGATAAAGGCATCAATCAATTCATCTTTATTTTTAAAGTCCAAATAAATAGTACCGACGCTGATTCCGACTGTTTTGGCAACATCCTGCATGGTTGTATTATCCAGTCCTTTTCTGGTACTCACTTTGATAAATGCATCAACAATTTCTTCCCGGCGTGTTGCGGTCATATCAGATAACCCCCTTTCTAAAGAATTGAATACTTTATTAATATATTTATATTATCGCGTCATTTACTTCCTGTCAAGGAAATATTGGGGGATATCGATTATATAGATTTTCCCTTCTTTTGACCGTGCGGCAAACTCTCATTGTTTTCTTACCCGCGAACAAGCAACGGTCGCATCATATCGTAGTCTTCATGCTCTAATAGATGGCAATGCCAAACATAATTTCCGGTATATGGTCCGAAACAAACAATGATTCGGGTAACTTCCCCAGGATTATTTCGGATCGTATCTTTCCACCCCTTTTCGTCGGGAGCAGGCGGTACCGGCGGTCCGGTAAAAATTATCTCTTGTGTCTGATTAAAATGATTTACATCAAATGGTTGTCTGTTTAATAGCTGAAATTGGATCTGGTGTAAATGGATCGGATGGGCCACAAAACCAGGATTGATCAAATTCCAAATTTCCATCTCGCCACGCTTGGGCGCTTCGGTCACCGGGTCATCCCACCTCTTTCCATTTAACAAAAAAAGAAGTCTCCCATAGTGATCGCGCCGTACAACCATTATGAAATCCCGCTTGACCTTAGCAAGGCTCTCCGGAATAGGGGTTATCGGACACAGTTGCTCAGGAATGCAGCTGCTATCTTCATCATTCAGAGGTAGTATTACCCTAAACTCCATGATTTGGCCGGTAGTTTCAGGATCTGCGGGAATTCCGTTCGGAAAAGGAGCCGGTGCGGTATTGCGGAGAATGAGATGTTTTCCCCGGTAACCGGAGAAATCAATGATCACGTCTGCTCGTTCTGACGGGGCCAAAATCAATTCATCAAGCTTGACCGGAGCTGACAAGAAACCGCCATCAGTACCAATCTGAAATATCGGGAGCCCAAGATCAAGTTTCATACGATAGAAGCGATGGTTGGAACCGTTTAACACCCGAAACCGATATTTCCGCGGTTCCACTTCCAGGTAAGGCCAGACTTTCCCGTTAACTAAGATCGTTTCACCATCAAACCCAGGTGTAATACACGGATTCACTCCAGATACGGGCGGTTGAGGTTGACTGGGATAATATAACGAGCCATCCGGATTAAAGGAACGGTCTTGAATCAATAGCGGAATTTCATACCTTCCTCTGGGAAGATTCAATTTTTTCTCCAGACTATCCCGAATTAGATAGATGCCGGCCAACCCGGCATAAACATTTAGGCGGGTAACCCCCAGCGCATGGTCATGGTACCAAAGCATGGTTGCCGGCTGTCGATTAGTATAGCAATAGACTTCCCGTTCAAAAAAGGCTCCCGTCTGTTTAAAATCTTTAGTATACCACGCTTCCGGATAGCCGTCACTTTCCGGTCTTACTTTGGCTCCATGCAGATGGACGACTGTCCTAACCTCTGGATTACCCATCGCCCCGTGCAACGTTGTATCGACGGGGAGAAAGTGTTTTTCCGGCAGCTTATTTTCCCATTTGATTAAAACTTTCTCATTTCTCCGGGATTCAATGAGAGGCCCCGGATAAGTTCCTTCATAGCCCCAAATTAATGTATCCGGTAGTTCAGAGTGAAGCGATTGATAGGCCTGAGTCATCCGGACTTCGTAATAGGTCTCCCGCTTATTCTTATATTTTGGCTTAAGCTTCTTGGGTATTGGTAGTCTGTCTTGGAACTTATTCAACTGTACCATTGAAATTCCCCCATTTAAAAATGATGTCTACTCCAGCGTATGTTGAAAACCATCCGGGGGAACCTGCCAAATAGTACGTTGAGGACATGGAAACCTCTTGTCGCTATATTAAAAAAACATCCTTCAGTAAATCATAGCTAGGCGTAAAGCAGCATAATCTGGTGGGGTCCCAATGGAAAATTGCAAACTAGACTTGATACAATCGAAAATACAGACAACTTTAACAATCACCGAATATGGGATACAAATGATATTTTTATCAAGTTACTTACTTACACTTTTTGTCCGGGAGTACTGTAAAGAAACAACAAAAAAACAAATGGCCTTAACTTTTTTTGATAAGGTTAAGGCCATTTTTCGCTGTTATTTATGATATGGTTCCCCGCGCATAATCTTACACCCCCGATACAACTGTTCCAACAGCATAATTCGGAATAACTGATGCGGGAAAGTCAATCTTGAAAACGACCAGCAAAAATCGGCCTTTAACCTTAACTCAGAGGCCAAGCCGAAACTTCCGCCTACCATAAAAGTTAATCCTCTGCCAACCAGTTGCTGTTCCTGAAGAAAGGTGGCCAGTTCCGGTGAGGACAGTTCTTTTCCCTGCCTGTCCAAGGCAATCAGCGAACTTTGGGGTAGGATCAGTTTTGCAATTGACGCTGCTTCGCCCTGTCGGACCTGTTCTTGCTGGGCAGAACTGGCTCCTTCCGGACAAGGTAGGTCCGGTACTTCAGTTACTTCCAGCCGCAGATAGGGACGTAACCGTTTTAAATATTCAGCTTGAGCTGCTTGCCAGTATTTTTCCTTCAACTTGCCGACTACTATAATCCGGTTCAAAGCCATAGAATTACCACCATTTACCATTTATCCCCAATTAATAAAGCTGTTTCCCTCTTCAATTTATCCTTTGTTTCACGGGAAACTATTCAGTCTCGGATGTCCGGGCATTTTTTAAATCCAAAAATCTGAAGATTCATTTTAACTCTTCCTTTTTGCGCATTTCTCCAATCTTAACGCTAATTTGAAGCCGTCGGTTACCGCGGTAAATATCCAGCTTGATCCGGGTGCCGATCGGGTGCTTGGCTACTGCTTCTCGGACCAAGTCGTCATTTTTAATTCTTCTCCCGTTAACACCATAGATAATATCACCTGGAATTAAGCCGGCCTTTTGGGCAGGAGTCCCTTCAAAAACTTTGGCAATAAAAAGTCCGCTCTCAACCGGTAAATCGCGCCGGAGTCGTGCTTCAAGGTAACCTACATTTTCGGGGATAAAATGAATTGTAAAAATCCCCAGGCCTGGCCGGGAGACAAAACCCTTCTGGATTAACTGATTGGCAACACTTTTAACCGTATTACTGGGAATGGAAAAACCAATCCCCTGAGATTCAGCGGCAATTGCGGTATTAATCCCGATAATATGACCGGAACTGTCTAAAAGGGGGCCACCGGAGTTACCCGGATTAATGGAAGCATCGGTCTGGATCATCTGCAGTTCAAATTCTTTGTTTAAGACCCGTCCGGTAGCGCTGACCACCCCGACGGTGACCGTATTTTGCAAGTTTTCCACCAAGGGATTACCGATGGCAATGGCCGTCTGTCCGACCTGCACTTGTTCGGAGTCGCCCCATTGAGGGACAGTAAGATTTTCATTATTAATCTTTAACACCGCCAGGTCTACCTGGCTGTCAATACCGATAATCTTGGCAGGATAAGACTTTCCGTTGGACAATACTACCGAGATCTGATTGGCTTTGCGCCCGTCCACACCGTTGATGACATGCTTATTAGTAAGAATATAGCCGTCTTTACGGAAAACCACTCCCGAACCAAGGCCTTGGACCTTACGAAATGACGGACCGCTAAAAAAGTCAAACTCTTCCACTAAAGTATCGGTAGTAATCATCACCACCGAAGGCTTAACTTGGTTATAAACATTGATAATTGTTTTTTCATAATCTTTAATCGAAGTGTTATTGATCCGGTAATCCAACGAAGCTTGAGGGGATGAAGCTGTTGAATTAAACAGAAGTTTACCTAAACCGGTAAACTTAATCGCCACTAACATTAAGAAAGCCGCAACTGTACCCGAAACCAAAGCAGTGGTAATTAAAACAAACTTTGGCTCTGACTGATGAGAATCAAACCTGAACTGATTCAACGAATAAGCCTCCTATTATTTCTTTATACAGTTTGGCCTGGGATTATGTTGTTAAAAAGTAAAATAGTTACGATTTTGTAATTTACCGACCATACCTTAAAGCTTTCAACAATCTACTGGTTAATTTAACGTGATTATCAGCCCAAGGTTCCCGAGACCCACTAAACCGGTTTTGAACCGGTGCTTACTGTCTTTACTTGTTGATTTCTGGATACTTTCTTTTTCAGTCTGACCCTTTCAATCCTAAAATCCAAACCAAAATCGGTTGCTGGCTGTCTCCATTTGCCTCCTAATGTCATATATTATTAAAAAATCACTCCAAACAGTTTATATCATATCAGGGGGTTATAACATGGGTCACCAAAGTCAGGAAACAAGCCACGAGTTAAAAATGGTAGAAGCGGTCAATAAAGAAAAAGAACGGGAGAAAAGTTCCCATCCTTTCCTGGAAAAAAACGATATTACCTTTCTATCCATTGTTAACCCGTTACTCAGTCCCAATGCCCAAAAATTGGTTTCCTTCTTTATTAATTTCGGCACTGATAATTCTCCAGCTGGGCTAAACTTAAACGAACTGCTCAGTCAGATTGGTTCTAAAACTAAAAATTCCGGAGCTGACCTATTACCTTCCCTATTGAGT
>DATCLA010000236.1:0-23637 GCA_036564195.1 Bacillota bacterium
TTCCTGCGCTGCCCGGCCCAGCCCGGAGAGATACTCCGCCACCCGCCGGTCCTCACCCCGGAGCGGCTCAATATCGAAAGAAATAAACTTCTCCAACTGCGGACCGGAAAGCTTTCCAGCGGAACCAAGCAAACATTCCAGCTTCTCACGGAGCGAACTCAGTTCCGTCTGGTAAGTTAACCCTTCCACCTGCGACATGAGTTTTAGCCCTAAAAACAAAGAAATAATCTCACCCTCGGTCAACCTTGGCGTAGGCATGGAAAACTCCTTAGTAAAATAATAACCCCGACGAAGCCGGTCATACTCGAGGGGCGCTTGCATACGGTCACGCAACAGTTCAATGTCCCGTTCAATGGTCCGGGGACTGACTTCTAGTTTCGCGGCAAGCTTACGGCAGTCGGGGTATTGTTTGTTTTTGATCAAGGCGTAAATCGTCCAGATCCGAACTAGAGCGCTTCGGCTGGTCCGATCTTTTGTCACCTTGGCACCTTCTTTACCCAGTTATATCATAGTTAAATTCCATATATTTCTCAGTATTTCCTGCAAAAAAACCTTTATCGAACAAAATTCATCTCTCAATACATAAAAAAACAATAAAATGCTAATCTACCAACCACCTCACCCTATCCGCCTAGGATCAGCCTTTCTTACTATAGCGTCTCATCCCTCTTCATGAAGGCAACGGATGCTTACCGTCTTAGCAAAAAGGTGCAGCGGATTTTGCTGTTGTAAATCAGCCGAAAAAATCTGTTTTAATCCACACTCCCATGCAAGGCAATTATGCAACTCCTTCAAATAGTTTGCTGATTCCTTCAGAAGGTACCTAACAATTTCGGGCGGCAAAAAATCAATTCAAGAACCTTACCTTACCTTCATTCCCAACAGATTTTTAATAAAATTGACTAAAGCTCGCCACCCCAAAACGAGAAAATTGGCCTTTTTAACCGGCTGGGTGGTATAGACCGGAGTTTGACCGAGCTTGGTTTCACCCTGATAGGCTTTTAAAAAGCCGACTTTAGCGCCGGCGGCCAGCGGCAATCGGAGATTCTCTGCTTTTACCAACCGGGTAATAACCGGCTTAGCATTAGCCCGTTCTGACAATACTGTAAAGTCAGCGCCAACTTTTACCGCTACCTTTGCCGGTTGAGCTTCAGCGAAGCCAATCTCACCTACTGTCGCGTTCTTCCGCCGGACTACCCGCCTTTCATAAGTACGAAAACCGTAATCCAGTAACCGTCGGGTTTGAGCTACCCGTTCCGCATTAGATGCCGCTCCCAAAATTACTGAGAGCAACCGCAAGTTATCACGTTTTGCCGTTGCCGCTAAGCAAAACTTGGCCTCAGCCGTATGGCCGGTTTTTAAGCCATCCGCACCCGGGTAAACTTTGATTAAATCATTGGTATTATATAAGACGAACCGCCCGTCACGTAAACTATCCTTCCGGATCGAAGTATATTCTAATATTTTATGGTGTTTTAATAACTCCCGGGAAATTACAGCTAAATCATAGGCACTGCTGTAATGGTTGGGATCGGGCAACCCGGTCTCATTGGCAAAATGGGTATTTTTAAGCCCCAGCTGTTGTGCTCTTTTATTCATTGCGGCAATGAAATCCTCACCTGAACCATATAAATACTCAGCTACGGCAGTACTGGCGTCATTGGCGGAAACTACGGCAATCGCTTTAAACATTTCGTGCAGAGTAAAAGTTTCACCCTCTTTTAAGTAAACCTGCGAGCCTCCAATTCCGGCTGCAGTTGCCGAGGTTGGTATTTTATCATCCCACTTCACCCGGCCGGAGTCAACCGCCTCCATAATCAATAACATGGTCATCACTTTGGTAACACTGGCCGGCGGCAACCGCTGCCGTTCATTTTGGGCAAATAGCACCCGGCCGCTTTCCGGATCCATCAAAACGGCGGCTTTGGCTTTGATATTAAACTCTTCTGCCTCTGTCGGTCGGCATATTACCAACAGCGACAGGAGGATAATCCAAGCTGACATCAATCTGACTCTGCTCACCTGCTGACCCCCTTTGGATAAAGTTTTCCCCAATTTGTTACAGTGTATAACCCTAACTGCGAAAATGCATAGGCCCGTAAAAAATGGACAGATTAGATGTTAATAACCCACTGTTTCAAAAGAGAAAGGAGGTCCTAAACTTGAGTCCCAATAATTCACCCAACACCGGCACTTATGAATCCCCCGGCCGGATGAACGAACCCCCCAATGTCATCACTACTAAAGACTTGGCTTATCTGACTGATGCCCTCTCCTGGGAATTGCTGGCGTTTAAAAAATGTCGCCAGTATGCTTCCTTCTGTACCGATCCTGAGATCCAACAGGAGATTGACCGGACCGGCCGGATGCACCAGCAGCATTACAGCCAATTGTTAAGTTATCTCCAATCCAACCCCAACCGAAATTATTTACAATAGGAGGAAAAACAGCATGCAACCACCCGGCCAAGCGGGACAACCGAATCAACCCAATCCCAATGAAATCAAAAATCCGGCTACCGGTCAGTTGCCTCAGGTTAAAGGGGCGGAAATGAATGAACGGGATTATGCCAATGAGATTTTGGCCACTGAAAAATACCTGACCGACAACTTTAACGTCTTTACGCGCGAAGCCAGCAACCAAGTGCTTCACGATCAGGTTTTCCGGATCTTGCAGGAAACGCACCAGGCCAGTCGAAATTTATTCAACCTGATGTTTAAAAAAGGGTGGTATCAACTGACTGCTGCCGCCCAGCAGGAACTGACCCAATCCGCGCAACAGTTTCAAAATTATCAGACCCAGTTTCCCTATTAACAACCGCTAGCGCTGATTCAAAATCACGAATCAGCGCTTTTTTCGTCAATCAATCTCTAACCGCTCTTGGCTCCGGTTGTCGGTTGCAAAATCATCAATAATGCTCATTTCTGCCGGTAACCAGGTAGATTACACGTTCTCCGATATTGGTGGCATGATCGGCCACACGTTCTAAAAAACGGGCTACAAATAACAGGTTTATTCCTTGGACAACTGCGGCGCGGTCGGCGTCACCCATGACAAAATCCGTTGTTTCGTTCAAGAGTGCCCGGTAAATCTCATCGACCCGTTCATCCTGCAAGCAATTGGCCTTAGCAGCAGCAGCGTCCCGGTCGACCAAGGCCTTAATACTCTTCCGGACCATCGTTTCGGCAAGTTCCGCCATTTTCGGGATATCTTCTAACTGACCAATCAGTGGTTGCTTGCCGATCCGTATCGTAATCTCCGCAATATTGGAAGCATTGTCGGCAATGCGCTCCAAATCGAGAGCGATCCGTAAAACTGTGGTGACTACCCGCAGGTCGCGGGCTAACGGCTGTTGTAAGGCAATCACCCGGATGCAGTCTGCCTCGATCTTCCGGACTAAGTCATCGATTTGGTCATCTGCGTCAATAATTTGCTGTGCTAGGTCTTGATCCTGTTTTGCCAAAGATTCTACTGCCAGATGAATAGTTCCTTCCACCATGCTGCTTAGTTTTAACAATTGTTGTTGTAGTTCACTTAAAAGCCGGTCAAATGTCTCCCGTGTCATCTGCATCACCCCAGAATTTTAATTAGGATATACTATATCCTTGCAAATAAAACACTCCGCTTTCCTAACTCAGCCAAACCTACCGGTAAGATAAGCTTCAGTCTCTTGCTGACGCGGATTGGTCATCACCTGTTCCGTTGGGCCGTATTCCACTAAACTTCCTAACAAAAAAAATCCGAGGTGGTCCGAGATCCTGGCCGCCTGCTGCATATTATGAGTTACAATTATAATAGTATAATTCTGCTTCAGCTCACAGATTAACTCCTCAATCTTTCCGGTGGAGACTGGGTCCAGTGCCGAGGCTGGTTCATCCATTAAGAGCACCTCCGGTTCCACTGCCAATAATCGGGCGATACATAACCGCTGTTGCTGGCCACCGGAAAGCCGTAAGGCCGGTGCAGTCAGCCGGTCTTTAATCTCTTCCCATAGGGCCGCCCCTTTGAGGCTCCGCTCCACAATCTCATTGAGTTTAGCTTTATCCTTCAATCCGTGGACCCGCGGTCCATAGGCAACATTATCATAGATTGACATGGGAAAGGGGTTAGGCCGTTGAAAGACCATCCCTACCCGTTTACGCAGCTCCACTACATCCACTTGAGGCTGATAAATATCTTCTCCGTCAAGAGTAATCAACCCCTGAAAGCGGACACTTTTAATCAAATCATTCATCCGGTTGAGTGTCCGCAGGAAAGTAGATTTGCCGCACCCGGAAGGACCGATTAATGCTGTCACGTTTTTAGCGTAAATCTCCATATTAATATTCTTCAGTGCTTGAAATTCGCCGTAAAAAAGATTAAAATCCCTCGCAATAATTTTCGAATCCATCCAACGCTCCCCCTTTAAGACCTTAAACGCAGCGAAAATCTGGACAACAGCAGTAACGCAGCACTGTTAATCAAGGCAATACTGATGATCAATATACTGGCTGTGGCGTAAGCCCGAGTTAAGGATAAACCTTCACTCGCCAGGATATAAAGGTGCAACGTCATTGGCCGGGCCGAATCCAGTAGTGAAACCGGCAGCCGTAAGGCCCCTCCTACTGTGAGCCAGACGGCGGCAGTTTCCCCTACTGCCCGGCCTACACTTAATACCAGCCCGGTCATGATTCCGGGCAGGGCCACCGGGAGTACCACTTTAATAATGGTTACCCATTTAGTGGCCCCCAATGCTAAACTGCCTTCCCGGTAAGAAACAGGTACCGTTTTGATTGCTTCTTCGGCGGTCCGGATCACCGTCGGCAATAACATTAACGCTAAGGTAATCCCCCCGGATAACAGCGAAAAGCCAAAGCCCAGAAAGGTTACTAAAAATGCAAAACCAAATAATCCGAAGATAATAGAGGGAATCCCGGCCAAGGTCTCGGTAGCGCCGCGGATCATCCGGGTCAGTAACCCGCCCCGGGTATACTCTGTAAGGTAGATGGCAGTTCCCACTCCGATGGGCCCGGCAATCAAAATTACCAAAGCTGTTAAATAGACGGTACCGACAATCGTTGGGAAAATACCACCCTCACGGCCCAGCGCTTCGGGATATGCGGTTAAAAATCGCCAACTAATTGCCGGTAAGCCTTGCTTTAAAATGAAAAAAAGTATAAAACCCAGACAGCTGGTGGTAATTAAAGCGGCAGTCCATAACATTGAAAAGGCAATTCCTTGTTTAAATTTCGCTGCAGTTCGCGGCATTAGTCGGACACCTTCTTCCGGGAAAACAGTGAAGCAATCAAATTGATGATGATAATAATTACGAAGAGTAAAATCCCCACACTAAACAGGGCTTGGGCATGCTCACCCGCAGCATAGGATGATTCCTGCCCAATTGTGCCGGTCAAAGTGGGGCCCGGATTTAAGATTGACTGCGGGACCAATGGAGTATTACCGGTGATCATAATTACCGCCATGGTCTCTCCGACGGCTCGGCCCATTCCTAAAATAACCGCGGCCACAATTCCCGGTGTTGCCGCAGGAACTAACACCTTATAAATAGTCTGCCAGTAAGTGGCACCCAACGCCAGCGAAGCCTCTTTATAATCACGGGGTACCGCTAGTAAAGCATTTTCTGAAACGCTAATAATTGTTGGCAAAATCATTATCGCCAGAATTATCCCCCCTGCCAACAGGCTAAACCCAACCCCGTTGTTAAGGTTACGGAGTAATGGTACTAAGATTACCAAACCGAAGAAACCATAGACCACTGAAGGAATGCCTGCCAACAGATTGATGGCCGGGCGTAAAATTCTGGCCAGCCATTCCGGGGCAAGCTCCGCCAGTAAAACTGCACAGGCTACCCCCAACGGCACACCCAAAATTAAGGCAGCCAGAGTCACATAGGTTGACCCCACTAATAAAGGGAGCATCCCGTAAACCCCGGAAGTCGGTTGCCAGTTGCGGCCGAATATTAAATTAAACAGCCCATGTTTGGCCAGAACCGGCCAACCCTCTTTAAAAACAAACACAATAATCAAGAAGACTCCGGCAACAGCCAAACCGGCAATGAATAGTAAGGACGTGCCGACAATCAACTCCTGTCGGCGGGATTTTGACATTTTAACCATTTACCATCTCCCCTATCTCGCTTACTAGCTTATTTTACAGGTACTAATCGATTTTTCTGAACCAGACCTTGCCCCTGGTTTAACACATAGTCAATAAACTTCGATACGCCGCGGTCCGGCGTTTTATACACAAACAGAAAGGAGCGGACTATCGGGTACTTCTTTTGCTTTATATTTTCAAAGGTAGGAGCGACGCCGTTAATCCGGACTGTTTTCACAGTAGCATCCAGTGCCGTCAAGGAAAGGTAGCCGACAGCATTTCGGCTACCGGAGACCGTTTGGCGGACGGTGCCGGTTGACCCCTGGACAATGGTTTGCAGTCCCAGAGGCGCTTTTGCCATCACAATTTTGGTAAACGCCTCCCGGGTACCGGATCCTGCTTCTCGATTTACCACCAAGATGGTTCCGGCCTTTCCATTCACTCGCGACCAGTCGGTAATCTCATTACTAAAGATCTTACGCAGCTGTTCCAAAGTGAGGTTTTCGATTGGGTTATCTGGGTGGGTCACAATGGCGATCCCGTCCCGAGCAATCTCAACCGCACTCAAACCCGGTTGTTCCTCGGGCTTCAATGGTCGGGAGCTGGTACCGATCGCCGCAGTTCCATCTCGGACAGCCTTAATGCCGGCACTGGAACCGCCTCCCTGGACATTGACAACCTGATCCGGGTAAATCTTGCTAAAACCTTCCGCTAAAACTTCGGCAATCGGCTGGACTGAGGTGGAACCAACTACGCTAATCCGTCCTCTTCTGGTCCCGCAACATCCGGCGGACCAGGCTCCGACAATTACGAGGAGCGCTACCAAACTTAGGTAGTATTGCGCCGCTTTCCTCATAAACTTAAACCTCCCTTTTGCCCGATCAAATTCAATCCGGTTTAAGCTTAGTTTGAAGCTTAAGAATAGATTAAGGAATCTGAAGCAAAAAAATTCAACATTTACTGCCAAACTGTTTAATCTGCACCCAAAAAAACCTCCTTTTGGGGGAGTTAGCTTTCCCCAAAAGGAGGTTTAAAAATATCCCCTCCAACCCGGCGTTACTCATGGCGTAGCGCTTCGATGGGATTTAACCTGCTGGCTTTATAGGCAGGGTACACTCCGAAAAACAAGCCGACCAGCAGTGAAAAAGTAAAGGCGGTACCGACGGCGGAGGCAGAAATTGTAACCACCCAGCCAATCAGTTTTCCGATTACCAGCGCCAGCGTACTGCCGCAGATAATTCCGATCAGCCCGCCGGTAATACTCAAAATAACCGCTTCGAACATAAAGAGGGTCAGGATCTCTTCGGGTTGAGCGCCGATAGCTTTTCTGATCCCAATCTCGCGGATCCGTTCGGTTACTGAAACCAGCATAATATTCATAATGCCAATTCCCCCTACCAACAGGGAGATTCCGGCGATACTGGTCAGCAGTAACGTCATGACCTTCATCATCTCGCGGCCTCGGTCCAACATTTCCGCCATATTACTCACGCGAAACAGATCCTCCTCTTGCAGCTCTTTCAGTAAGACCTGTTTGACCCGGTCAACTGTTTCCTGTACTTGCGCGGCATTTTCTACTTGGAGACTAATTTCGCTTAAGTTATAATTTCCGAAGATCCGATCCTGAGCAGTGGTTAACGGCATGATGACTACGTTATCCCCGTTATTGCCTTTAACAGCTAATACTCCGATAATCTCCAGCCGGACACCGTCAATTTTAATGGTTTCACCAATTGGGTTACTGCCCGGGTATAATTCCGTCGCCAGTTCCGGGCCGATTACCGCTACCTTGAGACGCTCCCGGTATTCTGCTTGGCCGATAAATTGTCCCAAAGCGACGCGATAATTACGGACTGTTGCATACTCCGGCGTGCAACCGATAACCGAAGTAGTTACACTGTTCTGGGAAGACTCAGCTAAGACTGACCCCATAACCACCGGTGCCAGAGCCCGGATGGACTCAACAGAATCTTGCAATAATGTGACCGTATCATTGGTAATCCGGTTGGTACTACCTCGTCCGGGAGTGACCAGCACCAGATTGGACCCCATCTCAGCGATTTGCCGATTAATCTGCTGCTTAGCGCCCTCTCCTAGGGAGACTATGGTAATCACGGCGCCGATTCCGATAATAATCCCCAACATGGTCAGGAAGGAACGGACTTTACTATTACGCAAATTTTTGACAGCCATTAAGATATTTTCAGTAATTCTCATGATCCCGCCGCCTCTGCCCAGACCGCAGCCTTCTGGGTTATTGATTCGTCCCCGACTATCCGACCGTCCCGAAACCGGATTATCCGTTCCGTGTATGTGGCAATGTCCGGTTCATGAGTGACCAGCACGATGGTAATGCCCGCCCGGTGCAGTTCCTGAAAGAGAACCATCACTTCCACGCTGGCCTGGGAGTCAAGATTACCGGTAGGCTCATCCGCCAGGATTAACTGGGGTTGATTTACCAGGGCCCGGGCAATTGCCACCCGTTGCTGTTGCCCGCCGGAAAGTTCCTTTGGTCGATGATGAATCCGGTGGCCCAGCCCCACCCGGATCAAAGCCGTTTTTGCCCGTTCGCTGCGTTCCCTCGCCGGAACACCGGCATAAACCAGGGGCAACTCCACGTTTTGCAAGGCGGTCAAACGGGGTAGTAAATTAAAGGATTGAAAGACAAACCCAAGCTCCCGGTTGCGCAACCGGGCCAGTTCCCTTGGGCTCAGTTGGGCAATTTCCCGCCCGTTTAACCGGTATGAACCGGAGGTGGGTTGGTCCAGACACCCCAAAATATTCATGAAAGTCGACTTCCCCGAACCGGAAGGACCCATAATCGCTACCATCCGGCCGGCTTCAATCTGCAGTGAGACTTCATTCAAGGCTTTTACTTCCCGATCCCCGTCCTGATACCATTTATTGATTCGTTCCAGTTGAATCATAACCTATCTTCCTCCCCTCGGCAATCCCGGGACTCGTTGCGAAACTACTGAACCACTACTGCTGGGCAGTTTAGCTATTGCCACCGTATCTTTGCTGGTTAACCCGGACTTAACTTCCCAGTACTTGCCATAACGCTGGCCCAGTGTTACCGAGACGGTGACAATTTCCTTCCCCCGCCGGAGTTTCACAAAATTCCGGTTATCTTTGGTTTCTACCGCAGCAGTGGGAATGGCCAGTACCCCGTGACGTTCATTAGCCAGCACTGTCACATCCACCGACATTCCCGGCTTTAAACTAGCGCTTTCCTTCTCCAACTGCACCCGGACAGGAAAATGGACCAGTTCTCCGTCGGATTGACCCAGTGTGCTGATTTCCGTTACTACCCCTTGGCTGGACTCCTGTCCGGATACTTTACTTTCGATTAAGACCTGTTGACCGGTTTGAACCAGGTGAATATCATTCTCATCCACCTGCGCCTCCACCCCCAGCGTCTCCGGTTGGATCACTGTAGCTAAAATCAGCTCCGGTGTTACTTTCTCACCTTGCTGTACATTAACCCAAGCGACTTGGCCGTCAAAGGGAGCCCGAATCAACAGTTTTTCATTGTCCGCAATATAATACCCGTCGTTCTTGGCATTTAAAGCATTGAGCCGCTGCTTGGCCTGTTTAGCTTGTTCTTTATACAAAGCCACCTGATGGGTGTGGTTTTCCAACTGTAACGCATTTTGTTTGTTAATCTTGTTCAGATATAACTCGGTAGCGAGCTGCCCCGCAGCCAGGCCGGCATTGATCTCCGCCTGTTTCAGGGCAGAATTAGCCTCTTCCCATTGATCCTTCAAGCTGGTCGAATGAATCGTCAGTAAAATGGCACCTTTCTTAACCGAATCGCCGGCTTTTACATTAACCGCTTCAACCGTTCCTTCATAGTCAGCGTAAAGATCCTTCTTCTCTAAGGCAAATACATTACCGCTAGCCTCTACTTTATCAATCAGATCCATTCTGGTTACTTTTACATAGTCATACTGTCCCAACGGATCTTTTTGATTATGAAAGCCAGGTACCAACCACCAGACCAGCAAGGCAATTACCAACAAACCTCCAGCAAACCATATTGTTTTGCCTCTTTGCACCATTCATTCCTCTTTTCGATGATTTTTTACCTGTCGCAGTTTCAAGAATAAAAATCGTATTGACTGAGAAAAGGTTTCACAAAGCGCAGGGCTTTTTTATGGTAAACCTGACGGTTTACACCAGCGTCCCTAGGGATTGAAAAGAGTTAAGCCGCTTTAATCAATTAGGCCAAAGTTGGGCATTTTATAATTAATTTAAGAAACCTAACTTATACTTTCAACCCGTAAGTAAATTGACTGACTAACGGCTTAATGTTATAATTGTTCGTACCCGTATATTTAGGATCGGAACTATTTTGGGAGGATAATCGCTCCATGGAACCCAACGGACCGCCGCTGTTTTGTCTGTTACTGAAGAATACCTGGCAAAAGTTGTCCCGTTATTACAACCAACGCCTGGCCGAGTATGACCTCTCGGTCCCCAAAGCCTTATTGTTGCTGGAAATCGCACCTGGCAGCGCTAAAACCCCCCGTTTACTGGCTAAAGAATTAGATTTGGAAAACTCAAGTATGACTGGTTTAATCGACCGTCTGGTCAAGCAGGGCTTAGTGGAGCGCCGACCTGATCCCCGGGACCGCCGGAGCATTTTAATATCCCTGACCTCGCAAGGCATTACCGCCCGGAAAAGCATCAAGGCTTTAGTAGAAGAACTGGACCGCAAAATTCAGGAAGTTATCTCCGCTGAGGATCTTAAAACCTTGCGGCGCATGATGGCGGTGATTAGTAAACAAATTGATAATAACAGTAGGTGATTATTTTGAGTAGACGTGTTGTAATTACCGGAATCGGAATGGTTACCCCGCTGGGGAATACCACCGCGGAAAACTGGTCATCCGCTTTAGCCGGAAAATCCGGGATCGGACTGATCACCCGGTTTGATACCACCAACTTCCGAGTGAAGATCGCCGGGGAAGTTAAAAATTTTGACCCCACCAAATTCATTGAGAAAAAAGAGCTGAAAAAGATGGACCGCTTCATTCAATATGCCATTGCCGCCGCTGATGAAGCCATGCTTGACTCCGGGCTGAAGATTACCCCGGAAAACGCCGATAACATTGGAACGATTGTTGGTTCCGGCATGGGTGGTCTGGAAACGATTACCAATAATGACCATATCTGCTGTGAAAAAGGCCCCCACCGGGTTTCCACTTTCTTTATTCCCGGTTGTGCCATTAACCTGGCTGCCGGCCAAATTTCGATCCGCACCGGCGCCCGAGGTCCCAATTTTTCTCCGGTCTCGGCCTGCGCCAGCGGTACTCACAGTGTCGGCGACGCCTATCACATTATTAAGCGCGGTGAAGCCGACGCCATCATCACCGGAGGGTCGGAATCGACCATAAACCCGGTAGCAGTCGCCGGATTTACCAATATGACCGCCTTGTCAACCCGCAACGATGCCCCGGAAAAAGCCAGTCGGCCTTTTGACGCCGAACGGGACGGATTCGTCATTGGTGAAGGCGCCGCGATTGTTATTCTGGAAGAACTGGAACATGCCTTAAAACGCGACGCTAAAATTTATGCCGAGGTAGTCGGCTTTGGAATGAACAGCGACGCCTATCATATCGCCGCACCGCAACCGGACGGCACCAGCGCAGCCAAATGCATGCAACTGGCTTTGAAATCCGCCGGCCTTTCCGGTGAAACAGTCGACTATATCAACGCCCACGGTACCTCTACCAAGGCTAATGATGCTATGGAAACAAAAGGAATTAAACTGGCCTTTGGGGCCCACGCCCAAAAGCTGATGATCAGCTCAACCAAGTCCATGACCGGACACCTGTTAGGAGCGGCCGGAGCGGTTGAAACAGCGTTTACCGCCTTAACCATCTACCACCAGACCATACCTCCGACCATTAACTATGAACACCCCGATCCTGACTGTGACCTTGACTATGTCCCCAACCAGGCCCGTGAAGCCCGGATCAACCTGGCCCTAAGTAACTCTTTCGGCTTCGGCTCCACCAATGCCTGTGTAGCTTTACGTCGTTACCAGTAAGTTAGTTTCAGATTAATAAAAAAAGCCCGGGAAACCCCGGGTTTTTGCTATATTCCCTTCCTTGGGCGGTTTTCGGGGATAAATTAGCAACGGTTGTCTTAGAATACTCCTGAATAAGAAACCAACATAAGGTTTCCGTTTAAGATGCACAGGAGGTCAGTAATGTTTCACAAGGAGATTCGCCGGATCAACCGTTACCGGGACATCGCCATGGCAATGATCAATCAGGGCTTCGGCTATATCGTAGCCGAAATCGGTTTAATTAAATGGTTACCATTTTCTGAGCGGCTTTTTCCGGCCTATGTCAATAATACCAAGAGTCTCGGTGAACGGGTCCGGTTGGTACTGGAAGCATTAGGCCCGACTTATATTAAACTTGGCCAAATCGCCAGCACCCACCAGGAACTTTTTCCGGCAGAAATTAGCCGCGAATTAGAAAAACTCCAGGATCAGGCGGCGTCTTTTCCCTTTGCGGAAGTAAGTCGGATTATCCGGGCGGAGCTCGGTGCACCCCTGGAGGAAATCTTTCAACAATTCGAACTGACACCCTTAGCAGCAGCCTCCATTGGTCAAGTCCATCGCGGCCTTTTAAAAACCGGGGAACCGGTGGCAATTAAAGTCCAACGGCCGGGTATTGCCACCATTATTGAAACCGATTTAGAAATTCTTTACCACCTGGTCAACCTGGTGGAACGGCGTTTCAAATGGGCTGAAAACTACCGGATCAGTGCGATGCTGGCCGAGTTTGCCAAGGCGCTCCGCAATGAACTTGATTATACCATTGAAGCCCGCAATACCAAGAAGATTGCGGCGCAACCCAACATTAACTCTTATTTTTATATTCCGAAAGTTTTCAGTGATTATTCTACCAACAAAGTATTAACCACCGAATACCTTACGGGTATTAAAATCAATGAGATTGACAGATTAAAACAACAAGGCTATAACCTGCCCGACTTGGCCCAGCGTTTCGTCCAGGGGTTGTTGCAGCAAATTTTTAGCGCCGGTTTTTTTCATGGTGACCCCCACCCCGGGAATGTCATCATCCTACCTAATGGAGCCCTTGGTTTGTTGGATTTCGGCATGGTCGGACGGCTCAGCCCGGAAATCCGTTACCACTTGGCATCAATGATCATTGCCCTGATCCGGCACGACCCCGAGGGGATTATTAAAGCTGTTTTAGCCCTGGGGATCGTACCGGAAAATGTAAACCTGCGGCAATTAAAGGATGATCTTGAGCAATTGCAGGAACAATTTTACGAAGTACCATTAAGTCAATTAAGCTTGGGTAATCTGGTCCGCCAAATCGTGACGGTCCTATTTAAACACCAAATCAAACTACCCGCCGACCTGACTTTGTTGGGAAAGACTTTGATCACTTTGGAAGGGCTGACTAAGAAATTGGATCCTCAATTCAGTGTCATCAAAGCTGCCGAGCCCTTAGGACAACGACTGCTATTAGAACGGTGGCAGCCAAAGCAGGTAATCCGCAAAATCTGGAACAACACTACTGCTCTTTTTGAGCTTTTTTTAAGTTTTCCAAAACAGTTTAAGGAGTTGAGTTCTTTTATCAGACAAGGCCGCCTCCGGTTGGAAGTGGCCCTCCCGGACCTAGACCCCTTCTTTAAGAAGCAAGAACGGATTATGAACCGGCTCTCCCTCTGCATAATTTTGTTATCACTTTGTATCATGATGGCCGGGGTCATCATCGGATTGTCCTTCAGCCGCCAAACTACAGTTTTGACCAACCCCATTGTCGAGGTGGGCTTTGGAATCGCTCTGGCCATGTTCTTATGGATCTTTTATGCCATTATCCGTTCCGGCGGTTTATGACTGGACCTGTTACAGTTAGGCATTGGAAATCCTACTTTTAGCCTGACGGTCATTACTGAGTTTACTTTCCTCGTGGTACTCCTCATCCACGTTAATACTCCAGGTATCATACTTACGGGCGCCGGCGCGGATATTCCGAGCGGCGTAAAGGCCGGTCATAATCGAATGGTCCATATTGTTATATTTGAAAAGACCGTAGCGCCCGGTTAATTGCAAATTGGAGAACTGCCGTAAGCATTCTGCCACTTCCGACAGATATTCTTGATAGCCCAGCAGATAAACGGGATAAGCTTTAGGCACCCGAACTACCAGGTAGTCTTCAATCTCAGCTTTTTGACAGATTTGAATCTTTTCCACTTCCGCAGCTGCCAGTTCAAACAGTTCGGCATCGGGTAAGTTCCAAAAGTCGTCACCTTCATTACAAAAGTATTCTAATCCTAATGTTGATTTTTCCGGATCTGGAACCATTTGAGCACTCCAGTTTTTAAAGTTCTGGATCCGGCCCAATTTAACCTCGGGAGAATGAATATAGATCCAGTTATCGGGGAAGACGTCCTTTTTGTTGATAATGATATCAACTGTAATCAGACTACGGTATTGCATTTTTTGGGCGGCGGCCCGGACCGCTGCGTCGGCCGGGGGATCAAGGCGCTGGACCAGCTCAGTAATGGGGATACTCGAGATAAAGCTGGTGCCTTCCAGTAGTTGCCGTTTACCGTTTACATCAAGGTATTCAATACTTCTGATTGTATTACCGTCATGGTTAATCTTAACTACTTCCGCGTT
This sequence comes from Bacillota bacterium, assembly GCA_036564195.1. GTDB lineage: Bacteria > Bacillota > UBA4882 > UBA8346 > UBA8346 > DATCLA01. The sequence continues at coordinate 14,771 of DATCLA010000236.1, forward strand.
TAACAACACTCGGACGGCCCCGCTTTGTTCCGCTTTGGTTTTAAACTCGTTATACATCATCCCCGGGCCATAGACGGGGTAGTCAAACTGGTCGATCAAGGTCTTAATTTTAGTGTTTTTAGGTTTAAAAACCGCATTATAAATGGCGCTGGAGAGGGATAGGCCTTTAATGCGTTGGGCGGCCCATTCAGCTTGAAGCACATCGCAAGGAATACCCCATACCTTCTCAGTATAAGTCTTAAAAAACATAGTGTACAATTTTTTGCCGAAACGGTTGGAGACCCACTGTTCAAAAGTTTCTTCGGAACGGTAGGGAAAGATTTTGGCCTTCAGATAACTTAAGATAATCAGGAAAGCGGTACCAACCCCCACCCCGAACAAGGCATTTAAAGGAGTCAACGGATAGTTAAAAAATTTGTTACGGTAATATATCCGGGATAAACGGGGAGTTTTTTTAAAATCAACTCCTAATACCTCCTGCCAAAGTTGGTCGACTTCCGGGAATTTAGTGAAGAAGCGGTGCCCTCCCAAATCAAAATAATAGCCTTTGTAGACAATAGTTTTACTGATCCCTCCGACCTGACCCTCTTTTTCCAAGACAACTGTCTCAATTCCATTTTTCGAAAGATCATAAGCTGCAGCCAGGCCAGCCGGACCGGCACCCATTATTACTACCTTTTCCATTTAAACACCTCATTTCCAAAGTTATGTCTTTTGTCCGAGTTCAAACAGTTCTTGTCCCATTCTAATGTGGGTTCAATATTCAAATACTGAACTCCGATCTGTTTCTATGGGAAATATAGTAGTATTTCAATAATTTACCATTTTTTCCCTTCTGGTGTTCCGTTAGTTCCCAATTTCATGGTAAAAATTTACATTTACTTGAAATGTTTAAAAGGATTTAACAATGGCGGTAGCGAATTTAAAATTTAAATTTGGAAATAGCTATTTAAACAACTTCATAATTACATTCCAGTAAATTTAAAATCCAATCGCTGGTGTCGAGCGCAGATAGTAGCGATCAATAGCTTTCTGAAGAGGCAAAATTTGGGGATTATTAAACTTACTCATATTATGGGTTAATAGAGGTTAATAATGGAACAGCAGATTGAAAAGACCGACCGGCCGGATTTAAAAAACGGTGACTGCCTAATAAAGCCGAAGCCGGGTTTATTTTCCCGACAAATACAGCACCAGTTGATTAAGTATTTTTTCACCGGAGTATTGTCCTTCGGAACGGAAATGATTTTATTGTATCTGCTTACCGATGTTTGTATGCTATGGTATATCCTTTCCAATTCCATCGCCTTATTGATCGTGTTTAGTGTTAATTTTTCACTCAACCGGTACTGGGCTTTTAAATCAAAACAACCGTTTTTAAAACAGTTTATCAATTCAGGAATGTTATTCGGCCTCAATTTAGTGGTTGGCAACGGGGTCATGCACTTCTTTACTGAAAAGGTAAAGCTGTATTACTTGTACTCAAAGGTGATTGCCACCGGAATGTCAGTAACCTGGAACTTCTTCTTATATAAATATTACATCTACAAATAAGGCCGTCGATTGCCAAAAGGGACTGACTTTTCAGCCAGTCCCTTTTGATGCAGGCAATCAGAGCCGGATTTATTTCTCGAAAATCATGACCACTTCATGTTCCCTTCCGTCATTCAGCAAAGGAATTACATTCCCAGTCAACTCCGTACTGTCCAGACTGACCCGGACCGTGCCATCCGCCACCCGGTAAAATCCTTCCGGTTTCAGGATTCGAAATTGATAGACAGTATCGGCAAGCCGCATCCGGTATTCCAGGGCGGTTTGGTCAGGTTTTAAGATTGGATCCACTGTAAGGCCTTTCCTGGTAAATTCCAGACCGCAGGCTGACATGATTGAAAGTGTCAACCAAGTGGAAGTACCGCTTAACATCGGGCCGATATTCTCCCCGGTCTCACTGTTATTATATTGAGTGCAAAAACGGGGATTACCGCAAATCAGATAAGGATTGTTAATTGAATGGGCCGGAATAGTCAGATCAATCATCCAATAGGCTAGACCAGCCAATCTGGCAGCTAATTCCCTGGCTTTCACCTGTTTCGCCGCCTTTAGCATTGCCGCTACCGCCATCATTGAGGCATGTTTGAAGACCGCGCCGTTTTCGCGGTCACCCGGGAAGTATTCGCCGGTAGCAGTATTTTTAGAGACTTTACTCAAATCAGCTCGGGTCATCAGTTTCAAACCATAGGGAGTCTTCAGTTCTTTTTCGACCACTTCCAGCATGGTCCCAATCTGTGCTTCCGTAGCGGTATCTGAGAGAATTGACCAACTGAATGAGTTTAAAAAGTAGGTCCCGTCCAGGGCGGGATCAGCCGCAAATCCGTCGCCTTTAGCGCCCAAATAACTAAATTCACTATCCTTACGGTTAAACAAAACCCGGGCAAAGAAATTACCTTTCCAAGCATGCTCTTGCAAGTTACGGTAGAGCCGCTCCGCCAGATTTTCCAGTTCGGCCCGGTAAGCGCCATCGTTTTTAGCTTCCGCCAACCAGATGGTCTCCGTGATCGCCACCTTCAATAAGAAGGCATTCATAACGCTCTCCGAGTAATCACTCTGGAAGGGCTCGCCAAAAGTACCACCCTCGGCCAGCTGCTGCCGGTAGAGTTCTTCCTTTTGAATGCCATTGACAAAATCGGTGTCCAATTGCAAACAATCATTCCAGTCTGCCATATCCAGCAGCGGTAATCCGTGTTTACCGACAGAAATCGCCCCGGAATAACGTAAAATTGCTTTTACCGTCTCATAAACCGGCCGGGAACGGACCGGATCGGTCCCGGCAATTGCACAGTCCTCATCCAAAATACCCAGATCCCCGGTTAAATGCACATAACGGGCCAGTGCCTGAATGAACCAGAGAGCGTCATCCGACCATTTACCCGGCTCCTTGCCAACCCAGAAAAAATTATGGTAGGCGTAACCAAATTCAAAAACCTTACTGCACCACTCTTTAAGCAAGGATTTGACAAAGTCTCCCTTTCCAATACCGACAAAGTAGTACATACTGGCAAAGATATCCTGAATCTCGCGAAAACCAATCTCCCGATAGCCCTTTTGCGTCTGACAAAAGGAACGTGATACAAAGGTCTGGTACAGGACTTGAAAAGGTAAGTTGTAATTAAAATAGGCATCAACCGCAGCCGTAGCGGTTTTTAGTTGCAAAAAACCCCGGTAATGATGGTAAAAGCTTTTCACCTCTTCCAGAGCACGGTTAAGATTCGCAGGTTGCATAGCATATTTGTCAAGTAAGGCGTGGAGTTCCTTTTCAAAACTGGTGGGACTGAACTCCGGATTAGCCTGTTTGGAAACGAGCCCGGTAAAATTATCAACCAGGCATTCCTCTCCTGGGGTCAGTTCCAACTCCGTGGCAACGCCAAAGAACCCCGGGCCTTTGCGGTTCAGTCTGTTACTTAAACGGTACAGGCCTTCGGGATTTTCTAAAGTGCCGTTACCGACAAACTCGTTATAGTTGGTAACAAATTCCCGTGGCCAGTAGGTACGCCCACCCTGATGAATGACCGTACTGTGAAACCGGAGATCACCCCTATCCCGTTCCGGATAGTAATCGACTCCCAAAGCCTTAATATCGCCGTTAGACTCAGTGACCAGCTTCGCTTGCATAATAATGTTACTGTATAGGACATCTACTTGGAACGCACCGGGGACCGACGAACCAAACATTCCGGTATAGACCAGCCGGATCCGACGGGTAGTTGTCCCCTGGTTTTTAATGTTAATACGCTGCACTTCGGTAGCCAAGGGCAATCCCGGCTCTTGAGGCAGGAGAAAGATGGTCCGGGAAATCTCCAACCCGCAACCGGTCCAGTAAGTGATCACAGTGTGGTTCTGGGAATGGACACAAGAGGCGGTTTCAATCCGGGCGTCGTTCGGGTCGGCTGAGTAAAAAAGCTTCTTCCCCTTTTCTACCAGGTAAAACTGGCGGTTGGCTGGAAAACCGTTCTCCTCCTGACGCATATCCCAACGGGTAGCCAAAACCTGAGTGCCGGCATGGGAACGAAAACTGCCCCGTCCCAACCGGTCCACCACACTTTTGGGGGTAGTTTGCAACGGGTAAGGGTACCCAATCCGGTTCCCCAATAATAAGTTTACAAAATAGTGCGGTCCCGGTTCCGGTGCTTTTAAATTAATAATATGTTCGCCCCGATGGTTTAACTCACCGCCCCAAGTAACCACTGATGCCAAAGTATCAGTTAAAATTTGACAGATTGCCTCCGGAAGCCTGACCGCTTCAATTTCGGAACCGGCTGTAAAGACTCTGATTGGCTCCTGGTTTAAGATCAGGAGGGAATGATGATTTTGCAGCAATTGATTCAGAAAATCCGCCAAACCCGGGTCTTTAAACAATTGAAGGGTTACCGGAGCGCTAAAAGGTAAAGCAGCTATACCAATCACCTGGTTAAAACCGGTATCAACAAACAGCGCATCACAGACCGACCCTTCGGGTATTATTTTAGCAAACGTTTTTTGTAATATGGCAACAGCTGAAAGTTCAAACTCCCGTGATGTCATCGATGTCATTAACAAATTCCTCCTCCGATAAAAAATCATTATATACCATATACCTATTTAACACCATTTTCCAATTAATGTCGAGTCATTTTTATAACATCCCCTTAAATTTTAGGGAAATATCGGAACAGTCGGAACTTCCGAGAGTTTATTAATAAAACAACAATTATTGATCTGATCAGAAACTGTTTAATACTTATGATAATTTTTAAGCATAAAAAAATCCCTCCTATAGTTTTTGTTTGCAACTTAAGAGGGATTTTTCCAATCGGTTACCAGCCTCACCGTTTCTAATTCGCTTTTTTTTTTGCAGCGGTTTCAAACCGTTGCTCTGCTTTCTTCTCCCGAGACCGGCACTTCTTACTTTAAAACTCGCAGCGGCCGCATCAACTCATTATCTTCATCTTCATGCTCCAGCATATGACAGTGCCAGATATACCCCGGGCCGACAAAAGGATTAATCGGAAACTTATTCTGTCCCGGTAACACTGCTCCCGTCGGCAGTTCCTGTGGCGCCCAACGCACCCGGATCTTGGTAACCATATTGCCCAGGGCCCGAATGGTATCTTTCCAGCCGCTTTCATCCGGAGCGGGCGGTATCGGGTCACCAATTAAGTAGGGTTCTACCGGCAGTTCAATCGTGGGGTGATCCAGCGGGTAGGGCGGAGCGCCATTTAAGGCTTCCCAATCGGCAATATAGCGTTCAACATCAAATGCCTGGCGGCTTACCAGTTGGAACTGAATCAGGTGGAGATGGATGGCATGGGTGCCGCCTCCCAGGTTGATCAAATTCCAGTCTTCGGTGGAGCCGACCTGGGGTGTTTCACTGACCGGACTATGAAAAGTCTGTCCGTTTAAGAGCAGTTTAATCCCACCGCTTACTACCGGAACCACCCGCATGGTTACGTTACGGTTTGGCCGATCCGGCCTCAGTACCGGCAGCCGGTTGAGCACCGGCGGTAAAGGCCGGGGAGCAACTGCGGGTGATTCTTTAACGGTGAACTGCATCACCTGTCCGGTAGTCTCCGGATCAAACGGCGTAATCGGAGAGGTATTTTGTAGGATAATTTTCGTCTCCGGTGCTAGTTGCGAAAAATCAATCAAAATATCAACCCGTTCAGTGGGCGCCAGTTGCACCGCAGTTAGCACTGCCGGTTGCGGCAGATAACCACCGTCGGAGCCAATCTGGGTGAAAGTTTGGCCGTTGGAAAGCCTCAGCTCATAAAAACGGAAGTTGGAAGCGTTTAAGATCCGGAACCGGTATTGCCGCCGTTCTACATCAAGATTAGGCCAGACTTTGCCGTTTACCACGTTCGTATTACCGAGAAAAGTATTCCAATACGGATTAACCTCTGGTTGCAGTCCGACCGTTGGGTAATCCAGGGAACCGTCAGTATTGAACGACCGGTCTGCCAGTAACAAAGGAATCTCATATTTACCTTTGGGAAGCAAGGGCGCAATCGGGTCCTTCGGATCACGCAACAGGTAAAAACCGGCCAGCCCGGCTTGGACATTAAGCCTGGTAATACCGAAGGCGTGGTCATGGTACCAGAAGGTGGACGGTTCATTGGAATTTGGGTATAAGTAGTTATTGGTTACATATTCGGGACCTTTGATATTGTTAAAAGTGAACCAGGCTTCCGGATGGCCGTCAAAAGTAGACTCTACTTCAATACCATGGACATGGGTTACTATGGGAACCGGAAATTGCGCTTCCGGATATCCCGGCGGGAACGGCTCAAAAGGCGGAGTCGGCGGAGGGAAGTTATTGGGATTGGCCCAATCCAGGGTCGGATCTACCGGCAAGAAATGAGGAGTAGTGACATTATTACGCCACCGGACCAGTGCCGGGACATCGCGGATCATTTCAAAAGTAGCCCCCGGTACACTGCGTTGAAAGACTGGTTTGGAGCAACCGGGGAGTTGCACCCAACCGCCATAACCCAATTGAGTCGTCTTGGGAAACCCTGGGGGCAATATTTGTTGCTTAAATTCCATTACATCTACTGTATACTCGTGCCGGATGACCTTGCCGTACTGCTTAATCACTTTCGGCACATAGGTAGCAGGTATGGTCAACTGGTTTACATATTTCGGAATGGTCGTTGGATCTAAAGGTTCAACAGTTGTTTGGGAAAAAACGTTCAAACCACAGGACATTACGACAATTAATCCTAGTAACAATCGTTTAAACCCCTTTTGCATCAACTATTCCCCCTTCATTTATAAATTTTGAAACTAATGTCTTTTGCCGGATTTCCCCTTATCACCTCCACAAATTTAAAGCTTGTCCACGATAACAACAGGATCCGAACAATCTGTTAACCAAATTTTACCAATAATTTGATATTATGTCAACTTAATTGTTTGCAAACAAGTTTCCTCGCGTTACGTCGACATTAACATAAAATAGGCCGGCCAGCCGGTAGTGAGTTTTCAACACCATCCTATTTCAATTCAAATAGTAATTTAAGATCACAACCAACAGTGAAATAAGGGCGGTGATTAATCCAACCACTTCGGTTAGGAGTTTCAGTGAGACCTGTTGTTTGACCCAGCGATAACTTTGGTGAATGCGGTTTAACACCAAGATCACATAACAATGTAAGGTTACCAGAAAATTTTTAACTAATCGGCCTCTGTTAATACAATATTTCCGGTACCTGTGGGTCCTTTGGGGGAATGGTTTCCGTAAGGAATGGGCGGGTTCGGTTTGTGAAGATATAATAAAATGAGCGCTACGGGGTTTCACCGCTTCAATCAACCGGACAATAAAATAAACCAATAATCTGGAAATGATTGTTATAATAGTAAACTGCAATACGCTTCGTAAATCTTGCATTAGCTCATCCCCTTTTTTCATTGATGGTGACTTTATTAAACTCTGTGACTTAAAAAGCCGCCGCTCAATTTCGCACAATTAAGACAGGCTATGAGATATACTATGCGCAGTGCAGATAGTTTATTCCAACATATTCCAGATCCGGGTTACGCTTTAGCGCCAAAAATAGAGATAAAAAGAAGGAGCCTGGTTTTTTCCCGCCCCTTCTGGTAAACCGTATTATTCATTCTATAACCTACCTTTAAATACAATTATTCTTTTTAAGATCAAATTATTGGACTCGCTTAATCCGGCGTACAGGTTTTGCTGGTGTGCAGCGAGGCCAATCTCCTCATTATTTGCCTTGCATGTACACTCTAGGATCCTCACTTCCTCGGCATTACGAATCCGTTCAGTGATTGCGTTTTCCTGAACCAGTTTAGCCATTGTCAACCGATTGCGTAACACCACATCCAGCCCGGGTATTTCCCTATGTAATCGTTTTAAAAGTTTCATAGGTTTAACCTCCCCTATTTGGTTTCCCATATCCAAGCTGTACAATGAGAATCATTAACCTCTGTCACCTCCCTTTTAGCCGATTATTGAAGCGCAAAACTATTTACTTTACATAATTATTATACTCTTTTCAAACCAGGATGTCGAATCACAAGAAACTGCGTTTTAACAAGCCTAATTGATTTTTAGCGGTTTATTAAAGCATTAAGTCACTGTTTTAACGTACCGTACCGGTTTAACCTGGTAAAACAGAATAACCGGCCGCATTGGATTCTAAAACGAAGACACCCCAAAGCAAATAAAGGGTGTCTTCGTTTGTAGCCCCGTGTTGGTACTGGTCAATCCTTCTCAGTGGAATCGTTTGGAGGGTTAAACTCTTCCACTGGCAGGCCTACTTCTAAGCGGGCCTGCCGAATTAGCTCCACCAACTCGGCCAACTTAGCGTCTAGTTCTTTCCGTTCTTTCAGCCGGACCTTTAAGGTAGCTTCCTGAACCTCCAAATCCCCGGCAATTGAATTTAAGCCTGTAATCGCTGATGACGATTGACCTAACAGTTCCTGGCTTGGGAAAACCTTGCCGAAATCTTCTGCTTTTAACATTGTGTTTTTGGTTATAATGTCTTGATCACGGAACAAATTGTAATTCATCGGCAATCACCTGTACTCTGTTTTATGGTTTAGGTGGTTTTTGCAAAACAACTCGGTCGGTCCTGTTTCTTCCAAATTATGTATTGTCGGGACGGGTTCCTTAATTTTGCAAACCCTTCGGTGCCTGGGCATTAGCAGTATTGTTCTTCTTTTCAGTTTCACGGACAATAGTCTGTTCAATCGACTGGCGGGTCTCACGGATCATCGCAATTATTTCGGCAAACCGGGCATCAAGTTCATCCTTCTCCATTAGTTGTGCCTTAAGGAGTGTCTGTTCTGCTTCGATGGTCCGGCGGTTATAATCC
>DATCLA010000237.1:0-12623 GCA_036564195.1 Bacillota bacterium
CACCAATCGAGTACAGGATGTATGTAAAAGAGCGGGATAAAAAGCAAAACACATTTTAAACGCCTCCTATCCGGGCAGGCCAAATTTTACCATAAGAAAACTGGGATACCGGAGGGGAAGACAGGAGGTGGCTAATGATCAGACTGGATCATTTTGTAGTAAATATCGATAACGATATGGAAAAATTAAAGGAATTAAAGAAGCGGATTGAACCTTTAGGTTATCCCTTTGAACCAACATGGGGAAAGGGAACGAAAGGGTTCAAGGTGGCAAATATATGGATCGGGTTGCAATATCTTGAGATGGTATGGGTGAAGAGAAAGGACGGCGGGGGCTGGAAAGCCGATTGGGTAGAGAAGTATAACAACGGGCATCGCGGGATCATTGCCATTTACTTAATGACGGATAGGCTGGATGAGATAAGAGAAGACTTAAGGAGCAGGGGGATTCCCGTCAGTGAACCCGAACGGATCAGTTTTCGCTGGTTTTTTGGGTTACTAAAGAAGACAATGCCGTGGCAGAGTGTATTCACTGCTCCCATCCCCGGGACCGATTTGCAAATTTGCTATGGAGAGCTGGACAGCCCGGAGATTATGGAAAAAATGAAAGCTTACATGGTACCAAATGCGGCTGTCAATGGGATTGAAGGGATAAAAAAAGCTACTGTGAGAGGGGATTTTTCTGAAGAAGCCTGGGCATATATCCGGAAGCTATTTCCTGATGCCGGATTTGATGGCGCCTGTCTGGCATATGAGATGGGGACGACGTGTTTGTCTTTTGCAGCATCTGAGAAACCGGGCTTGAGCGTGGAGTTGGCTGCCGTAACAGCCAATAAGGAGTATCTGGGGAAGAGTTTTGCGGTGGAGAATATAATAATTCGGAATGTAAGCAGTTAGGCGGCCGTGCAGTAGCCACTTTTTACAGGACCATAATAAGCAGGGGTGTTTTCATGATCAAATACTTGACCCATTATTATAGAGCTGGGACCACTCCTTTCCGGAGTTTGTCTGCATTGCCGGAAGCGGAAGCAATCCGGATTATGAAAGAATTATATGTTGATAATCCGATATGGGGCCGCTTTAAGGATCCGGCCTGGTATTTGCGGGCGAGAAAGGAAACAGAAGCATGGGTAAGGAAAGAATTCATGGCAAAAGGAGGGCGCCCTCAGGAAGAATATCCGGTTTATATGATTGTTGAATCATGCGAATCATTGGAGAAAAATACAGCAGGAGAACGGTTAGAGAAAATCCAAATCCCAATTTCATACTTCAAGGAAGAAGATGTGAGTTTCACCTTTATCGACAGCATGTTTTCATACCGGTTAGGGCGGGATAAAAACCCCGAGTATTATCAACCCGAGTACCACGGAAAGGTATTTTTGCTATCAGAAATCCTCTCGCTCATCAAGGAAAAGGGAGAGCTAACAGAAGGCTGGTGGGGAAAACTCCCGGACGACTTTTTTCCGTACATTGAAGCACAAGTTTGGAACCATAGAATACTTAGGGAGTATTTGCAAAGCTTTTAAAAGCTAAAGTGATTTTTTTGGGGAGGTAATTGAGGGATGGGTTTCCGGTATGATTCATATTGCGGCTTATACTGTGGAGCCTGTAACACCCTAATCGCAAATATGGAGAATAGGGTTGATAAGTTGGCCGAAATCCTGGGAAGGCCACCGGAAGAGCTAAGATGCAATGGCTGTAAAACAGAGATAAACAGTGTGTATTGCAGGGATTGTAAGTTAAAGAAGTGTGCTGTTGCCACCGATAGTAACCCGGTACCCATTGCCTCAAAAAAAGAGGGGGGAGACTGGGGCCTGAAGAATTTACCGGAGACATACAGGGAGATCATCAAGACTGCGCTTGGTATCTATAGCGAGCAGCCCGGTAACGCTGCTTGGGATCACGGATTATTGGTGGATTTTGCCGGGTATATGCTTCAGCAGATATTCTTGTTGGTAAAAAGAGATGGTGAATTATTGATTTATACTCAAATATGAATAAGGTTGGGTGTATTGGTGCTATGAGCTTAGTTTTTAAGCAAATAAAGGAAGATGCGGAGTTGGAAAAATGCGTGGCTGTGATCAGGGAATCATTCCTCACCGTCGCGGAAGAGTTTAACCTTACACCTGAGAACGCTCCAACGAACCCGGCCTTTATTAACCTTGGCGACCTGCAGAAGATGCGGGAGAAAGGCATTATAATGTTTGGCGTTTTCCATGAAGACACGCAAGTTGGCTTTGTAGCCGTGGAAAAAGCCAATGACGATACATATTACATGGAGAAATTAGCCGTCCTGCCGGAGTTCAGGCACAGGGGATACGGGCGAATGATTATGGATCATGTCTTTACCTTTGTAAGAAATAATGGCGGGAAAAGAGTCGGGATTGGCATTATTAATGAAAATACCAGGCTGAAACAATGGTATCAGAATTATGGCTTTCGCGAAATTGAACTCAAGAGGTTTGCACATTTGCCGTTTACTGTTTGCTTAATGAGTAAGGAAGTATAAAACGCAGTGAGGAAGGATTGTTTAGAAATGAGAGACATGGAAAAAACCATCGGTAATCTGATTGACAAGGCGAGTGTTTCCATAATAAGCTCCGTCGATGAGGAGGGTTTCCCAAATACAAAAGCAATGCTTCAGCCAAGGAAGAGGGAGGGTATAAAAGTAATCTATTTTTCCACGAACACTTCATCGCTGCGAGTAAAACAATACCAGCAAAACCCGAAAGCCTGTGTCTATTTTTTTGATCAAAGGTTTTTCCGGGGAGTTATGCTTAAGGGTACGATGGAAGTATTGCAAGATTCGGCGTCAAGAAAAATAATCTGGCGCGATGGTGACGAAAGGTATTACCCGCAAGGAGTTAACGACCCTGACTATTCTGTTTTAAAATTCACCGCCCAAAAGGGTAGATATTATGCCAATTTCAGATCGGAGGATTTTGAAGTTGGCTAAGCGAGGGATATGATATAATGGAGGTTAAATTCAAGTATTCTCAGCATGTTGATTTGGTGTTCCATGTTCTAGCGCATATGCGTGTAAATAACGCGTCCAATCTATTTTCCGCGGAATACATAGAAAAAATAGAAGAAGAAAAATGCGCAGGCGATCTGGATCTAGCAAGGGAAATCAAGCCGCTGGAGCCGTACTATAACAGGAACTTTGAAAGATTGGCCATGATCAATTTTCTTCCTTTAAACAGTCGTGGCTTGAATGAGTTAAAACAGATACTTTTAAATTATGATGGCTTCAATAAAGATGATTTTAAGGCGTTTATCAATCCATTTACGGATTTGCTGGAACGCGAAGCGGCTTTCTACTATGATTATTGGGAGAAACAGCACAAGGCATTGGGCGGGAGAAGAAGTGTTGTGGAAAGCCAGATGGAGAGGTTGTTGAAGGACTACCAATGCATATTTGATTATTTCCAGAAATCCGCCTTGGTTTACTTCTCTCTCAGCATCACCCGCAATGGCCGGGGCTTTAGCGGCATTGAGAACTATTTCTCTGCGGTTGTGCCGTTTCCAGCGCAAGAGCGGGATTTTCAAGGCGCATTCTTTACTCTCCTGCATGAATACACCCACCAATTTACCGACCAGTTGCTGAAGGCAGAGATCAACATGGAAGACGGTTCCCACGATCTCTCTGAGAATATTGTCATGTTGTTTGATTACTATTTAATAAAATCTGTATATAGTGCTGATATAAAAGCATACATTGATTGGTTTGCAAAAATCAGTGGAAATGACGGCGCGGGAATATCGGAAGCAGAGTTTTTGGCCATGGTCAGTGTTCCGGAGGATATAAAAAAGAATATGCTGGATTTACTTGACTCCGATGGCATGAGAAAAGCCTCAGAATACTAAGAGAAGGAGATTACCCGATATTGATGCGGCTCAGTTAACCCTTTAGAATGCAGGATCTGAATGGTGTCCCTGAAAAACTTTAATCCACCTCACTGTCAAGTGGGGTTTTTCTTTTTTTAATTATTTATATCGTAGAAAACTATTACTAATAGCGCAATAGCTTTATTTTCTTATTGTAACTTTAACTATAAATTATGGAAAATTTCTAAAAACTATCTTGAATTTGGCATATAAAAATGGTAAAATTTTGATAAAAAGTCTTTGTGTGGATGTGAGTTAAAGGGGGGGTTATATGTACAAAATGCTAAAAAGCATCCGTTGGGTGGCGGTCTTTTTATGCTTATTCTTAATAAATATGACGGTAGCAGGTGGATATTTTGAAGGGAAATATCAAACATCGCGTTATAATCGCCGCTATGATTATAATCAGAAACCCCAAAAAATGCAGGAACCTGGTGGAATAAGAGGAATAACAAGAACCTCTTCCGATTTATTGGAAGAAAAGCTCCGGCACATACTCGAAATAATGGACAGGGGAGAAAAGGAAGGATACTCTGCTGCAGATAAAAAGCGGCTGACTGAATTGAAAGATGAATTGGAAAACCTCAACCGGCAAATTGTCGATGAATTCCAAAAAGTGGAAGTATCCTTAATCGAAAAGAGTGTCAATCGCGAGATAGTGGATAGACACAGGGAATTTGTCCAGGAATACCAGAAAAATTTCGATCTTTTAATGCAAGCGATAGCGGAAATACCTGAGCAAAGCGTTTTTTCTATTCGCAGTAATAATACCAGGCGAACTGGAAAAATTATCGAAAAGATAAAAAACGAATGGCTTCCCAAAGAGTTTAATCCCTTTGAAACCAATGACTTTCCACAAAAGAACATCAAGCTGGATCCAGGCGAACCCCGATTATATCCCTCGTTTACACCCGCTTATGAATACACACAAAACAGTTTTTTCGCTGCCTCGTTTGATAACTATCGAGTCGTTTCCCAGGATCTTCAGGAGACCGTGGAGGTGAAACTCACTCCGGAGATCCGGGAACTGGCTGCTGAATTGGATAATAATCCGGTTAAGATCTATGAATTTGTCCGTAATAATTTTGATTATGAACCTTACTATGGGTCAGTAAAGGGAGCACAAGAAACCCTATGGCAAAAAGCAGGGAATGATTTTGACCTTGCCTCGCTTTTGATTGCTTTATACCGGGCGGCAGGGATTCCGGCACGGTATGTCTATGGTGTTGTGGAGATTCCGTTGGAACAAGTTAAAAGATGGGTTGGGATTGAAGACAGTAAAACCGTGGTTAATATGTTTGCAACTAACGGTATCCCAAGTAAAGGGATTATAAAAGGCGGGGAAATAACACATTTACTGAAAGAACATGTCTGGGTGGAAGCTTATGTGCCTTTGAATGATTACCGGGGATGTAGAGTGGATGAGCACGGTAAAGGATGGATACCGCTGGATCCGAGTTTTAAACAGTATACAGAAACCCCTGGGTTCGACTTCTCCACAGAGGTACCCTTTGACATTGAAGGGTTTATAACAGAGTTGAAAAATGCTGCAAACATCAGTGACGGAGGTTTTTCCTTCTCAGGGATTGATGAAGAGCTAATTCAGTCTAGATTAGAAGAATACCAAAAAGAACTTGAGCTATATGTCGATGAAAACGGTTCCTTTCAACACCCGGAAGAAATTTTTGGCTCGCGCCGGATTGTACCGGAGAAACATTCTATTCTACCCGTGTCTCTACCGTATAAAGTATCCAACGTTCTGCAAGAACTTGCTTCACTAAATGATAATCACCGTCAGAAGTTGACGCTTCGTGTTGAGGACCCGTATTTCTGGGAGTCATCATCATGTGTTTATACCGCCTCCATTCCGGAACTGGCCGGGAAGACGGTTTCCCTGGCTTATGTGGCAGCCACACAGGCGGACGAAGATTTTCTTGCCTCCTATTTACCGGAACCACCGGAAGACGGTGAGCCAATCGATCCGAAAAAATTGCCTTCCAGTCTCCCGGCGTATCTGATTAGAGTAAAACCACAGATTATCATCGACGGCCAAGCGGTGGCCACCGGGTCCGCTGTTACCATGGGGACCAAACAAGATTTTTACATGCACTTTGCTTACCCCGCTCCTGTGAAGATCCCGTGCAAAGAATTCATAACCAGGTTACCGCTGGTTCAACCTATGTAATAACTCTTAATACTGGCAGAATTACCTGCCGTCACATAAGTGAAAAGATGTTTGAGATGAAGGAAGCAGAGAGATATTTGGAGCAAGAGACCTATGATTTGGTTAACCCTCAGGTTATAACAAGCAATTTCTTGCATATTATTGGCCTGCTCTATTTTGCACAGCTAGACGCTTATAATGAACTGCTGGAGAGAAATGCCGGTGTTAGGTCCACACGAATGACTTCTGCGGGGATAACTACAATCGAGGTAGATGTAAGTACCTTTTTTGGCTTACCGCAAACCATATCGTTTATGGGCCTCAAAATAGATGTGGACCGAGATCTTTACTCAGTTCATAGTAGGGACGGGGATAAAGAAAAGATAAAGACCTTCTTTTTGACTGGTGGGGTTGTGGCCTCTTATTTAGAGGGCGAGGTTTTCCGCCAACTTTTCGGTGGTGAGGCCGTCAGTACCATGCATATCCTTGAGGCTGCCAACCGCCAGGGGATAAGGATATATACCATAACCAAAGAAAATGTAGAAAGCATACTTCCAAAACTACAATATAAAGCGATAAAAAGCAAATGTTCCAAAATTTGATTAACGCAGGCAATGTAATTACTGTACCGGAAAAAAATGTAACCATCGGCGGTTGGGTAGGAACAGGGTATATGATACTGGATCCTGAAAGTGGTGCAGGGACCTATATGATTGATGGCGGAGCGGCCGGAGGGGTCTGGCTTGATTTGGGTTTCTTTTTAATTGCGATGCTTCTTACCGTTATTCTTTTAGGATTGCTCAATCCCGCCTTTCACGCAGCCATTCCTTACCTCATGGGTATCTTTTTAGGGAAAGTATTTACAATGCCAATAGTAGTTTTTTTACCGGAAGAGATGCAATACGATTTCTATTTTGAGTTTCTCCCTTACTTGGTAGGTGCAGTTAGTTTAGTTCTTCTTTTCTTATCGGTACAATTTGCAATTGCATTCCCCGCAGGGCTTTTAATTGCTTTAGAGGTGTATGGTGGACTACATTTGGCCCGGGGGTTGTCTAGGCTCATTCTTAAATACATTTATCGATGACCTGGAACTAGAGTTGAGTTACTGCTGAGAGGAAATAGAAACAAGCAAAAAGCAGAGGTAAGTCAGATATGTATAAACATATTGCCTATGCACCAATCATATGTCTATTGCTCCTGATTTTAATAGATGTATTCACTAAACAGAGAAAATATGTCGATTTTTCCCCTATTGTGCTTGTATATTTTATTCTTTTACTAACTCTATATATTATCACAAAAGAGCCTTTAAGAAACCAGATTCTAAACGTAAAAACCATATATATCAGTATGGTACTGTTTCTTGTCCTTTTGTTCATCCTTGCTCATCAGTATCCTATACAAACAAAAATTAAACCTTGGGAAACACCTTATATTGCTTTTGTATTGTTATTTGCCTGGCTGTTTTTGGACAATATTCAAGACAAAGATTTCCTATCATTTTTCTTTTTAGCTACAACCTTTATTTATTCTCTCCTAAAAACCATAGGACAGATGAGAGGATCATAACTTGTTTCTTCAACGTCCGGGTGAATCTATAATCCCCGTAGGATGCACGGGGCTCCAAAAAGCTTGTCGCCCGGCGGAGCTGTTCAGAATTGATTGCTGCGAAGCATGGAAACACTTGCAGGAAACCAGCTTTCAAAATCAGGTTTTATCTGGAGGTGTATCAAATGATGAAAAGAGTAGTATTTTTCCTTTTTTTTTTGTACTGCTAACCTTCTTCAGTATAACGGCACAGGCTGAAGAGAGCATAGATTACCTGTATAATCAGTCTTTAGTCGAACACGGCAACACTAATTACCAAGCGTTGGCGGTGATCAGTTGGGCACTTGGTAAAGGAGGTTATGATACAACACTTCTTAATGAAAAGCTTTTGGCGGCAACTTACGATCAGGATACAGAGGCCAAAGCTTATGCTCTTCTGGCCACGGCCAATACGAATCTGGCGGCGGAGCTTGCCGCCAGGCAAGGGAGACGGGTCGTGGGAAAACTCGGTCTTTGCAACCGCTTTGGCGTCTTATGCCCTATTGGAGACGGGATTTGAATACTCCCGGGCACAGCAGGGCCTGTCTTATCTCCGGCTTAAGCAAAACGCAGACGGCGGTTGGGGGGAAGAAGGCTCCACCGTCCCCAATACATCTGTGGCCTTGTTGGCACTGGTAAAAGGGGGTTTTACCGGTGACAGTGTTGAAAAGGCCGTGAATTACTTGCTTCGCCGGAGGGGCGGCGACGGCGATTGGGGTAATAACATCAGCAACGCCTGGGCTCTGTTGGCTCTTCAGGCTGTGGGACAGGGCGAAATAGATAAGACGGTGCAATTATGGGAGTCAACAATTAATATTGACAAAGGCTGGGGGATATATGCGAAGACGGAAAGCGATCCCTTTGTTTCCGCCCTAGTCACTCTGGCACTGCAGAAATATGACAAAAGTCACCCGGCGGTTGCCAAAGGCCTGTCATACCTGCAGAAACAGGTGGAAGAAGAAGTCTGGGTGGAGAAGGCTTCCGCCTTTTACCGGTTGACTGAAATCCTTTACCTGTTGCGGGAAGATCCGCGTTTTGCGGGATTGCGAAGCAAATATCAGCAGTGGTTGTTGGACTTTCCCGAACAGGAGAATTTTGATTATACCGCGCGGAAAATATCATTTTTGACTGCTTCAGGCGGGGAGATCACAAGAGAATTGGATAAATTGCTCCAGGGAAGAAACTTCGACGGGGGTTGGGGATTCAAGCCCGGGTACGAAAGCAGTCCCTGGGATACGGTATTGGTCTTGCGTGCGCTTTTGGATGCCGGGTATGAAGATCTCTCCGTTTACCAGGGTATTATTGCGTTCTTAAACGCCTGGCGCAATTATGACGGTAGTTTTAGTCCGAAAAAAAACGACGAGGGCCATTTATACCTCACCGCTTTACTGGTAAAAGAGTTGGAACGCTTGAATAATTTCCTGGACTGCTCCCACCTGCTGGTACCGGCCAGGCAATGGCTGGCGGCGCAAGGTGATTACACTGGCGTCTACGGCGGTAGCATATTGGAAACGGCCTTGTGTTTCAGCGTCATTTTGGACCTGTTGACCCCAACGCAGCTTGACGCGACTGTCAATCTGCTGGAATCGTCAATGCTGCCCAATGGAAGCTGGGAAGATGATCCGCTGACAACCGCGGCGGTGTTGGCGGCTTTAGGGGGGCTGGCGCCTGACCTGATGGTAACAATGGACGAAATTCTGTTTTCCCCTTCCGAGCCCTATCTCCGTGACCAGGTGAAGATATCTGTCACCGTAAGAAACAGCGGTTTCGCCCCTGCCGAAAACGTGGAGGTCCGCCTCTACCATGAAGAAGATGGCGGTGCTGTACTGGTGGGTTCCGTTTCCTTGCCGGTCATCCCTGTAGGGCAGGGAGACGTCGCTTCTTTTACCTGGCAACCCAATGAAGCCGGTGTTCACCAGTTTACCGTGGTAGTTGATCCGGAGGGTTTGCTCCCGGAAATCAGTAAGGAGAATAACCGGGCTGCAAAGATGATTAAGGTTATACCCAGATTGGATCTGACGGTGACAGCGGAAGATATCCGTATCACCCCCGAAGATCCGGGTCCTGCGGATACTTTGCGGATTAAAGTTGTTGTTCATAACGAGGGTTATTTACCGGCTGAGGAATTCTCCGTCTTAATCACCAACGGGCTTCCCGGAACCGGGGGCAAAATCCTGGGACAGATCAACGTCCCGGGCCTGGCCGGGCAGGCGAGCATTGAGGTGACTGCGGAGACAAACTTGCCGGAAGGGGAGTACCGGATATACGTAACTGTGGACCCGGATAATCTGGTGGAAGAAGATTGGGACGATAATAACCAGGCGTTCTATGAATTGGTGGTGAAAAGACGGTTCGACCTGGCAATTAGCAGTAATAATATTTTCCTTTCCAACTCCGAGCCGGTGGAGAGTGAAAAAATTATCATCTATGCCACAGTCATCAACAAGCGGGAAGAGCCGGTGGAAAATGTCCCGGTCGCTTTTTACCTGGGTGACCCAAAGGAAGGGAATTTCCTGGGCAAGGTAGTCCTGGAGGAAGTGGCGGGGAACATGTCCGCCCTGGCACAGATAACATGGGATACTACCGGTATTACCGGCCGGAATTACATCTACGTCTGGATTGACCCGGAAGAAACCATCACTGAAGTGGATAAAACCAATAACCTTACCCTACAGGTGGTTTATATCACCCCCCGGCCGGATTTAGCGGTTCAAGTTACAGCCGGCGCCATGGTTGAAGGAGTGCCGGGCAATATCAACATTCGCCTGGCAAACCAGGGGAAGGGAGCGGCGGGTGAATTTTTGGTCCGGACGTACTGGGGAGATCCAGCTGGAGGAGTATTGTTGACGGATGATATATTGATCCCCGGTTTGGCAAGCGGAGCAACGTATAACATCAATGTGGTCTTGGATACGGCATATAGAGGGGGTACGCATATGGTCTATGCCGAAGTGGACCCGGAAAATAGAATAAACGAGACCAATGAGACCAACAATCTGGCGGGCGTGGAATTTCAGATTAACCCGCCGCCGGAACTTGTGGTCTTGGAAGAAGAGATCTCCTTAACTCCTTCTCCGGTCCACGAGGGCGACCGGGTGCTCCTCACCGCCGTCATCCGTAACCAGTCGGTTACCAGGGTGCAGAATGTCCCGGTGCGGATCTATTGGCTAATAGATGAGGAAGAATGGGAGCCCCTCTTTGAAGGGGTGGTGACCGTTCAGGGAGAACAAACGGTTACCGTCGAAACAGAATGGGACTCTGATTACCGGGTGGGGACCAACAGTTTTATGGTCCATATTGATCCGGAGAATACCATTTATGAACGGGACAAAGAGAATAATATGGCCCGTGTCGCTCTGACGGTCTTACCGGCCCACCTGCCTGATTTGGCCGTCAATGACCGGGAAATCGGTACAGTCCCGCCGGGTATCCCGCGCAACGGCTCAGGACTCTTGGCGGCAACCATCCATAACCTGCGGGCTGTGCCTGCGGAAAACGTCACCGTCCGTTTCTATGAAGGCTCTCCTTTTGAAGATGGCGATCTGATCGGCGAGACGGTTGTTAGCATCCCGGGCCGGGGAGAGGCAAGAGCGGAGATAACATGGGAACCTGCCGGAACAGAGAGTTACCGGGGGATTTATGTTTGGGTGGATCCTGAAGGCGAAGTCGAGGAGTACGATACCGGAAACAACCTGGGCTTTACTGTGGTTTCCCTGGCTGCTCCCATGGATTACCGCCCGCAGAACCTTCGCGCTCAGGTGGATTATAACCGGGTGGATTTGGAGTGGGATGAGGTAACGGTAGCTGATGTCACCGGGTATATGGTCTACCGTGACGGTCTTCCCATTGCTTCTGCGGCCAAGCCGGAACGGGGGACAGCTACGGCTTCATCATTTTCTTCTTCATCTTACCCACCGGAGAAGGCTTTGGATGGCCAGACAAATACTTATTGGATTAGCAGATCCGGTTTACCCGCCTGGTGGGAGGAGAAATTCGCCCACCCGCAATACCTTACGGCACTCGAGATCGACTGGTATTATACGGCGGCTGACTATGAGATCCAGGTCTGGACGGGAGAAAGATACCTCACCCTGTTCAAGGTAGAAGGAAACAATAACAGCACCGTCAGGCACGAACTGCCCGGAAGCGGGCTTTATCTTGAAGGATACCGGATCTATATCATCAGAACCACCAGTAGTTACGCGGGAATCCGGGAGGTCAGCCTTTCCGGCCGGGAGGTGCATACAGCACCCACGTTTACTGATGAAGAATTGCTGCCGGGAACCTATCAATATACTGTCACTGCCCTTAATCACCGGGGCGAGGAGAGTATTCCCTCCCTGCCTGTAACCGCCGGTGTATTATTGCCGGCGGGGCCCCCGGAATTTACGGCCGGTGTCCGGGGTTGCACCGTGGAGTTACAGTGGAAAACCGCTCCCATCGCTGATGTTACCGGCTATTATCTCCGCCGTAACGGGCAGCTTGTCAGTGAAACGGAAACCGCAGCCGGGACCGCATCCGCCTCCGGTTACTACAGTACCTCTTATACCCCGGACCGGGCATTTGACGGTAATAGCAGTACTTATTGGCGGGTTTTGTCGACCAGCAGTGGTGATATTTGGTGGCAAGTCAACTTTAGTGAATCTAGATACCTTTCTGAACTTCTAGTAAACTGGCGGAGTATCCCTTGTGATTATGAAATTTTGCTATGGTTGAACGGGAGATGGCAAAAGGTAGCGGAAGTCAAAAATAACCTTGATTATCTCCAAAAGGTTACTCTTCCGGGAGACTACAAAACAGACCGGTTGCGCCTCTCCTTCGGCGAGAGAAGGAGTAGCTCATATATAGAGATCTACGAGATAGAACCCAAAGCATATAAGAGGCTGGCGGAAACGGCATTTGTTGATGCACCGCTGGTTGCCGGGGAATATGAATACACGCTGACCGTGGAGAACAGTGTTTATGCGGAGAGTGCTCCTTTGTCC
>DATCLA010000238.1:0-1591 GCA_036564195.1 Bacillota bacterium
TCTTACAGGCAGGTTGCCCACGTGTTACTCACCCGTCCGCCGCTAACCAACAGAAGCAAGCTTCTATTGGTCCGCTCGACTTGCATGTATTAGGCACGCCGCCAGCGTTCGTCCTGAGCCAGGATCAAACTCTCCAAAAAAAGTTGATTTA
Source organism: Bacillota bacterium (assembly GCA_036564195.1). Lineage (GTDB taxonomy): Bacteria > Bacillota > UBA4882 > UBA8346 > UBA8346 > DATCLA01. The sequence goes on from DATCLA010000238.1 coordinate 152, forward strand.
GCTCATAAAATTAACGTTGGTTTCGTTTCGAAAGAAACGAATATTGTAATTTGTTGACGTTTTTGTTTGTTTAGTTTTCAAAGAACAATTTACTCTGTCGCTCAAGCGCGACTTTTTTATAATAACAAAGTTAAACATCTTTGTCAATATTTTTTTGGTGGAGCCTAGCGGGATCGAACCGCTGACCTCCTGCGTGCAAAGCAGGCGCTCTCCCAGCTGAGCTAAGGCCCCATAAAATTTTATTTTCCATGGTCGGGAAGACAGGATTCGAACCTGCGACCCCTTGGTCCCAAACCAAGTGCTCTACCAAGCTGAGCTACTTCCCGAAACTTTTAATTTTAAGTGGCGCGCCCGACAGGAGTCGAACCCATAACCTTCTGATCCGTAGTCAGACGCTCTATCCAATTGAGCTACGGGCGCATATTTAAAATAATGGTGCCGAGGACCGGAATCGAACCGGTACGGTAGTCACCTACCGCAGGATTTTAAGTCCTGTGCGTCTGCCAGTTCCGCCACCCCGGCAATATTGGAGCGGAAGACGGGATTCGAACCCGCGACCCCCACCTTGGCAAGGTGGTGTTCTACCACTGAACTACTTCCGCAATATAAATGGTGCGGGTGAAGGGAGTCGAACCCCCACGCCTTGCGGCGCCAGATCCTAAGTCTGGTGCGTCTGCCAATTCCGCCACACCCGCATATTTAAATGGTGAGCCATGAAGGACTCGAACCTTCGACCCTCTGATTAAAAGTCAGATGCTCTACCAACTGAGCTAATGGCTCATATTTATACAGTCCCCTAATCTTTGAAAACCGTTTGTCAGATGTCCCCGCCTCAGTAAGCTGAATCAAGAAGCAGCTCGGCGTGTACAACTCGAAGTCACTCATAGAAGTTTAGCTCGTTGCTCTACCAACTGAGCTAATGGCTCAAAATATATTTTTATTAAATGGTGCCGGCTAGAGGACTTGAACCCCCAACCTACTGATTACAAGTCAGTTGCTCTACCAATTGAGCTAAGCCGGCGTTTTTATTCATTTAAAAAAATAATTACAACACGCACTTTGTTTACGTCATCCCGACCTCAGTAAGCTATTTCAAGCTGCAGCTCGGTCGGTATGCTGAAGCTTATTCAAGATGTTCATTCGACCGTGCTCTACCAATTGAGCTAAGCCGGCATACTTATATGGTGGAGGATGACGGGATCGAACCGCCGACCCTCTGCTTGTAAGGCAGATGCTCTCCCAGCTGAGCTAATCCTCCATCTAAAGCCCGGCAGCGTCCTACTCTCACAGGGGCTTTCACCCCAACTACCATCGGCGCTGAGAAGCTTAACTTCCGTGTTCGGTATGGGAACGGGTGTGACCTTCTCGCCATTGCCACCGGACCTATTCAATTGAGGTTCATTCCCTCAAAACTAGATAATGCAGAAGAAGTAGGGAAGA
>DATCLA010000239.1:0-9370 GCA_036564195.1 Bacillota bacterium
GTCTTGGAGCGTGAACATGAAGAAGTCGTTCGGGATGCGGAAGCGATGTTTGCCTTTTTATTGAAAAGCATTAAAAAAGGTTAATTTTTTTTGCTTTTTAATGAATATTTAAAGAAAATGTTCATTTTTTCCAAATAATTACCATCCCTGTCTACACAATGGACATAAAGAGAATTTATACTTATTGTTACTTTTTTAGCTATTATCATCATCGGGTTATTTGCCTATTCACAGTTAAAATATGAAACTTTCCCAAATATGACCGCTCCGGTAGTGGCGATTATTACGAAGTATGAAATAAAGTCAATCGGATCCTCGACAGTCTGCCGGATGATGCCAACCAGCCGACGTATTCCAAGTTTTCCAACGATGACCGGCCGGTGATGTCCATCGGCGTCACCAGTAATATGAAATCGGTTGATTTTTCGACTTTTTTAACCAACTATATCGAACCGCAGCTCAGCAAAAAGTCCGGTGTCGCTCAAATCAACCTAATTGGTAATGCGGATCGGGAAATCCAGGTTAACGTCGCCAATCAAAAGTTACAGGCTTACGGTATCTCCAATAGTGCGATTGCTACAGCGATCCAAAATGCCAACCTTGATTATCCGACCGGTAGTGTGAAAGATCAGGATGGCAAATATACGGTGCGTTTGGCCGGAACCATTAAGTCGATCGAGCAATTGAAAAAATTAAACGTTCCGATGACGGGCAGGTTCTCTTATCGGATGTTGCCGATGTTAAAGATGGTAGTAAAGAGCGGTCGACGATCTGTCGGGTTAACAGTGTCCCATCTGTAGGATTGCAGGTTTATAAACAATCCGATGCCAATCAGATGGGAGTTTGCCGCTTGGTACGGGAAGAACTCAAACGATTAGAGGCTAAATATCTAAAAATTTAAAATTTACCATCATTCAGGATAGTTCCAATTTTACACTGGCTTCGGTTAAGGCTGTTAAAGAAGATTTATTATTGGCTGTCTTATTAGTCACTCTGGTTATGTTAGTGTTCTTACATAGTCTGCGGAATGCGGTGATTGTCATGATCGCGATTCCAACATTGTTAGTGACAGCCCTTATTGGCATGTGGGCCACTAATTGTACCATGAATATTATTTCTCTTTTAGCAATGTCGCTGGTTATTGGAATCTTGGTGAATGATTCCATCGTGGTCCTGGAAAATATCCGTCGTCATCTTGAAAGGTGAAGAACAAAAAATTGCGGCTTTAAATGGGCAAAATGAAATCGGGCTGACGGCTGTTTCGATCACGATGTTGTTGTTTTCCTGCCGTTATCCTTGGTTTCTGGAATTATTGGCTCGCTGATCCATCAATTTGCTCTGGTCAGTAAAGGCACTGGGAAAAATTGCATGGCAGTCAGGGCATATAAAGTTTATAATTAAACTGTTACAGATTAAACCTAGACTTATTTTGGTTTTCATCAACTTATTGCCCCAAAAATTTGCCGTTAGACCCGATACTGAGAACCATAGCATAAGTAATTGAGCGGCTGTTGTAATCCTAAAATTACCCTCTCAGCTAATCTGGACTAAACCCTGTGGCTTGTGTTAAAAGTCCAGCCGGAACTGGAGCATATTAGGCAATTGTAACAGAAGAGGAATTTTAGGTTTTAACCAGTTATAAAATGGAAGAAAGTAGACAGCTTGGCTTATCATTTTTAAACTAGCAGGAATTCTTAGATTAGGATTGGGGTTAGCCAATGATTATTACGGTTAATTTAAACCCGGCAGTAGATAAAACAATTGAAGTCCGAGATTTTAAAGTTGGAACTGTAAATAGGGTATCAGCCTTAAGGATGGATGCCGGCGGAAAAGGAATTAATGTTTCCAAAGTTATTTTAAGTTTGGGAGGAAAAAGTAAGGCCATAGGGGTTTTGGCCGGCACGGCTGGAACTTTTATCAAAGACTGTCTGAACCAGGCTGGGATTGAAAGTAATTTTTACTTTATCAAAGGCGAAACCCGAACTAACTTAAAGATCATCGATTACACAACTAAAACCACAACCGATATCAATGAGCCAGGACCAAATTTGACTAATGAGGCTCTAGAAACTGTAAAGCGGATGGTCTTCAATGAGGTTAATGCTAACACCATTGTTATTTTCTCCGGTAGTGTCCCAAACGGCGTTGCTAAAGACATTTATGGTAAGTGGATCCTGGCTGCAAAGCAAGCCGGCGCTAAAACTATACTGGATGCCGACGGTGAATTGCTGCAGTATGGCATCGCGGCCGGTCCATTCCTGGTTAAGCCGAACCTTTACGAGCTGGAAGGGCTTTTTGGTATAAAGGTCAGTGGAATTGAAGAGATCCACCGATTGGCTAACAGTTTATTGTCGAAATATGGTATTGAAATAGTGGTAGTTTCATTAGGAGAAAAAGGAGCAATCTTCGTAAACCACGAGTGCTCGTTACTGGCAGACGGGATTAAGGTAGATGTTAAAAGTACTGTTGGAGCAGGAGATTCGATGGTAGCGGCGTTGGCTTATGCCATCGATCACGACTATGACTTTGAAAAAGCTGCAAAACTGGCAGTAGCCTCGGGAACGGCAAATGTGACTACACCGGGTACACAGGCGGCTGATTATAAAACTATTGTTAATTTTGAGAAACAGGTAACTTTAACATACTTATAGAAAGAATAAAGTATGGAGCCGGTTAATTACGGTTCACTTGTAACCTGAAAACTATTAAACTACTTGAAGTATTTAATCTATAAAAAATTTTTTCTAACTTGTTACAAAAAGCTGCCGCCTGCCAAATAGCAGGCTTTGCATTTGTACAAGTTGAAAGTCGGCGTCCTACCGGTTAAAAAGAGGACTAATGCGGGCGAAAGTCGAAGCTAAATTTGATGTCCCTTTTTAACTGGGGCTCTGAAGGTACGGCCACTCCAATAAAGCTAACTTTACTTAGTTAAAATCGGAATTGACAGTAAGCGAGGGATTTAATTTTGGCGGAAAGAAACCAAGGTCCCCCCAATTTAACTTGGTCGCAAGGAAAGGTTTCCTATGAAGAACGCTGTAAAAATTTAAATCAGCACGGTTTGGTTTTATGGCTGACCGGCTTATCTGGAGCCGGGAAAACAACCCTGGCGATAGAAGTGGAGCAGGAACTGATTAAACGGGGAAAAGCAGTCTATCGCCTGGACGGTGATAATATCAGGCTGGGGCTCAATTCGGATCTGGGTTTTTCAAGGGCAGACCGGTATGAAAATATCCGGAGAATTGCGGAAGTAGCCGCTTTATTTAAGGATGCCGGCCTAATCACATTGGTCTGTTTTATTACTCCATTGCGGAGAATGCGGGAACTTGCCCGGGAAAGGATTGGCAGCGCCAACTTTATGGAATTATTTATCAAAGCCGATCTGGATACTTGTATCAGCCGTGACCCCAAAGGGCTTTACCGTAAAGCTCTTAACCATGAGATTCCGGAATTTACCGGTATTTCAGCACCCTATGAAGAACCAGAGCATCCTGATTTGGTCATCGATACCCAACGGCTGACCATTCCGGAGGCGGTCCGGGAGATCATTCACAAAATAGAACCGTTTCTTAAATACCTGTGACTCTCAAGTAAGTCGGAACCGAGCCAAATTTATAAAATAATAATTGATATTAGCGGTGATTATATGGAACATTTAGAAAAATTGGAAAATACCAGTATCTACATTTTGCGGGAAGCTTATGCTGCGTTTAAAAATCTCTGTATGTTATGGTCCATCGGCAAAGACAGCACTGTTTTACTGTGGTTAGCCCGGAAAGCTTTTTTTGGGCATGTGCCCTTTCCCCTTATTCATATTGATACTCATTTCAAAATTCCCGAAATGATTAGTTACCGGGATAAGTTGGCCTTGGAATGGAAACTTGATCTGATCTATGGAGAGAACCGGGCCGCTTTGGAGCAAAAACAGACCTTTCCCGATCACCGGGTTACCCGGATCCAATGCTGTAAAAATTTAAAATCTGAACCTTTAAAGCAGGTATTAAACGGTGCCTGGCCCCGATACCGGCTGAACCATGATACCGGAAAGTATGAAATCGACAGAAATACTGAGTCCTTTACCGGAGTTATTGTAGGAATCCGAGCCGATGAGGAGGGCAGCCGCTCGAAAGAGAGGTATTTTTCACCCCGGGATTCGGAAAATAACTGGGACGTCGGCGAACAGCCCCCAGAATTTTGGAATCAGTTTAAGACTGATTTTGCCCCCGGGACTCACATCCGGATTCATCCTTTACTGGACTGGACGGAGTTAGATATTTGGGAATACATTGCAAAAGAGAAAATACCTATAGTGCCCCTCTATTTTGATCAAGGCGAGGGAAAGCGTTACCGTTCCTTAGGTTGCGCTCCTTGCACTAAACCGGTGGAGTCAACTGCTAAAAATGTGGTGGAGATTATCAGCGAATTAAAATGCGGTAAGTTTGCCCACGTGGCGGAGCGAGCCGGCCGGGATCAGGATAAAGAAGACGGCGGCGGGCTTGAAGAGTTACGTAAACAAGGATATATGTAAGTACAACCGAAAGGACTGTTAATCCTTGGAAGATATGAACATTGTAATCGTCGGCCATGTTGATCATGGTAAGAGTACGGTGATAGGAAGGCTGATGGCTGATAGCAACTCCCTGCCTCTGGGTAAACTGGAACAGGTCCGCGAGACTTGTAAACGAAACTCCAAACCCTTTGAATATGCATTCCTATTGGATGCGCTTAAGGATGAACAGGCGCAGGGGATCACCATTGATGCCGCTCGGTGTTTTTTTAAGACAGCGGCCCGGAATTATCTAATTATTGATGCCCCCGGCCATGTTGAGTTTTTGAAAAATATGGTTACCGGAGCTTCTCGGGCCGAAGCAGCTTTACTTGTCATTGATGTGACGGAAGGGATCAAAGAAAACACCCGTCGCCACGGCTATCTCTTAGCAATGCTGGGCGTACGCCAGGTTGCGGTTTTAGTAAATAAAATGGATTTAATCGCTTACGACCGGTGGCAATACGAAAAGATCGTCCAAGAGTATGGTGAGTTTCTTAAGAATATTGAAATCTTTCCAACAGCCTATATCCCGGTCAGCGGGATGAAAGGGGATAATATTGCCTGGCATTCCCCAAAAACTCCTTGGTTTACCGGACGGACGGTACTTGAGGAGTTAGACCATTTTCAGGCCAGCAAGCCGCCCGTAGAGCAACCTTTGCGCCTGCCGGTGCAGGGAGTTTATAAGTTTACCCGGAAAGGGGATAATCGCCGTATCATTGCAGGTACGGTCGAATCGGGACGATTGAAAGTCGGCGATGAGGTAATCTTTTCTCCGTCACATAAGCGGAGCCGGGTTATTTCATTCGAGTTATTTAACGGGGAGCAACCCGCCCAGGTGGAGGCCGGCTGGGCAATTGGGTTCCGGCTTGAGGAGCAGCTCTACGTCAAAAGAGGGGAATTGGTTTCTGTAGCAAGTGAACCGCAGCCTAAGGTAACTTCCAGGATTAAAACCAACCTCTTTTGGCTGGGGAAAAAGCCATTTGTCCCTAAAAAGGAGTACTATTTAAAATTGGGTACTGCTAAAGTAGGGTTTCGCATTGAAACAATCTTTAAGGTACTGAATGCTGCGACTTTACAGGCAACAAAACGGGATTGGGTGGATCGGTATGAAGTCGCCGAATGCATTATCAAATTGAAAAAGGCAATTGCCTTTGACTTAGCCTGGGAGATTGCTGCGACCGGACGTTTTGTCATTGTTGATGATTATGAGATCGCAGGGGGCGGTATTATTACCGAAGCTTTGGAAGACCAGGTTGCGGTCAGGGAGAAAGGGTTACTCCGTAATTTTAAATGGAAAAAGGGTATTATCACTCTCAGAGAACGGGCAAAACGGTATAATCAAAAAGCAACTTTAATTATTTTAAGTGGCCCGAAGAGTGAGAAAGAGGAAAATTTTGCACAGGAGCTGGAGCAAAAGCTGTTTGCCGAGGGTAAGTATGTTTATTTTCTAGGAGCGGACCAGGTTTTAAAACAAACCAACCGTCTGCGGCGGGAGGAATCGCTCAGGAAATTAGCGGAGTTAGCCCAGATTCTGCTAGATACGGGGGTGATCTTGATTTTAACAGTGGCCGAACTGACCCAGACGGATTTAGATTCATTTAAGGCTTTTATCGATCCCAGCTGCATCGAAACAGTGTGGGTTGGTGATAATGTCAGCACCGATCTCCGGTATGACTTGCAAATACCTTCCTCCTATTCGGAAGCCACTGCGGCTGATGCCATTAAAGAACTTTTAGAGGATCGGGGGATCATCTTTAAGGCCTGGTAATAGCCGAGTTGAAAAGGAGGAAAACGATGCTGCCTAATTTTATTTGTCCCGGTGCTGCCCGCTCGGCAACTACAAATTTATATTATTTGTTAATTCAGCATCCTCGAATTTATCTGCCTGCAATTAAAGAAACCCGTTTTTTTAGCCAGGATTATGAAAAGGGATTAGCATGGTATGAGCGAAAGTATTACGCCGCCGTGAAAGACGAAATAGCGATTGGGGATATTTCTCCGGTCTATTTAATCGATGAACGCTGCCCGGAACGCATCTTTCGGCTGCTGGGGAAAGATATTAAATTTATTATTATGCTCAGAAATCCGGTGGATCGGGCTTATTCCCACTATTGCATGTTGCGCAGCCATCAGTTTGAAGACCTGCCCTTTGAAGCAGCGCTGCAACTTGAGGAACGGGAACGGGTTGTAAAATCCCTAAAATACTACCGGCATCAGTATGGATTCCAATACCTTAAAGAAAGCAGTTACTTTCAGTTGATTCAAAGGTATTTGCAATTTTTTGCCCGGGACCGTTTTAAATTTATTGTGTTTGAAGAGTTCATTAAGGATACTGAAGTTCATTTAAACAAGATTTTAGATTTTTTGGGAATCCGGGAACCATACCGGTTTGACTTAAACGTTTACCGCAACCCGGCTACAGTGTCTAATAATTCCAGAATTAACCGGTTGTTTTATTGTAACCCGCTATTAAAAAAAGCCAGAAACTATATTCAAATGAAGACCGGCTGGAAGACCCAGTCTTTACTTAAAAAAGTAAAAAACACTCTGCTGACAAAGGAGAATTCTCCTATTCCGCCCTTAGATGAAAAGCTGCGCCGCCAATTGAATAGTTATTTTGATACTGAAATTAAACAACTCGAAGCTTTTCTGGGTAGGGATCTGTCAATATGGAAACAGCCGGACCGGAAGGAGGTTGAGTAGGCGAAATTTTCCGAAAAACTGCGAATAGGTCACCCTACACTTTCTGGCAGGATAGTTAATACTGCAAGGAGCTGATTGACATGGATGGAGAAGCGGAGCAATCAGTAAAACAATTGAACCGGCGTCGCTGGATGGTATGGATACCGCTGGCTTTTGCCTTTTGTCCTCTTACTTTCATCGCACTGCCAGCCACCGGAGTAGTAGCGGACAGCTTAATGCGGGATTTTTCCATTACCCGGGCGGCGGATATCGGAAGGTTAGCTTCAGTTTATTTTTATATTTATGCGGTGATGCAACTACCAGCAGGGATTTTAGCTGATACTTTCGGACCGCGCCGGACGGTGCTTTTGGCGCTAACCGCTGCTACTTTGGGGGCAGTTATTTTTGGCCTTGCTGCCAATATTACCATGTTGTATTTGGACCGGGTTATCTCCAGTATCGGGCTAGGATTGATTTATATTTGTATCGTTAAAATCCATGCCGAATGGTTTCGGACCCGTGAATTCACGACCATGACCGGGCTGGCGGTAGTGGCCGGCAGCACCGGATTTTTACTGGCGGCAACTCCCTTAGCCTTAATGGTGGACTGCTTTGGTTGGCGCAATGCCTTTTTAACCTTGACTGCCTACTCCTTGTTGGTAGCGGTTGCCTGCTGGCATTGGGTTAAAGACCACCCGACCGACCTGGTGCTGCCGACCATTACTGCAGTTGAAGCGTGGGAAGGTACTGTTTGGCATGGCGGCAAGCCACCGGTTTGGGCGCTGTATCCTCTTAGTTTTGGGATTAGTTTAGAAGTGTCGGGGACTAATTTAAATGTGGCTTGCGGTAAAGAAGTTAACCCCCCTGCTATAACCGGGATGGTTGCCGGGATTATTAATACCGGTCTTGGTCGGATACTGGACCAGCATTGGCAGGGTGCGGTGGAACAAGGAGTCCGAGTCTATCCCTTAGCAGCTTTTCAAAGCGCTTTTTGGTTTTGCGCGATAGTACTATTGGTAGGATTATTCTTCACTTGTTTAATTAAGGAGACCAGAGGGGTAAATATCTACTCCTGTTCGAAGCAGTCATCCCCGGTGGGATGACCAATACCCTGGTGGTGGTTGAAAAAGCCTGATGCTGTGTGGATTTTGCTGTTTAACTTGTCTTTCGGCGTTAAGTTACGCTGATGCCTAAAGATTTTCGGGAAGATCTTTTGCGGAAAGTTATTCTGGAAAAGGTTTAATGGATGTCGATGCCGAAAAAAGATTAGCTTACGATGAAAAAATTTCGTAAACCGTTTGAACTAAGAAGGTGACAAACATTAAGTACGATAAAATTCCGCTGGTTGTAATTAAAAGATTGCCCCTTTACCAAAGGGTTCTTTCCGAATTGGCCGCTAAAGGAGTCGGACGCATTTCATCGCAGGAGTTGGCAGCGACTATGAAGATTACCGCTTCCCAACTACGTCAGGATTTGAGTTTTTTTGGCTCATTCGGTCAACAAGGCTATGGTTATAGGGTTGAGCAACTCTTGGACGAAGTTAATCGGATTTTAGGGCTTAATTACGGGACAGATATGGTCATGGTTGGTGCCGGCTATTTAGGTAAAGCCTTGCTTAATTATGAAAACTTTCGGAAAAGGGGTTTTGTGATCCAGGCTGTTTTTGATATTGACCCAGAATTGATTGGTAAAACACTTAATGGAATTACCGTCAGGCCCAGCAGCCAGCTGGCAACGTATTTGGAGCAGAATCCCACCGAAATCGGGATTATTTGCACTCCGGCAGCGGCGGCACAAAATGTTGCTGATATTATGGTGCAATCCGGTATCAAGGGGATTTGGAATTTTGCTCCGGTGACATTAAAAGTCCCGGAGACAACTTACGTGGAACATGTTCATATTAGCGAAAGCTTAATGGTGTTATCGTTTAAAATCAGACAAGCGTACCGCAATGGCTAAGCGGTTGCCAAAGGCTTACTAAAAACCGTTATTGACAAATGCCACACAATTTGCTATTTTAAAAGATATATTTATATTAAATCAAATGCGTTGAAAGGGAAAACACGCTGCAGTTTGGCGCTTGCAGAGAACTGTTGGTTGCTGCGAAACAGTACGCCGGGCAGTGGTGGACTCACCCTGGAG
>DATCLA010000240.1:0-7068 GCA_036564195.1 Bacillota bacterium
GTTATGGGAGGCATCATGAATCAGCTTGCCGGAATGGTCTTTAACAGCTTACCGGTGATTGGATGGATTTTTGGCGCGCTAATCTTTTTGTTTGGACATTTATTGAACTTTGCCTTGAATGTTTTAGGTGCCTATGTTCATTCCAGCCGTTTACAATATCTAGAGTTTTTTGGTAAGTTTTTTGAAGGTGGCGGGCGACCGTTTACACCTTTCAGCAATAAACCTAAATATACTTTTTTAATTAACGAAAGGGAGGCCTAACATATGTTAGAACAATGGGGTATTTTTCTGGCTTACGCAGGTGTGGCAATTGCAGTTCTTTTTTCGGGGTATGGTTCAGCCTATGGAGTTGGTCTGTCGGGGCAGGCGGCTTCGGGAGTGGTAACCGAGGATCCCGGAAAATTCGGTAAGTCTGTAATTTTGGCTGCATTACCAGGTACTCAAGGAATTTATGGTTTTGTTATCGGAATGCTTATGTTTACCAAACTTTCCGGTTTAACCCAAATGACAACTTTGACCGGTTTACAGTTTCTAATGGCTGGCTTGCCGGTGGGGATCGTCGGTTGGTTATCCGGTATCTGGCAAGGACGAGTCGTCGTGGCGGCAATGGGAATTTTGGCCAAACGCCCCGAAGAATCGACAAAAGGAATTATCTATGCCGGTATGGTTGAAACCTATGCGATTTTAGCTTTTGTTATTTCCTTCTTTTTGGTGAACAACATTAAGTAAAGGAGCTTCGGCTAATGAGTGATGTGAAGGCGTTAACCGAAAATATTATAGGTCAGGCTAGAACCGAAGCTGAACAAATTACCAGACAAGCTACTGCCGAAGCTGAAAGCATCCTTCAGGAAGCCAGACAAAAGGCAGCAGAGCGTTCTGCTAAATTAGCTGCGGACTATCAACAGAAAATCCTCATCCTCGAACAGCGGTTACGAATTGAGGCGGAGCTGGAAGGTAAAAAGAGAATGCTTGCCGCCAAACATCAATTAATTGAGCGGGTTTTTGAAGAAACCTTGAAAGCATTAAAGAAGCTGCCTGCTAAAAAAAGAAATTCATTTTTAGCTCGTAAACTAGCGGAAGCTGGAAGTGAACACGGTGGTGAAGTCCTGGCAGTCGGCTCCCGTGCGGAGTGGACGGCGATTATTAAAGAAGCTAATGAATTACTGGCCCGTTCCGGTAAAATTGCCCAGTTAGTACTATCAAGCAAAATACCGGATTTGGAGGACGGCTTTTTATTGAAGGGCCCCGGATTTACCGTAGATGGTTCCTACCAGGCCATCTTGAGTGAGATTAAGGAGGAAACCATACCCGAAATCGCCCAGTATTTGTTTGAGGCCGAAAAGAGGTGACGGCGGTGCGGGAACGCAACTTTGCCTATGCAGTGGGCCGGATCCGTGCTTTGGAGACAAAGTTATTGGATGCGAATCAATTAACGCGGATCGCCGAGGCATCCGACTTAGCTGATGCTTTAAGTAAATTGGGGGAGACGGAATATGCTCCGTTCTTAGCTGGTTTGAAACAGTCAACAGATTTTGAAACTGTTTTGAATCAAGAATTGCTCCGGGTTGCTCGACTGATAACAGAACTTTCGGGTAACGCACCGGAATTTCAAATCTTGCGTCAGCGTTACGATGTTCAAAATCTGAAGGTGCTTCTCAAAAAAGCAACAGTTCAACCTGATGAGCTCTCCTGTGTTGGCATGTGGCCTCCAGAGTGGTTAATTGAAAAAGCAGCCGATCGTGATTGGACCGGACTGCCTTCGTTATTACGTCAGGCAATTGAGGAAGCACAGCAAAAGTTGGAAACCAGCGACGACGGTCAGGAGATCGATCGCATTCTGGATTCTGCTTGGTTTACTTTGGGTTATCAAACCTTAAAAACAGGTATTTCTCAGCTTTTCTTCCAATGGTGGCTAGCTTTAATTGACCTAACGAATTTACGTACTTTTATCCGGCTACGTTTAATCGGAATGCCATTATCGGACTTTTCTAAATTTTGGATTGACCAAGGGACCTTACCTTTAGAAAGTTTTAACGAACTTTGGGATCAACCTGATGAAAAAGTAGCATTATGGTTGGATAATACCCGCTATGATAAATTGCTGTCGGGTGGGGCAGAGACGATTGCTTCCCTTTCAAAATTGGAACGGGAATTTGATAATTATCTGATTGACTTGTTCTATCCGGCTAAAATGATTTCTTTAGGGATTGAACCAATAATCGGTTATTGGTTAGCTAAGGAGTATGAAGTTAAGAATTTACGGATTATTCTTGTTGGTAAGAGTAACCAGGTGGAAAATGCAGAGATAAAGGAGCGGTTACGAAGTGCTTACGCATAAAATTGCCGCTATCGGTGAAGAGGATGCAGTTTTGGGCTTTAAAGCCCTGGGAATTGAGGTTTATCCGGTAGATGGGCCGGAAGCAACCGTAACTCTTCTCAAGCAGTTAATGAACGATCAGGGTTACGGGATCGTGTTTGTTTCCGAGTCCATGGCGGGTCAAGTGGAAGAATTAATGGCTGAAATCGGCTCCCGGCCATTACCCAGCCTGGTTTATATTCCGGGAAGTAAGGGCAGCCAGGGTTTTGCAATGCAGCGGATGCGTAAAATCATCGAGCGCGCAGTGGGAGCGGACATCTTGTCAGGAAAAGAGGTTGAATAGTGAATGGGTGTTGGCAAAATTGTTAAAGTTTCCGGCCCTTTGGTAGTTGCCGAAGGCATGGAAGATGCCCAGATGTATGAAGTCGTCCGGGTTAGTGATAAACGTTTAATCGGTGAAATCATTGAACTCCGCGGTGACCGGGCTTCAATACAGGTCTATGAGGAAACCACCGGATTGGGTCCGGGAGAACCGGTCTATCTGACAGGTGCGCCGTTAAGCGTAGAGTTAGGTCCGGGATTGGTGGAAGCCATTTATGACGGAATCCAACGTCCTTTAAACGTAATCGCCGCCAAAGTAGGCGATCGGATTACCCGTGGTGTTGAAGCGGCGCCTTTGGACCGGGAGAAAAAATGGGAATTTGTTCCTACCTTAAAAGCCGGTGCAACTGTGACTGGCGGCGATATCATCGGAACTGTTCAGGAGACTGTGATAATTACCCATAAAATTATGATCCCGCTCGGAATCAGTGGCCAGTTGATCAAGATTCAATCCGGGCAGTTTACGGTGACCGATCCGGTGGCCCAAGTTAAAACTGCCAACGGTAACGTAGTTGATATTACCATGATGCAAAAATGGCCGGTGCGTCAAGGACGACCGTATCAGGAAAAATTAACCCCTACCGAACTGATGGCAACCGGGCAGCGGGTGATTGATACCTTCTTTCCCATTGCCAAGGGGGGCACGGCTTGTGTTCCCGGTCCTTTTGGCAGCGGTAAAACCGTAGTCCAACATCAGCTAGCTAAATGGGCTGACGCTGATATTATCGTTTATGTCGGTTGCGGTGAACGCGGTAATGAAATGACCGATGTCCTGATGGAGTTTCCGGAGCTTAACGATCCCCGTACCGGTCATCCCTTAATGAAACGGACAGTGTTGGTAGCCAATACTTCCGATATGCCGGTGGCCGCTCGGGAAGCTTCGATTTATACCGGAATTACTATTGCGGAATATTTCCGGGATATGGGATATTCCGTTGCGATTATGGCCGATTCGACCTCACGTTGGGCTGAGGCGCTCCGGGAGATCTCCGGCCGCTTGGAGGAAATGCCCGGCGAAGAAGGTTACCCGGCTTACTTGGGTTCACGTTTGGCGGATTTTTATGAAAGAGCCGGAAAAGTCGTTTGTTTAGGAACTGACCGGCGCCAAGGCCTAGTGACGGCCATTGGAGCAGTGTCTCCGCCTGGCGGTGATTTGTCCGAACCGGTAACTCAATCCACCTTACGAATTGTTAAGGTTTTCTGGGGATTGGATGCTTCATTGGCTTACCGCCGTCATTTTCCGGCGATTAACTGGTTAACCAGTTATTCCTTATATTCCGAGCGGTTAAACGAGTTTTTTGCTGCACAAGTCTCTCCCGAGTTTAATGATTTGCGGCGGGACGCTTTACGGATCTTACAAGAAGAAGCAGAGTTGGAAGAGATCGTCCGGTTGGTGGGAGTAGATGCTTTATCAGCCAAAGACCAATTGACCATGGAGACGGCCCGGGCCATCCGTGAAGACTATCTGCACCAAAATGCTTTCCATGAAATAGATACTTATACTTCTTTGCGTAAACAGTTTTTATTGTTAAAAGCGATTTTAACATTTGACCGGGAGTCCCGGATTCTTTTAGAACAGGGAATACCAATTCGTAAATTAGTTGAAAACCCGGTTCGGGAAAGGATTAGCAAAGCAAAATACATCCCAGAGGACGAAGTGGACAAAATTCAAGCAATCATTGATGAATTAACTGAGAAGACTGCCCACCAGGTGGAGGTGTAACCGATGTTAAAAGAATATCAAACCGTCAAGGAAGTTGTCGGCCCATTGATGCTGGTTGAACAGGTTTCCGGAGTTAAATATGATGAACTGGTGGAGATTAGGACCGGTAATGGTGAGTTACGCCGGGGCCGGGTCTTGGAGACCAATGGTAATCAAGCTTTGGTCCAATTATTTGAAGGTTCAGCCGGGATTAATCTGAAACAGAGTAAAGTTCGGTTTTTAGGCAAAAGCCTAACTGTGGACGTGGCACCGGATATCTTAGGCCGGGTTTTTGATGGAATGGGTCGACCCAAAGATAAGGGAGCGCCGATTATTCCGGAGCGCAGTTTGGATATTAACGGTGCTCCGATTAATCCCTATGCCCGAAATTATCCTTCTGAATTTATTCAGACCGGAATTTCAGCTATTGACGGCTTGAATACGTTAGTCCGGGGACAAAAGTTACCGATCTTTTCCGCTTCCGGATTACCCCACTCCCAGCTGGCAGCACAGATCGCCCGTCAAGCTAAAGTACTGGGGACCAGTCAAAAATTTGCGGTCGTCTTTGGCGCAATGGGAATTACCTTTGAAGAAGCCGAGTATTTTGTGGCCGAATTTCGAAAAACCGGAGCGATTGAGCGGGCTGTCTTATTTTTGAATTTAGCCAATGACCCGGCGATTGAACGGATTTCTACCCCCCGGATGGCCTTGACTGTTGCAGAATATTTAGCGTATGACTTGGAGATGCACGTGTTGGTAATCTTAACCGATATGACCAACTATGCCGAAGCCCTGCGTGAAATTTCGGCGGCCCGGAAAGAAGTTCCCGGACGGCGCGGTTACCCAGGTTACCTTTATACCGATTTGGCTACCATTTACGAACGGGCGGGCCGGATTAAAGGACGTAACGGTTCAATTACCCAGATTCCCATCCTGTCAATGCCGGAAGATGATAAAACCCATCCGATTCCTGACTTAACCGGGTATATTACCGAAGGCCAGATTATTTTGAGCCGGGAACTCTACCGTAAAGGGATCTTTCCGCCCATTGACGTACTGCCGTCCTTATCGCGGTTGAAAGATAAAGGAATCGGTCGCGGTAAAACCCGTGAGGACCATGCTGATACCATGAACCAGTTGTTTGCGGCCTATGCGCGGGGGAAAGAAGCAAAGGATTTGGCAGTTATTTTAGGTGAAGCGGCTTTAACCGAAACTGATAAGAAATTCGCTAAGTTTGCTGATGAATTCGAAAAACGCTATGTCAGCCAGAGAGAGGATGAGGACCGTTCAATTACCGAAACACTTGATCTAGGCTGGGAACTATTGACCATTTTACCAAGAGCAGAACTCAAGCGGATTCGCGACGAATATATTGAAAAATATCTGCCACAAGCTAAAGCTAACTAAATTGGGGAGGTCATCATGGAAATCAGGGTTAATCCGACCCGGATGGAACTGTTGCGTTTAAAAAGACGGTTGAAAGTTGCCATTCGTGGCCATAAACTGTTAAAAGATAAATTTGATGAGCTGATGAAAAGTTTTATGAAACTGGTAGAGACCAACCGGAAGCTCCGTCAGGAAGTGGAAGCGGAATTATCCGGCGCTACTAAAGGTTTTATGATGGCCCGAGCAGTCATGTCTCGCGAGGCATTGGAGGCGGCCATTGCCCTTCCCAAAGTTAAAGCAGAAATCACTGCCACTACCCGTCATATGATGAGCATAGAAGTTCCGGAATTTAAACTTCAAGAACCGGATCGGGTCGGTAGTATTTATCCATATGGTTTCGCCCAGACTTCAGCTGAATTGGACCACTCCATCCGTAAACTTTCGGCCAGTTTGAACAGTTTAATCAATCTGGCGCAGGTTGAAAAAACAGTAGAGCTGTTAGCAGCGGAAATTGAAAAAACCCGCCGTCGGGTCAATGCCTTGGAATATGTGATGATTCCCCAATTAGAATCGGCCATCAAGTCGATTACAATGAAACTGGATGAAAACGAGCGTGGTAATTTGACGCGTTTGATGAAGATTAAAGACCTGGTACGAACAGCTTCAAATTCATAATCCCTTGATTGCCGTTTTTTTAAAAACGGTAAGAGAAATAGAAGGCATTTTATTGCTATTTTGTCAGTTTTCTGCTATTATTTTTATGGTTAGTTATTCTGAGTTAAATCTATTCTGATTAGTTAAACTAATCAAGAAGATTTGCTCTATTTAAGAAAAGAGGTAAATTTAGTGAAAGAAAAAGTCATTGAAGCCCTTAAACAGGTACGGCCTTCCTTACAGGCTGATGGTGGTGATGTTGAATTAGTGGATGTGGTGGACGGAGTAGTGAAAGTCCGGTTAAAAGGTCACTGCGCCGGTTGCCCGATGTCGACGCTAACCGTGAAAAACGGGATTGAACGCTATTTAAAACAGCAAATTCCCGAAGTAAAAAGTGTTGAAGCAGTCTGATAAACAAAAGCCCCGAAGAGGGGTTTTAGTTTTTTATACAGTGGCGTAATAGCTATATTTTACTGGAATATGATCAAGTTCAATTTTAGCGAGGAGCGTTACTTTTGTGTATAATCTTTTAGAATAGGAATAAATACAGATAAAATAATTGTTCTGGTTTTATTGACTCAATGAATAAATTGTGCTAATATAATAAAGCTGTCCGATTGGCAGCAGA
>DATCLA010000241.1:0-1894 GCA_036564195.1 Bacillota bacterium
ACCCGATGGAGACCTTTTGGCCTTTACGGATCCGGCCGATATAACTGTCGCTTAAGTTCACGGTTACCAATACTTTCGACAGATCAGCCACTGTTAGCAGTGGGACTCCCGGATTAACGACTTCTCCCTGAGTCACATTTAACAATCCGACATAACCGTTGAACGGGGCAGCGATCGTGGTGTTCCGAAGCTGGTTTTCATTAAGAGCTAGCGCTGCCTGGGCCTGTTGTACCTTATTTTCGGCAATATCCAGAGCAGTTTGGGCCTGATCAAATTCCTGCTTGGAAATAGCTTGTTGTTGATAGAGTTTTTGGAGCCGTACAAAATTATCCCGGCTTTGTTTCAGATTTGCCTGCGCTTGGGCAAGCTCGGCTTTGGCCTGTAGATTTTGGTTGAGTAAATCGTCCTGCTCCAATAGGATTAGCGTCTGATTGGCATGGACATAATCGCCTAATTTTACCCGGACCTGAGAAACCCGGCCGGCAATTTTGGCGGAGACTTGACCTTCTTGATTGGCTTCAACTATTCCGGTAGTTTTAAAAACCTGATGGATGTCACCGAGACTAACCGGAGCTACTTTTACTGGTACGGCTGGAGCGGCAGTGGCTGCGGTGGCATTTTTGCGGCCACAACCGGTAGCGCTGAGTACCAATAAAACTATTATTAGGGCGATTTTTTTCATACAATCCTCCTTAAAGATCTGGATTAGTTTAGTTTTGACCGGTTACTAAGTCTAATTTGGCCAAAACAGTCAAGTAAGCGGCTAAACTGCCATAGTAGTCGGTCGGAGCTTGATTCCTGGGACAGTTGGGCTCCATAACATCAATAGTGGAATAAAACTATTATTAGAGCGATTTTTTCATACGTTCCTCCTGTAAAGATCGGGGTTAATTCAGTTTTGACCGGTTACTAAGTCCAATTTGGCCAAAGCAGTCAAGTAAGCGGCTAAACTGCCATAGTAGTCAGTCAGAGCTTGATCCTGGGCTAGCTGGGCGTCCATAACATCAATAGTAGTAGCCATTCCCGCCTGGAAACGAACTTCGGTCAGGCGTAAAGCCTCTTTAGCCAAGCTAATGTTGGCTTGGGCCGATTTAGTAGTCTCCAGGCTTTCTTTAATGGCTAAAAACACTTGTTCAACTTCCTGGCGAATACCATCTTTTAAATAGGCTTCCTGGATTTTGGTCTTTTCTAGCTCAGCTTTAGCCAATTCTACCTGAGGCTTATTGGTGCCGCTAAACAGATTTCCTTTGACCCCTAAAGTAAGACTCCATGATTTATCCCAGGAACCAGGGTCTAATTCCGTACCGGTGCCCTCGTAGCTTCCGGTTATGGCTACGTTGGGTTTTAAGTAGGCTTCGGCTAGCGCGACCTGAATTTCATTGATTTCGGCAGCTAACTTCAGTTGTTTTAATTCGGAACGGTTTTGAAAGGCTAAATTCAGTGCATTATCCAAGGTACCGGCAGGCTTTTCCGGTAAAGAGACTTGATCAGGGTTAAACGCAATCTCAAATGAACTGTCTTTTGGTAAGCCGATTAAGGTTGCCAAAGCCAGTTTAGCCGTTGCTACGCCGTTCTGAGCCTTGATTACCGCCGGTTTTAAGTTGTCCCGGTTCACCTGGGCCCGGAGTAGTTCGAATTTGGAAGTGTTCCCGACATTATATAATTTTTCAATTCGTTCCGCATGACGGGTCATGTTTTCATAAGCAGCGTTGGCTACCAGCAATTGCTCCTTGGCTAACCAGACCTGGTTAAAGGTGGATTTTACATTGTAAGTCAGTTTTTGCCTAACATTTCGTTCTTTTTCCAAAGCAAGATCCAGTTGGGTTTTAGCGATCTTTAAGGCATTGCGTAATTTACCGCCGGTGTATAAAGGGTAGGTGGCGGAGAGAGAGCC
>DATCLA010000242.1:0-1951 GCA_036564195.1 Bacillota bacterium
TTATCATTCATGGTAATAGTATAATCAAAAGTAGGAGGAGTGCCTATAGCGGTAGCTGTCAAATCAAAGTGAAGTATCGATACTACCTCTCCATCGAGGTTTACAATTGGTAGATCAAACTCAGCTCTATCACCTGCA
This sequence comes from Bacillota bacterium, assembly GCA_036564195.1. Taxonomy (GTDB): domain Bacteria; phylum Bacillota; class UBA4882; order UBA8346; family UBA8346; genus DATCLA01. The sequence goes on from DATCLA010000242.1 coordinate 139, forward strand.
GCGCCAGGTACAGCCGGAGTCGTCGAAGCGACCAAAGCATTACCATTTGCAACCGAACGAATATCCGGAGATCGTTCAATGACTGTAAATGTAGGCGGTCCACTCATTAACGACGGCGGATTGATTGTCACATTAGTTCCGGTAGGGGAACCATTAGCATGGACGACTGTGGATACTTGTTCCGCTTCGGTTATCCCATTCTCTGCCGTCCAGGTAAATGTACCTGTGGTACCGGAGATCACACTACAGTTTGAAGCTCCTGTATTTGGCACAACAGTCCACCTATACTGGTTAGGAACTCCGGTTGAGGTAATTATATAATCCAAAGTTATCGGATTATTTCTGGTATCACGTATAGTCCGGGTGTAGGTCGTCGGTAAACCCGCACCGTTAAATCCGGCAAAATCAAAACTTTGTAAGTTACCGGTAGCATGCGCGGTAAACCCGTCTCCCAAAGGACGGTTTATTTGAGGCGGTTCTATAATAATCCGGTTGGTTCCGCCGGCTAATGTTATTTCAAACGGAGTACCAGTATTTGTGACGACTCCGTATTCGTTTAGAGTAATTCTTCCTACGCCAGTACCTGCGGTGATGCTTCCAAGTTCAGAGGGGATATTGGCTATGTATTCGTATTCGTTAAAACCGACCTCATGAATGGTAAAACTGATAGTAGCCTGATTACCATTGGCATCGGTAACCTGCAAATCTTGATAAGCCAATTCAATATTAGTATTAGAGGCTAAATTTCCACTGAACTCAATCCGGGTGGTGGCAATCGGAGCAATGGTCTGACCGAGCGGGATCCTGATATTGGTAACGGGCATATTGGTATTAATTACGCCGTTAATATCCGCCATCCAGCCCATAACGTTCAATCCGTTGGACGGGTTGACCAGCCTGCCATCCCGCTCCATATTAAAGTTCCCGGCCCGGGTATAATACTGTTTATTGCCGTCGCTGAGGATGAAAAACCCATCCCCCTGAATGGCGACATCAGTGATTTTCCCGGTATTCTGCAAGTTTCCCTGGGTATGCAACACATCGATACTGGCTAGGTTCATACCCACACCGACCTGCATGGCGTTGATACCGCCCCGGTTGGTAGTAGGCGCCGAAGCGCCGCGCAAGGTTTGGTTTAAAGTATCTTGAAAACTGACCCGGCTGGCTTTGTAGCCGACCGTATTGACATTGGCGATATTATTGCCGATGGCGTCCATCCGCGTCTGGTGATTGCGCAGACCGGTAACGCCGGCAAACATTGAACGCATCATGATAAAACGACCTCCTTTTTTTGAAGGCCGAGGCGCATCATCGTAGCTCGTCACTCGTAGCTTGCGACCAGTTTCGATTAGATTGATAATCGATCACTGCTCGCCGTTGAATGATTTGCCTCATGCCAATTCTTTCCGCCTCAATCGTTCGGCGGGGTTTGGAGGCTCCCTCTCCTCGAGGTCCAGCCTCGCTAAATGCGCCGACTACTTAACAATTACAGCGCTATCAATGTTAGTAAAGACATTATCCTTTAAACTCGCTTCATCGACCGCGGTGATCACGGTCCGATTTTTGATGCTGACCACCAAGGCCATCCGGTCCATTAGGATTAATGATTCATTAGCTCCCTTAGCCTCGGCTTTATTGACCGCATCTTTGAGTAACGCCATTTCCTGGTTGCCAAGGGAAATCTGTCTGGTCTCCAAACGTTTCAAAGCATGGGCCGAAAATTTAATCCCCGACTGTTCTGCCAGTTGTTCCTGGAAGATGGTTTCAAATTGCGTCCCGGTTCCAACTCCGTTTTTAGCAACCGGTTTACTAG
>DATCLA010000243.1:0-9413 GCA_036564195.1 Bacillota bacterium
GGCATATCAGCTATGTGGAGCTGGAAGCACCGCCCATTGACAATCTGGAGGCTTATGAAAGCCTATTGCGGCATATGGCTGCTTCCAATATGGGCTATGTCGGGATTAATTTCCCGATTGACGAATGCCTGGGCTGTTTTCAACGGGGAATTATTGCTGACGCCTGTCCGGTTTGTGGTTCGACCGCGATCCGGCGCATTCGCCGGATTACCGGTTATCTTTCCACGGTGGACCGGTTTAACGATGCTAAACGGGTTGAATTGAACGACCGTGTTAAACATCATGTCTGATTTTCCAAAGGAGACCCTGTTGACAAAATTACGAATTGCCGGAATCACTCATGAAAGTGTTGTGGACGGGCCCGGACTGCGGATCACGATTTTTTTTCAAGGTTGCCAGCATGCCTGTCCGGGATGCCATAATCCCCAGACCTGGAGTATTCAAGGGGGAACGGAATACCGGTTGGCGGAATTAATCCCCCAACTTAAGATCACTCCGTTAATCACCGGTGTAACCTTTAGCGGCGGCGAACCGTTCCTTCAGGCTGAAGCTGGGGCCGAGTTGGGCGAGATTCTTAAAACTTCAGGTTTGGGGTTATGGGTTTATACTGGCTTTACTTGGGAAGAACTTTTGGACAATCTTCAGAATCCGGGTTATCGTAAATTGCTCGCTGTAGCCGATGTGGTTGTGGACGGCCCGTACCGGGAAGATTTAAAACGAAATTCCTTGCCGTTTCGGGGTTCTGCGAACCAACGGCTGATTTTAGTCAGGGAGAGTCTGGCGGAAGGGAAAATTATCGAATGGCGGCCCAAACAAGTGATAATCTGAATTCAAATTGGCAGTTTCGAGTTTACCACGGAGTTGAAGTCTATCAAGCGCTGCCGTTAAACCACTCCGGACTGGTTCAGGGCGTTTCTACTCAAAGTTCCGGGAATATGGCCCTGCATACCGGGGATCTTCCGGAACCGGTGCTTAAACGGAGATACAGTTTTTTGCAGGCGTTACAGTTGGATTTAGGACAATTGGTGACTGCCAATCAAGTTCACGGTGTAAAAGTTCAAAAAGTTGACCGGCAGCTGGCCGGAGCTGGGGCCCGTTCTTTGCAAACCGCGCTGCCGGATACCGATGCTTTAATCACCGATGAACCGGGGATAGTTTTAGCAATTTTCACCGCCGATTGTGTGCAGGTTTTTCTTTATGACCCTGACCGGCCAGCAGTTGCAGTTGTTCACGCTGGTTGGCGGGGTACCATCGCTCGGATTGTCGAGCGGACCATCGAGCGGATGATCAGGGAGTATCAGACCCTCCCCGAACGAATGCTGGCAGCAATCGGGCCGGCGATTTGTAAAAAATGCTTTCAAGTTAACCGAGATTTAGCCGATATATTTAACAAGGCTGATTGTTTGGCAGTTAACAAAGGTGGGGATCGTTATTATGTTGATTTGATTGGCTTTAATTTCCGTTTGTTGACTAAAGCCGGAATTGCCCCAGAAAATATCTTTTTATCGGGAGCTTGTACCAGTTGTCAGCATCAAACCTTCTTTTCATACCGTGCCGGGAATCAGACCGGCAACCGGATGATGGGGATTATCAGTTTAAAATAAATTAGAAGTTGGCGAGAAACGATAATGGCCAAGGCTGAAACTATGTTCTTCGGAAAGGCCCCCAAAAAACGCAGAAAGTTTCAATTGAAGTGGGCTAAGTTATTACATTTTTTATTCCTTTTTGCGTTGACGCTGTTAATTTTGGAAATGAGTTGGCTGTACCTTGCAAATTTATTTCAAAAGGCTGTCGTCGCCCGGGTGGGGGTTATTGAGAAAGGTGCTTGGATGGAGGTTCTGCTACTGCGCGAAGAACAACTGGTCACCGCACCGGTGGCGGGAAGAATGACCATGCTGATTAAAAGCGGCACGCGAATCCCCCGGAATGAAATAATTGCTTGGCTTGATACTAATGAGAAATCGCGGGAAAAAAATTTAGAAATTTCTGCTGCAACCCTGGAACTGTATAAGCAGTATCAAGAGTTGATGCAGGATGAAATAGCCCAAAAGAAGGATTTGGAGCGAATTCGGAACAATATTGCCTGGTGGTCGGAACATTCCGGACATAATATTTCTGATCCGGATTTGGAATTATTAAAGCAGGAAAAAGAGAGGGTATTGCGAACTATTCAAAAGATTCTTCCCCAGGAGCGGCAAATCCGCCAGAAATTAAAACCGGTTTTAAACCGATGGAGATTTATAACTTCTGAGCAAGCAGGTTATTTTAGCCTTGCGACCGATGGCTGGGAAAAACGGTTGCAACCAGCAGCCTTTGAAAGTTTGACGGAGGATGATTTTAAACGTGATTATCCATCGAAGAAACCCGGAAATTATGTTAAGGCCGGTGAAGTGATTGGAAAATTAATTCATCCATTTAAGCAACTGGTAGCAGTAAAAGTCCATCCGGAACAGGCCGGGAGGGTAAAAAAAGGTGACCTTTGGCGGTTAAAGACCAAAAACGGCTGGGTGGAAGCACCAGTGACCTATTTAAAAAAAATAAACGGTCAACCAGTTATTGCCGGGGTGGAAATACCGCTCACTGCAACCGATCTGACGCTGCCGCGCCAAGGCCGGATGTTCATTGTTTATCAAAAGGTAACCGGAGTAGCCATTCCGGTCCAAGCGCTTTATCAGCAAGCAGACCTTAGCTATTGTGTCCGAATTGTAAAAGGAAGCAGTTATCGGGAACAAATTGTACAGGTACTGGCAAGCGACGGAAGTAAGGCGATTGTTACCGGAATTGAGGCCGGTACAACGGTTATATCGCGGTAGGGAGGGCACAGATTGAAAAAAATTTTTGTGTTGGATACCAGTGTTTTGGTCCATGATCCTCACGCATTGCAAGTTTTTCAAGATAATGATATTGTGATTCCCCTGGCGGTAGTCGAAGAGATTGACAGTCATAAGAAGCGCCAGGATGATGTGGGGCGTAATGCCCGCTGGGTTTCGTCATTCCTGGATAAATTGCGTAGTGTGGGACATTTGGATACCGGAGTGCCGCTCGGGGCTAACCGAGGCAGTATCCGGGTGGAATTAAATCATGAACAGGTTGGCAGGCTTCCGGCAGCTTTAGACCGTTCTAAGGTTGATAACCGGATTATTGCGGTGGCGTTGGCATTAAAAGAAAGCTCTGATTTACCTGTGGTTTTGGTAACCAAGGATATCAATATGCGGATTAAAGCCGATGCTTTAGGGATTGCTGCCGATGACTATCAAACTGATAAGATTGATATTGACGAAGTATATACTGGTACCCGAAGTTTAAAAGTTAACCCGGAATTAATAAACGCTTTTTATGCTAATGGTTCCGTGGTGGTGACCGAGACTGAACTGTTCCCCAACCAACTGGTAATTATGGAAGATTGTCTGGGTTCTTCCAAATCAGCATTGGGACGGCACCTACAAAACGGCATGATAGTTCCGTTACGTTTCGCCAATCAGAATCCTTTTGGCTTAAAAGCCCGCAATAAAGAACAGAAATTTGCCCTGGAACTGCTGCTTGATGAAGAGATCCGTCTGGTAACGCTAATCGGGCGGGCTGGTACCGGCAAAACGCTACTGGCATTAGCTGCCGGACTGCAAAAAGTGGTTGAAGACTCTCGTTACCGGCGTTTATCCGTTTCCCGGCCCATAATTCCGATGGGGCAGGATTTGGGTTTTCTACCGGGTGATATTGATGAAAAATTACGTCCTTGGATGCAACCGATCTTTGATAATCTGGAATTTTTATTCAGTAACCGGGACCGCAACGAGAAAATCGACCAGCTGGTAAGCAGTTTAAAAGGACTTGGTCTGCTGGAATTAGAAGCCTTGACCTATATCCGAGGTCGGAGTATTCCGGATCAATTTGTCATTATTGATGAAGCCCAGAATCTTTCCCCGCACGAAGTTAAAACCGTGGTCACCCGGGTTGGTGAGGGGACTAAAATTGTCTTTACTGGTGATCCTTATCAGATTGACCATCCTTATCTGGATTCCAATAGTAATGGTCTAACCTATTTGGTTGAAAAGTTTAAAAATGAGAAAATTGCCGGTCATATCACTTTGGTAAAAGGAGAACGTTCCGACCTGGCTGAGCTCGGGTCGCGAATTTTGGTGAATTAAGGTGAATTAAAATGGGACTTTCAGATAATTTAGAATTAATTAGAAAAAGGATTACTGCGGCAGCTGCCCGGGTTAATCGCGATCCGGCCCGGATCAAGTTGATTGCGGTGACCAAATATGTAGACTTGGCTTTAATTAATGAAGCGATTCATCTCGGCATAACCGATATTGCTGAAAACCGGGTTCAGGATGCCTTAAGAAAACTGCCCGGATTGGCGGGACCGGTAACCAAACATTTTATCGGGACGCTTCAGACCAATAAAGTTAAGCCGGTAATTAAAAATTTCGATCTGATTCATTCCGTGGACCGGATCGAACTCATTAAGGAACTTGCTAAACAAGCCCAGTTGTTGCAAAAGCCGGTTAAGTTGTTGATCCAATTGAACATCAGCGGCGAAACCACTAAACATGGTTTTGCTTATCAGGACTTTTCCGCTGCCATGGAACAAATTCGCCAGTACCCTTATCTAAAACCATGTGGACTAATGACAATGGCTCCCTTAAGTAAGGACCCGGAAACGGCCCGTCCGGTGTTCCGGAGATTAAAGGAGATATTTAAAGAGTATAAAGAAGGATCTTATGCCACTGATGACTGGCAGTATTTATCGATGGGGATGAGCCAGGACTTTGAAGTGGCTGTTGAGGAAGGAGCCAATCTGCTCCGGATCGGGACCGCGATTTTTAGTCTTTAGTGAGGTGGGTAATTTGCGCAATCAATGGGACGACGAGATTAAATCCGGTAACCAGAAATCCGGCTGGTTTGAGAAGTTTTTAAACTTGTTCGGATTTGAAGCTGAAGAAGTGGTTGAAGAGGACGATCCTGGGGGCGGTTTTGAAGAATTAAGCCGAAAAGATCGCAGTTACCGGCAGCGCGACCTTAAAGAACAACGGGAACGGGAGAAAGAGAAGGAACATAGTAAATTGGTGACAATTGCCAATTCAAATAAAGCCGTGAAAATGATTATTATCGAACCCCAAAATTTTGAAGAGGTCCAGACAATCGTCGACCACTTAAAAAACAAGCAGACCGTAATTTTAAATTTAGAAGAGACCGATAAAACCACCGCCCGGCGGATTGCCGATTTTTTGGGCGGAGCCATTTATGCGTTGGATGGCACGATGCAAAAGATCAGTGGTTCAATCTTTCTATTTACACCCGCCAATATTGAAGTGACTATCCCGCTGCGGACAGTGTTAAAAGAGCGGGAGAAAGAGGGAGACCGTGGCCTGTCCCAGTCTTCCCTTTCATCTACGCTGTTTCGGAATGAACGTGACCGCTAGGAGGTTATCATGGAACGCTTGGGAATAATCGGCGCCGGAGCGATGGGCGCAGCAATTATTAAAGGTCTGATTACCAAGGAATATCTTAAGCCGCAGCAGCTTTTGTTGGTGGAGACTGATCCCGCCAAAATCAGTTATTTTGAAGCACATTACCAGGTTGGGGCCAAAGCTACCTATACCGAACTGGCTGCCTGTTGCGATACGATTATTTTGGCAGTTAAACCCCATATTCAACCGATAGTAGCCGAGACCTTGGGACCGGCAGTCGGTTCAAGACACCTGTTGGTTTCCATCGCCGCCGGGATCACCGTTAGTACTTTGGATTCATGGTATCCGTATTCACGGGTAATCCGGGTAATGCCTAATACCCCATTACAGATCGGCCACGGCATGAGTGTGGTTTGTCCCGGTAAAACTGCTAGCGCAGCTGATATCACCACGGTAGTCAATCTCTTTTCCGTATTGGGAAAAGTGATCCAACTGCCGGAAAGTTTATTTGATGCCGCTACCGCGATCAGCGGCAGTGGACCGGCTTATGTTTATTATTTGGTTGAGGCAATGATCGACGCCGGAGTGTTGTTAGGATTAAGCCGCAAAGATGCAGAATTGATGGTTACCGAAACTTTCAGTGGCGCCATTGCGCTGCTGCAACAGACCGGTGAACACCCGGCTAAGTTACGTAATGAAGTTACTTCTCCTGGTGGGACTACCGCCGCTGCTTTGTTTGAATTTGAAAAAAATGCTGTAGCCGGAATAATAATGGAGGCGTTAAAAGCCGCGGCTGTTCGCTCGGCCGAACTCGGAAAGAGCCACAAGTAAGTGGGGGTAATGTTTAATGCTGAAATCATTGGTTGGGGAAGGAATATGAGTTAGATGACAGTGGAAAATGAATTGGAATTGAAACGTTTCTTAGCCCATATTCAGGAACTGGCGGAGCGTTCGTTACGCGACCAAAAACCGCAATGGACTAATTTTTTGGAACCGCCCTCACTCGAAGCGGCAGAGGCGGTTCTACGTTTTGTAACTGGAGTACGCTTTAATTCCTATGGCGGGTATCCCCGGTCGGAACGGCGCCGGTTGGTGATTTATCCTGATTATTATATTGTGGAAACCATCGAACCGGAGCTGGCTTTTTTGGAAATAACCCCCACACCGTCGCTACAATTGAGCCACAGGGATTATTTAGGCGCTTTGCTCGCTTTAGGGGTTAAGCGGGAAAAAATCGGAGATCTATTGGTGGATGATTCCAAATGCCAAGCAGTAGTAACTCCGGAATTAGCTGATTACCTTCGGATCAATCTGGGTGAAGTCGGTAAGGCCAAAGTTAGCGTGACCTTGATTGAACCGGAACGGTTAAACCTTCCGGACCGGCGGATCAAAGAGATCCGGACGACCGTAGCTTCCCTACGTTTGGATGCCCTGGCGGCGTTGGGTTTTGGCGATTCCCGAACTAAAATGGCGCGGGAAATTAAGGCGGAGCGAGTCAAAGTAAATTGGAAAACGGTGAAAGCTCCGGATCTGGAATTGGCGCCGGGGGCGGTCATTTCCATCCGGGGCCGGGGCCGGGTAGAGTTTCAGGAGATTACCGGCACCTCCAAGAAGGGGCGTGTGGGAGTGGTTTTAAAACGCTTTATTTAAAAATCACTAAAATGAAACTTGGTTTTATAAAGTCAGTATGTTTAAATAGGAATGATATGGTATTATGGAAATGATGGCTTTATGAGAAAGGGACTTTTATACCCGAATTTTTAAAGTTGGAGCAGCTAAGTTTGGGGTTGAAGCAAAAAACTGCTAATTTGATTTCGAATACGACACGAGAAAAGAAGGAGTGATGCGCAATGATTACCCCCGTTGATTTGGAAACAACGGTGTTCCGGCGCAGTTTTCGCGGTTACAGTACCAGCGAAGTGCAGGAGTTTATGATCCGGATTACCCACGATTATGAACATCTTTATCGTGAAAACATTGAGCTGAAAGAGAAAATCGAAGCCTTGCAAAACCAAGTAAGCCAATATCAGGCAATGGAAGAGACCTTGCGCAATGCGATGATTCTGGCCCAGGAATCCGCGGATGAAGTAAAAAAGGTAGCCCAATCCAAAGCTGATCTAATCGTTCGTGAAGCGGAACAACGGGGTGAACATATTAAAGCCCAAATTAAGGAAGAAATTCAGGCTGAGATTCAAAAACTGACCGAAGTCCGGCAACAGGTAGAGTTTTTTAAGTGTCAATTTAAAGCCTTTTTAACCAGTTTACTGGATCTTGCAGAGCATAAAATGGATTTACATATTCCCTGGGATCAAATTTTAGATAGCACTCAATCATTGGATCAAGAAACTACCGAGGCAGAGACTGAAAACGCTCAAGGAGCCCAAAACGTAGAGACCGCCGCTACGATTGAAAATAGTGCCCAGAAACTATGGTATAGCCATCCGGAGTAAAACTATTTTAGCCAGGATAAGCTAGGGTGTCAGCAATGATCCCAGGCTCACAGCCAATAAAAAAGCTACTACTTCACTAGTTACGCCCATCAGCAACGTATGGCGCCCGTCTTTGATGTTAACGGAGCCAAGATACAAAGAGAGGACATAAAAGGTTGTTTCACTACAGCCTTGGGCGATCGAGGCAATGATTCCAATAGGGGAATCCGGCCCGTATTTTTGAAGCAACTCGGCGGTAATAGCTAAGGAAGCCGAACCGGAAAGCGGCTTCAGCAACGCCAGGGTTAGCAGATCGGAAGGAATATTCAGTAAAACCAGCAGCGGCCTGGCGGTTTCAATACAGATATCCAGGGCGCCCGAAGAACGGAAAAGGCCGATCGCTACGAAGATTGCCAGGATATAAGGGGAAAGTTTGAAGGTGGTCCGCAACCCCTCCAAGGCCCCCTGGACAAAGACTTCGTAGATTCGGACTTTATTTTTATAAGCAGCGGTCAAAATTAAAATCAGGATTAAAGGAATTAACCATTGGGAGACGGTGGTGAGCAAGGCGAACATCAGTTTTACTCCTTTCGCTGGTACCAAATGAGTACCTTATATGCCAGCTGGTTAAAGATCAAAGCAATTACGGTTCCGCACAGGGAGACAATAAACACTGGAACCAGGATTAAGGAAGGGTTTTTAGAACCGGCCTGTGCCCGGACGGCGATCAGCGTTGAAGGTAATATTGTTAATCCGCCCAGGATTAAAGCTAAAAAAGTGGCTATTTCTTTCGATACTCGTTCCGGGTCAGCATTGAGTTCCTGCAGTTTCGCCATGGCCTCAAGCCCCAGCGGAGTGGCAACATTCCCCAACCCCAGCAGATTAGCAGCAAGTGCCAGAGCGATGGTGCCCAGGACTTGAGACTGACGGATTAAGGAAGGAAAGAGCCATTTTAAAAACGGTTGAAACAACTTGGCGATCATGGCCGTGACTCCGGCAGTTTCGGCTACTTTTAAAATTCCCGACCAAAAGGCAATGGTACCAGCCAGACCGATTGAGAATTCAATCGCTTTGGCGGTATTGGAGAAGATTACATCCGATACTAACATAATTTTTCCAGTAGCCGCGGCAGTGACGATCCCGCTAAGCAACAGCAATAGCCAGACGGTATTAATCATTTTTACTCCTCCTGGGATATAGAATCAACTAAATTTATCGGCTTAGCGTTTAAATATATGATTAAAGTAATCAAATATTTCGAGGTTTTTTGATGGAGACATTTTCGCAAGCAATCCGGGAGGAACTTACCCGTTTTTCCCTGCCCCAATGTAAAGGGTGCATTAAGGCTGAATTAGCAGCGATCTTACACGTATCCGGCAGTATTCACTTGACCGGTAATCAAAAAATTGCGGTTTCAGTTGCTACTGAAACGGCGGGAGTAGCCCGGCGTTCCATTCAGTTACTGAAAGTCCCTTACCGGCTCCAGTCGGAAATCCGGGTCGAACAATGGGGCAAGTTAGGAAAATTACACCGCTACTTGTTGTATATCCCGGCTCAAGCAGGCTTAATG
>DATCLA010000244.1:0-2028 GCA_036564195.1 Bacillota bacterium
CAACAAACCCGGACGACCACGCCCACTTCAGGTTAAAACCGCCGCAATCTCCGTCGATATCAATGATCTCTCCGGCAAAAAACAAGCCTTTGACCAACTTTGACTCCATGGTATTGGCTTCTATTTCAGTGGTAGCAACCCCGCCCGCTGTCACCTGAGCGCTGGGCCAGCTTTTGGTCCCCCTGATCTTAAACCGCCAATCATTTAAAATATTACTGATCCCTGCCTGCTCCGATGCTGACAGAGCGGCTACCGGGCGCTTTAAATCTTTAATGCCGGCTTCACTCAATAAAACCGGGATCAGCCTTTTATTAATCAGCCCCACCAAACTAATGTCTACCGGCTTTTGAGGGCTGGCTTGAAACCGTTTCTTAATCAACTCACTTAACTCTGCTTTAGAAAACCGGTCTAGGAGGGTTATTTTCAAATATGCTTCTTTCCCGGCGTGCAGTAATTCTCCGGCTTTCCGGCTGAGCTGGAAAATGGGCGGACCTGATACCCCATAGTTGGCAAAGAGGATATCGCCCCGGTCTTGGGCAAGGGATTGACCGTGATGGATAATTTCAGCCGTACCGACGAATTTTACTCCCGCAATCCGTTGGAAATAAGAACCTTCCAGCATTAATTGGACCAGTGCCGGGAAAAGGGCAGTAATAGTATGCCCCAGCTTTCTAGCTAAATCATAGCCGCTACCATCCGAGCCGCTGGCCGGCATAGCTTTGCCGCCGGTGGCAATGATCACCCGATCCCCCCGGTAAACAGGACCGTCTTGCAACCTGATTTTAAATTGCTGCTCCTCCTTAGTAATCTCAGCTACCACTGCATTACAGATAATCTCCACTTGCAACCGGTTCAGTTCATACAACAAGACATCCAGAATACTGGAAGCCTGGTCGGACATTGGAAAGACCTTCCCAAAATCCTCCACTTTAGGAGTAATCCCTAATTTTTCAAAAAACCGGATGGTGTCGGTCACTGTAAAACTCGTTAATGCGCTCCGGGCAAATTCGGGGTTATTGCCGTGATAATCAGCATGGTCGGCATGGATATTAGTAAAATTGCACCGTCCGTTGCCGGTAGCCAGAATTTTCTTACCCACCCGTGGGTTTTTCTCCAAGATGGTGACATGAGCACCCCGCCTGCGGGCAGTAATTGCCGCCATCATTCCGGCTGCCCCTCCTCCCACCACGATTACCTGCTTACTTTGGTTCATTAATGCCCCCTGTTATCTTCCTAAGCTACCCGGTTCGGAATAGTCTTTCCGGGCTCTTAAAAACAGAAACTGTGGCCTTTTGGTTAATCTTTCATAGGTTTCCGGATCTGCTCTTTTAAATTCCTCCGTCGGCAGCGGCTCGGTTAACCGCTCAATTATAAAGCCGCCCTCTAGGATCGAATTGATGATTTGACTTAGCGGTCTGCGGTAAAACTTCACCTTCACCGTTCCTCGGTGGGTCTCCCACTCATCCTCCAACAGTTCGGTTAAGAAATAATTCTCCCTCTTAAACATTGTGAAATCCATAAACGGATGGTGTACGGAACACACCAGCAAGCCGTCTCTTTTCAGGATCCGGTAGAATTCCCGCATTACTGTTGTCCAATCCTTCAAGTAATGCAGTGTTAAAGATGACAAAACCAGATCTACCGATTCATCCTTGATAAAGGTAAGCGGGTCATTTAAATCAGCCCGGACAATTTGGGCTTTATTACCTACCCTCTTTTTGGTCATTGCAATCATTGCCGGACTAAAATCCACCGCTGTCACCGTTGCCCCGTGTTCCAATAGCCAATTGGTATACCACCCGGCGGCACAGGCGGCATCCACCACCTTCTTCCCGCGAACCTCAGGCAACAGCGCTAAGAGCCCCGGCCTTTCATAGTAAGCGTTAAAGGGCTTGCGGTCTATATGGGTATAATAGTATTCCGCCATTGCTTCATAAGAAGCGAATGAAACCGAGTCTCGATTAATCATCAATTACCTCCAAACTTTGGATTTCATTTGCTTAATTCTCTTTCGTGCAATTCAGTCCG
>DATCLA010000245.1:0-3108 GCA_036564195.1 Bacillota bacterium
GGGCTATTGATCCGCAACAGGGGAAAGAACACCGAATCTTATTTACATATTTATATACCCGGACAACCTGGCAACCGGATTTGGTCCGAGTAGGGGAAACCGGGGGACGATTAGTTACGGCAGTAGGCTTCTTTCCGCAAAAGTTATACTTTGATAAGGTTCTTTTACCAGTCTGGGCAATTTCACCGGTGGTTACCCATCCGCAGTTTCGCAATGCCGGAATCGGTGGTAACTGTCTGATTAACGCCTTGGAACAGATTAAGGAACGAGGGATAACCGCGGTATTTTTATGGGGAATCCCCACCTTTTACCCACGTTATGGGTTTGTTCCCCTGTTACCGCGTTATAAAACCAGATTGCGCAAGGGACAGTTAAGAAAGGAAAACTTAGCGGTTAAAGGTAGTTTCCGGCCGGTACAGGCTGCTGATTTAGACGCAATTGCCACGCTCTACGACCGTGGTAACAGTAAGTTTTGGTTGCAACCGCAAAGGACTAACCAATGGTGGCGCAGTCGCTTTGCTGAAATGGGCCTGGAACTAGCCGCTTTAAAAGAGGTTCCTTACCCGGTCAAGGAAAATTTTATGGTTTGGGAAAATTCCCAAGGCAAAGTGGCCGGTTATCTATATTTTAACCATAATAGTAGGCAACAGCAAATTGAAATATCTGAAGCCGCTGTCTTCGACTACCGCAATGCCGTGGAGATGGTGAAAAGTTTTTGTGACCATTTTCTCCCCGATGGTTATGATTTAATTATTCGGGGTACCCCGCAACATTATTTAAACATGGCAGCCTACCGGTGGGGCGGTACTCATCTTAATCCGGCGCCATTGGCTGGGATGATTAAAGTAATTGATTGGCCGGCTTTTTTGCACCAAATTACTCCGTTATTAAAGGAACAAATTAATTCAATGGCAAAGGCGGACTTAAACATATTGATACCGTTTCAGGATCAAACCACTTCGAGGGAGATCCAGCTCACTACTGCCGGAATCGAACTTAACAAAGTGGACGGGCAGTTGGAAGCTTTAAGTGCCCCTCAACTGACCAGATTACTCTTTGGTTTGTATGACCGGAGTGACTGGGCCTTGCTAAAGCTGGAGGAGACAAAGATTGAAAGGCTTTTCCCCGCAAAATATCCCTTTATTTGGGATGCAAATTATCTATATTAGTTATTAAATAATGCTTAATAAGTTTTAACCAGGTGCTGAAATACCTGGGGTTTTACTAAGGAGCTGGTGCCATGGGACAGTTTGCCCTAACTAAAGCGGCAGCGTTAACTCCCTTTGAATTGATCGAAGAAGCTACCGTTTTAATCAGTCACGGAAGAATTTTAGCAGTCGGGGACGGAGCAACGGTCAAGATCCCGGAAGGATTTCAAGAAATACCATTAGAAGGGCTAATACTGGCTCCCGGCTTGATTGATCAACATCCGCACCGTGAAGTATTTCTGTCAGGTAACGTGGCGGGGCTTATTAAATGGGCCCGTTTTTATGCTACGCATGGAGTAACTGCTTTTCTGGCTACCACTGCTTTCGGAACATTTGAACAATTATATCAGGCGGCCGCAAGTTTTAACCAGTTGACACACAGTGACTATAAAGGTGCCCAGTGCTTGGGAATCCATCTGGAGGGGTCCGGTTTGATACCAGGACCGGATGAGCGACTCCGGTATAAACCTTTACCTCTGTTAACAGTGGCTGAAGTAGAACAATTGCAGCAGTTTACTAATTCTGGTATAAAGGCGATTACTCTGGCGCCGGAATTGCCGGGGGCCCTAGCTTTTGCTGCTGCGGTTACTAAAAGAGGGATTTCCTGTTCGATTGGGTATAGTAACGCGGACTGGGCAACGGTTGTAATGGCTGTGGAAAATGGTTTTTCCTGTGTCGTCCCTTGTTTTAATCAAGCCGATCCCTTGTCTTACCGGGAACCAAAGGTTATTGAGACTGCTTTACTACATAAAGGTCTGTCTGTGGAGCTGGTTGTCGATAGTCAAATACTTTCTCCGGCAAATTTGGAATTGATTTGGCAACACAAAGGAGCGGATGGGATTATTCTGGTTTCAGATGGAGTGATGCCATCCGGTTACTTCTGGGGTGGGGATCTCTCCGGTGCCGGGGAGGGGCGTTGCCATAATCCTGCTGAAAAGTCAGCAGGCAGCGGAGTCACTTTGGAACAGGTAATCAGGAATTTTTGGAAGGGTACTGGTTGTAATCTGAGCGAGGCGTTTATTACGGTAACTTATAATCCGGCAAAACGGTTGGGTCTGGTAGAATCCAAAGGTAGTCTGGCGCCTGGTAAAGATGCTGATATTATTGCGGTTACTCCTGATTTTGACGTGGTAATGACCATGATTGGCGGGGAAGTTATCAGCGGGTTGATTGTAATTTGACCTTGTCTTGATGAAGAGTCAGTAATAGCGATTGAATGTCATAATCTTGTACTAAGGTGGTTTGGAAGTGATTTCGAAAGTTAAATATTTTGAAAGAATCCCGGCAACTGCCAAACGGAAATCGATCTTATTACGGCTAGGTTATAATCAGCATTTAACAGTCATTAATGACACCCAGCAACTGAAGTTGGACGATGGTATTCGTCGGGGAATAGCGCTATGTAATTTAGCAGGCGCTTATTTGCGGATCCGCCTTAGCGAACATAGCCCGGAAAAAGTAGTCTTGGAAAACGGCCAAGTCATTCCCAGTGTTAATCTGGCTAGGCTATTAAAGAATAGTGACGAAGTATTGCTTATGGGGGCAACGGTGGGAGCTGAAATTGTAACAATGATTCATCAAGAGATCACCGATGGCGATCCGTCTCAGGCCGTGATTTTGGACGCAGTAGCTTCGGAAACCGCTGATGCCGGACTAGACTGGATTATGGATTTGTTTAATAAGCTGTTGGCCCGGGAAGGTAAAAAGTTAACCAAGCATCGTTATAGCCCGGGATATGGCGATTTAGCTTTGGCCAACCAAAAAATCATCTTTGATCTACTTGACTTAGGGAAATTGGACCTGATGCTTACTAAAGAGTATATTTTGATTCCGGAAAAATCGGTATTGGCGTTAGCCGGGATTGAACCATCCGTTAAGTTATTTCAATAGGGATCATTCC
>DATCLA010000246.1:0-8513 GCA_036564195.1 Bacillota bacterium
GTTGACAATAGCTATATTTTCAATTACAATATTTCCGAATTAACACTTTAGCGAGTTTCCCTGTGACTGAATAAAGGTAAAGGAGTATTATGCGTGAACCAATCCAACCTGCGCAGAATAGTATTTATCTCTCTTTTTACAGCCCTCATCATCATCGGAAGCTATCTTAGCTTCCCAATCCCTTTTAGTCCGATACCGATCGTGTTATCTGATTTTTTTCTAATGCTGGCTGGCTTATGCCTGGGGACATCAGGGGTGATCAGTACCGGACTCTTTCTGTTCCTAGGAGCAATCGGAATACCGGTTTTTACCAGGGGTAAAGCAGGACTTGGAGTTTTCATGGGTCCAACCGGCGGTTTTTTATTGGGATATCTAATCGGTGTCTATGTTTTGGGGTTAATTTCCGGAAAAGGCAAGCCTGCACTTTTTAAAGATTTAATGGGTTTAATCGCGTTTAATCTAATCATCTTCGGACTTGAAATTCCCTGGCTCAAGCTGCTGCTCAAGGTAAGCTGGGACCAGGCGTTAGCACTTGGGTTCACGCCGTTCGTGATCGGTAATAGCGCCAAAACAATTGCCGCCGTGATGCTAATTCAAAAAATCCGTCCATTTCTTGATGAAATTTTAAAAGATCAATCACGAGAGAGGTCCAATGAGCATTCTTGAAATTCGCAATTTAACACATGTTTTCCCTAACGGTAATAAAGCTATCGACAATATCAATCTTTCTTTTCAGGCAGGAGAGTTCGTAATCATCGCCGGACCTAACGGTTCGGGTAAAACCGTATTAATCAGACATTTCAACGGTCTCTTAAAACCCACAAAAGGCGGGGTATTCTTGGAAGGAGAGCCAATCTACAAGGATTTAACAAACGCCCGTAAAAAAATAGGCCTGATCTTTCAAAATTCTGACAGTCAAATCGTCGCTCAAACAGTCGCTGAAGATGTAGCTTTCGGGCCTGAGAATTTAAAATTACCACGAAGGGAAGTAGAAAGCCGCGTCAAAAAATCACTCGCCGCTGTCAGACTGAGTGCTCTCTCCGACCAACCGCCGCATGCACTTTCCGGAGGTCAAAAGAAACGGCTGGCCATAGCGGGAGTACTGGCCATGGAACCGGAAATAATAGTCTTTGATGAGCCCTTTGCCGGGTTAGACTATCCGGGAACCGTTCATATATTGGCAGAGATCGTCTCCCTGCACCGTAATAAACATACTATTATCTTAGTCACCCACGAACTTGAAAAAGTTCTCGCCCATGCCAGCCGACTGATAATTATCGAAAAAGGAAGAGTTGTGAAAGACGGCGCTCCCGGTGAATTGGTCGATCAAGTTGAAGCTTACGGCATCAAAAGACCTTATGGAATAAACGGCAAAGTAGAGACGATGACATGGCTGAAATAAATATTTTTCATTACCTACCTCAAAAATCTATTGTGCATAGGCTTGACGGCAGGATTAAATTAAGCTGCATGATCTTATTTAGCATTATGATAACCGTCGCTGACAATCTCTTTGATCTGGCGTTCTTAACCTGTGTCCTGTTGATCGCAGTAATCGGGGCCAAGTTGCCTATTAAAAAAATATTTGCTGAAATAAGGTATTTTCTCTTATTAATCAGTGTAGTCGTGATAGTCCAATCACTCGACATCGCGGGAACCTCCCTCCCCGCTCTCACTTGGGAGGGGTTGGGTTCCGGTTTGCTCTTCGGCTGGCGAATTATCTTGATTGTTTTGGTATGTGCAATCTTGAACGGAACCACCTCACCGGCCACCCTAAAATCTGTGATTGAATGGTTCCTGCGCCCAATCCCCTTTGTCCGAGAAACACGGTTCGGCACCATGTTTAGCCTGACCTTTGTCCTGCTCCCACTCATTTTCGACCAGGCCTCCGAAATGAGGGATGCTCAAAAATCCCGCTGCATTGAGGTAAGGAAAAACCCGATCCGGCGCATTATTTTTCTTGCTTTTCCTTTGTTACTCCAAACCTTTCGGCGGGCCGATGAGATGGTCCTGGCCATGGAGTCCCGCTGTTATTGCGAGGACCGGACCCCGGCGGAGTTCAAAACTGATCTCCGTGATTGGCTGATATTAAGCTCTACCATACTCAGCGGTTTGATCATTATTCTTACGCCATTTTGACTCGGGGCCATTAACAATGACAACTTCATCTAACATAGCCTCCTTCAGGGCGATTAATGAGTTACTGAAATTGCTGTTACTATTTTTCGAATCGTCTTAAAAGACCGAGTCAGCAAAATTGCGGCCGGCAGAGAAAAGATGCTCCCGGATTTTCAGGGTCTTGCTTTTATGGCCGGTGCCAATGGTATGCTCAGCAGAGGTTATCTGACTATGAACGGCCGGAAAGTTGAAGAAGAACAAAAGTTGCTTGCAGCAATCTCAAAGACCTGGCAAAATAGTTGAACTGTTTCTATAGTTTTGAGGTTAACCCTTGATATTTTGGAACACTAATCAGTGCCAGGGCTCCCGATCCGACATGCGTCCCGAGTACCGGGCCGGCTTGGTTAAAGATAATCTCAACATTCTTGAAAGTTTCCTGAACAGCCTCTTTAAGCTTTTGCGCTTCTCCTTCTGCTGCCGTATGCACTACCGCAATAATATTTTCCGTATCGATGGCAAAGTTAGCTTTGAACTCTTCAAACAGTTTAGCTACAGCTTCGCGATGACTGCGTAACTTGGCAACAATCTCGACTTCGCCCTGATTCAAGCGGAGTAAAGGTTTGATCCGAAACAGCGAGCCCAAAAATGCTTGCAATTTATGGACCCGGCCACCTTTGCAAACCTGCTCCAACGTATCCAGGGCTACTACAAAATTAACCTTATCGCGTAAACGGTTAACCAACTCAATCACTTCGTTATAAAGCATGCCGCTTTTTACCGCCCGGGCGGCTTCCAGCACCAAGCTCCCCAGACCTAGTGAAGTCGAATGGGAGTCAATCACCTTAATCTTGGCTTCAGGCATTGTCTCCTTAACCAATTGCGCGGTACGGACCGTGCCGGACAACCGCTCGGTCAGGTGAATCGAGATCAAGGCGTCAAATTTGGTAAGCAGTGACCGGTAAGTGGCGGAAAAGACTCCCGGCGATGGTTGAGAGGTTAATGGTTGTAAACCGCTCGTTTTTAATTCATGGTAAAATTGACTTGAAGTAATATCAATACCGTCCCGGTACTCCTGACCTTGCATTAATACAGTAAGGGGAATAATTGCAATTTCATATTCGCGCACCAGTTCCTGTGGTAAATCGGCCGTACTATCGGTAACTATCCCTATTCTCATGTCTTTCCTCATTTCTGAAGCTTCGTTAAATAATTCGCTTTGAGTCCACCGCTTAATTGTATTAAATTTATGAATAAAAAGCAAATTTTCTTGCTTAAGAATGAGAATTTTCCCCTAAGAATTTAACAAGACTGCAACCGGCTTAAACTTGCCATTTTTTTACAAAAAGCATATAATTAGAGATATTTGTCGCTGTTAACCCTATATGTATAGAAATAATCAAATTAGCAAAGGATATCATTATGCAGAACTTAATCTTTAACGAATTAAACCTCTCTCCCGAGGTCCAAAAGGCCATTACGGAAATGGGTTTCGAAGAGGCCACCCCGATCCAGTCTCAAGCGATTTCCCCCATTTTAAACGGCCGGGATGTGATTGGCCAAGCCCAGACCGGTACCGGTAAGACTTGCGCTTTCGGTATTCCGGCAATTGAAATGATTAAACCGGATCTTAAGGCAGTACAGGTACTGGTACTTTGTCCTACCCGCGAACTGGCAATTCAAACCGCTGAAGAACTAACCCAGGTCGCCCGCTATAAAAGTGGGCTGAAAATCTTGCCGGTATATGGTGGGCAGTCCATTGAACGCCAGATCAACGCCATCAAGCAAAAACCACAGATCATTATTGGGACTCCCGGCCGGCTCCTGGACCATCTGCGCCGTAATACCCTCAACTTTAAGCAGCTGCGGATGCTCATTCTTGATGAAGCCGACGAAATGTTGGATATGGGGTTCCGCGACGATATTGATACGATTCTTGCGGAAATCCCCCACGAAAAACAGACTATTTTCTTCTCAGCTACTATGCCCCGGGAGATAATCGAGCTGACGGCAAAGTATCAAAAGGACCCCCTCTATATCAAAGTAACCCATACCGAATTGACTGTTCCCGGCACGGAACAGTTTTATCTGGAAGTCCGGAAAACCATGAAACTGGAAGTCCTCGCCCGGCTAATCGACGCCTATAATATTAAATTATCCATGGTCTTCTGTAATACCAAGAAGCGGGTGGACGAAGTGGCTGCCCAGTTGCAGTCCAGGGGCTATATGGCCGAAGCACTGCATGGTGATATGACCCAATCCCAACGGGATAAAGTAATGACTAAATTCCGTACCGGGCAAATCGACATTCTGATCGCCACCGACGTGGCTGCCCGGGGCATCGATGTCAATAATATTGAAGCGGTTTTTAATTTCGATATTCCCAATGATGAAGAGTACTATGTCCACCGCATCGGCCGGACCGGCCGGGCCGGAAAAGCCGGCCGTGCTTATACCTTAGTCTCCGGCAGGGATATCTATAAACTAAAGGACATTCAACGTTTTACCAAAGCAAAGATCTTACCCTTGAAACCTCCCAGCCTGCTGGATGTGGAAGAAACCAAAATCACACAGATCACTAATAATCTCCGGTTAATGATCGCTGCCGGAAACTTGGGTAAATATACCGCCTATATCGAAAAAATGTTGGAGGAGACGGAAAACGGCACTCAACCGGAGAATGGTCTAACCTCTCTGGATATTGCCGCAGCTCTGTTAAAAATAGCCCTTGGGCCTAACTATGACCGGGATGACTCTGAAGTCGACCTGCTGGCCACTGATTCCCACAGTCCGACTGTTCGATTGTTTATGACTGTCGGTAGCATAGATAAGGTGCAACCTCGAGATATTATTCAAAGTATTGCACTGGCTACCGACATCCCGAAGCAATTGATCGGGGCCATCGAAATCCTTGATAAATTCACCTTCGTAGAAGTTCCCCGGGAATATGCCGCCCAGATTATGGAGGCTATGAAAAATACCAAAATCAGAGGGCGCCGCATCAATATTGAAAGGGCCACTCAAAGAGAGAAGCTACGGCGACGCCGCGGCTTCCATTAAGATCTTGATCCAACCCCCTTGGTTACCAACCGGGGGGGTTTCCTGTTGTCCATCAATTTAAGGCCAGAGCAGAAAATGATCTTTTACTTGTCAGGTTTAGCATAAACATCGATCGTGATGAGATCTTCTTTACTAAAGTGACATTTTAAAGTAAAATGACAATGGGATGTTATGAACAAGGAGGATTTATAATTGTGAAAAAAAATGTACTTATTGTCTTGCTCCTCAGCATGGCTGCTTTCATAATTTCCGGCTGTGGAGAATCTGCTAAAGACAACTCCTGGGAAAAAGTTAAAGAAAAAGGCCAATTTGTGCTAGGGCTGGATGACAGCTTCCCACCAATGGGTTACCGTAATGAAAAGGGCGAGATTGTCGGCTTTGATGTGGACATTGCCAAAGAAGTCTGTGCCCGTCTGCAAATTAAACTGAAACTCCAACCAATTAACTGGGATGCTAAAGAACAGGAGTTAAATTCCGGTAAAATCGATTGTATCTGGAATGGATTTACCATCACCGCAGAACGCCAAAATAATCTGCTCTTTACCGCTCCCTACATGAAAAACCGCCAGGTCCTCATCGTCAATGCCGGTTCCCCTTTCCGAAGCCTGGCGGACCTGAAAGGCAAAAAGCTGGGACTACAAGCCGGTTCCAGTGCGGCAGACGCCTTAAACAGTGCTACCGACTTTAAAGCAAGCCTTCAGGAAGTGGTAGAATTTGACGATAATATGATGGCCTTGATGGATTTGGAAAAAGGCGGAATCGATGTAGTCTTAATGGATGAAATCGTCGCTCGGTTTTATATTAAAAACAAAAACAAACAGTACCAGGTGTTGGATGAAGAACTGGCCAGTGAAGATTATGGCATCGGTTTCCGCAAAAAAGATCAAAAGTTGATGGAAAAGATTCAAAATACCCTGGAAGAGATGGCCGCCGATGGCACCCTGGCCAAAATCTCCGCTAAATGGTTTGACCGGGACATTACCACTATCGTTGCCAAATAAGCCAAGATAAATTGATCCTTGGACAGGTTGGTCTTTACCCATCAGCCTGTCCTTTTTCCGCAGCTACATTTTTAAAAAAACAAGGAGTACCCATCATGGATTGGACAAGTCTGGTTAAACTGGTAAATCTACTTTTCCGCGGGGCCATTACTACGGTCAATCTATTTATTGCTACGCTCGTTACCGCACTCCCCCTGGGACTGGCGGTGGCCCTGGGGCGAATGTCCAAAAAACCGTGGATCCGTGAGCCTATCAAATTTTATATCCTGGTAATGCGCGGGACGCCCCTCCTGTTACAGATTATCTTCGTTTACTTTGCCCCCTCCTTTATGCTTCCGGAAGGATTCCGGTTGAACTTGGACCGTTTTGTCGCGGCTATTATTGCTTTTTCCCTAAATTACGCGGCCTATTTTGCCGAAATTTACCGTGGAGGTATTGAATCAATTCCCCAGGGCCAATATGAAGCCGCTACAGTCTTAGGTTTCACCAAATCCCAGACGTTTATGCGGATTATCCTACCTCAGGTCATCAAAAGAATTCTTCCCCCGGTCAGCAATGAAGTGATTACCCTGGTTAAAGATACCGCGCTCGTACAAGTCCTGGGTATCTCAGAACTGTTCCGGGTTGCCAAAAACGAATCGTCGCGGATCTTCTCTACCACTCCCATCTTTATCGCCGGCCTCTTTTATCTGGCTATGAATTGGGTGGTAACCAAAGTATTTCACGGGGCTGAGCAAAAACTGAGTTATTACAAATAATGGAGTACAATGATGCCAATAATTAAAGTTGAAAATCTTTCTAAAAGTTTTGACGGAAATACCGTCTTATCCAATGTTTCGTTGGAAATAAACCAAGGCGAAGTTATTGCCTTAATCGGACCATCCGGCTCGGGGAAAAGCACCTTGTTACGCTGCTTGACCCTGCTGGAAAAGATTGATCGAGGAAAAATCATGGTCGAAGGGGATCTAATGGTAGATTCTGTGGCTGGAATACCCAGTTATGCGGCTGAGGAAACCTTACGGAAAATCCGCCTGAAACTGGGGATGGTCTTTCAAAATTTCAACCTGTTTCCCCACTTTTCAGTGCTTCAAAATATTACCGAAGCCCCGGTACATGTAGCCGGAATACCCTACCGGACCGCTCAAGCCACTGCTTTGGAATTACTGAAAAAAATCGGCCTGGATGATAAAACCAACGCTTATCCTTATCAACTCTCCGGCGGCCAATGCCAACGGGTGGCGATTGCCAGGGCCCTGGCTATGAAACCGAAAGTGCTCTTTTTTGATGAACCCACCTCCGCTTTAGATCCTGAACTTACCGGAGAGGTTTTAAAAGTAATCCGGGCCCTGGCCGCCGAACATATGACGATGCTAGTGGTAACTCATGAAATGGCCTTTGCCCGCGATGTCGCCGACCGGGTGATTTTTATGGATAACGGACAGATTATCGAATCCGGTACTCCGGCAATGATCTTTAGCAACCCTGTCCATGAACGGACCAGGACTTTTCTGCAACGTTTTTCGGACTCGGGCGGGTCTTTAGATTAGCTATACATTAAACCGGAACAAGGTAACATCCCCGTCCTGCATTACGTATTCTTTGCCTTCCAGGCGGACGAGGCCTTTTTCTCTAGCAAGCGCATAGGAACCGCAAGCCATTAAATCGTTGAAACTGACAACCTCGGCCCGGATAAAGCCCCGCTCAATATCGGAATGAATCTTCCCGGCCGCTTGCGGTGCCTTGGTGCCTTTAGTAATAGTCCAGGCCCGGACTTCGTCTTTTCCTGCAGTCAAGAAACTGATCAGCCCTAATAACTTATAGCTTTTTTTAATCAGGCGGTCTAGTCCGGATTCGGTAAGCCCCAGCTCTTTTAGGTACTCAATCCGGTCGGCGTCATCCAGTTGGGCGATTTCTTCCTCAATCCGGGCAGAGATCAGGATCATTTCCGCCTGTTCCGCCCGGACTACCGCTTCCAGTTGCCGGACATAGGCATTATTCCTTGCGGCATCGGCCAAATCATTTTCATTAACATTAGCGGCATAAATCACCGGCTTGTCCGTTAATAGGAAGGCCTGCCGGACGATGGCCTGTTCTTCCTCAGTAAATGCCAAGGCCCGCACCGGCTGTTCATTTTCCAGTCCGGCTTTAATCCGTTCATAGACCGCCAGTTCTGTCTGGTACTCCGCTTTTAGTTTGGGATCTTGGACCTTCAGCAACCGGGCGGTCTTCTCAATTCGTTTTTCAATGGTTTCTAAGTCAGCTAAGATCAGTTCCATATTAATTGTTGCCACATCGCGCCGAGGATCGACCGACCCTTCCACATGGACTACATTGGAG
>DATCLA010000247.1:0-2511 GCA_036564195.1 Bacillota bacterium
CCCTAATTGACTTTATTTGGTTTTAATGTTAAACTAAATTTACATAAGCAGTAACCAGATTTACAATGTTTTCAACCTTTTTACCGAATACTTTACGACACCTTTTATTTGAGCTAGTTCCAAAAATTCCCCCCAATTCATAAAGTTATCGTTTGCAGTATATTACTAACCAAAATAATCAAAAACCCAATATGCAATTGCAGTCTGTAACCTGGAAAACTTGAAGATCGTTTTTTAGCTCTCCTCCCGAACAGAAAGGAACACCAATGCAAAAGTGGGGATTTTATATCATTATTCTATGCGCTGGCTTCCTTCCGGCAGTCATGATGCCGGAGATTGCTGCTTGTGACCATTCCCTTACCTTGAATTTTGGAAAAACTAAACCTGAGACCTTTGTTACTTTACAACAGCCTCTTGCAATTTCAAGCATTACTAAAAATACCGCCGGCCTGTTAATCGAGACCACCGGATTAACCGGGATCCATACCGGACAGGTACTCCCGGCCAGCCGCCTGAAACTAACGGCCGGTGCAGAAATCTATCAACTTTCCCCAACAGCGCTAATGGTAAATTTAGCCCGACGACAGAATAACACCGGAAACCGCCTGATAACAATGCTTTCATTGGAGCTATTCCCGAGTGATTGGCCCGATCAATACTCCGGCAAAATTCTGATCAAACCCTGGCTAAACGATTGCGGTACCAGAATCTGGAGTCAATCAGTTATTCTGGAGGTAACTGTGGAAGTAATGCCTTGGATTAAACTGAATTGCGATTCAGACTCGGTTACTTTGGAACGCACCAGCTATTCCGGTTTAGCAATTCAAAATAAACCGTTATGCCTTAAAGTTGCTTCCAACAGCAATTGGATCCTCTATTGTCGAATCCAGCCACCCTATCAGGAATTAATCCCCCAAATAAAGATCAGTGTCGTTAATTCCAACCGGGTGCAATTACTCAACCATACCGGTAGTCTTAGCAACAACCGTAAAAATTTGGCTTTGGGAACAGCTACTACCGTCAACCAAAACTACTGGTGTGTATTGCTCCTATCCCTTGAAATTAAAGACATCACTAAAATCCCCGCCCGGAAATATACCGTTCCCCTGGAATTTACAGCAGAATTATGGGATGGCAAAACCTTTTAACCTAGCGCATACATTCCGGTAAACGCGCGTAATACCGGTATGTAGATATAGAAATAAAAGTGAGGAGGAATAAGAGCTATGAAGCGGTTGGGAATTCTCTTGTTGGTCGGCCTATTGTTGATTGTCAGTAATGTTACCTTCGCAAAAGAGCCAAATAATGACGGTATTATTACCTGGTCAGGAACTGGCGCTGATTTCAATATCGATAAGACCATTAACCGTAATCCTAAAGTACTTGATTCCAATGGCAGTGGCCAGCTGGCACAGGTGAACCTGAAGATGTATGCTTATATCCCTTGTTACCTGAAGCTAGAATTAACCGGTAATAACGGCAAAACAATTGTCGAAAGTTTTGGGCCGCCGGATAAGGATAAAACTATCGGTCAGGCAATCAGTAACCCGGTGGATTACTGCATCACCTTTGACAATGAGATGGGCGGTTTTGTAGACCAGGATTGGAAGTCGCTGGGTGCCGGCCGCAATCTCGAAATCGCTCCGGGTCCGGATGTATTTATTGCGGCTTGTGACATTTTCCATGTCAAAGTCTATTCCAATGACAACTTCAAATACGATGTCATTGCCGCCCCATTGGACCAAAACGGCGGTTCCAACAAACTCAACTTGGAAATGGGGACCAGCGGCACGGTCAACGGCACTTACAGCACTACCGTATTTGACGCACAAAAGACAGTTAACATCGGAAATGGCAATCCCTGCGAAACTTTGCAATACTATCACAAATTCAGAGTGCCCTATTCCACCACTACCGTTCATGGTGGCTACAGTGGCACGGTAACCTTTAAAGCTTACACTATCTAATTCTAATCTAAAATAATCAATCCCAAGGCTGATCCCGCGCAATCAGCCTTGGGTTTCCAATGTATATATAGAACTTATCTGGCCAAGACGATTGGTTTAACGGAGGTAGAAATGGCTTTTTGGAAAAAAGGTTTCCCCAACCACCTAATTACCGGTTTATTAGTTGTCATTATCTTATTCTGCTGCTCAAAGATGATTGCTGCCTCAACTTTAGTGGATCCTTCCCGGTTCATCTTTATGGTCAAACCGGGAACCAGGACTACCGGGACTATTAAAGTTACCAATCCTGGTATCAAACCAGCACTGGTTAATGCCGTGGTTTATGACTGGACCCTAAATGATGCGGATAAAATGGTCACCTCGGAATTGGGAACCCGCCCGGATTCCTTAAAGGGATTAATAAAATTCAACCCCCGTAATTTCAAACTATTTCCCGGTGAATCGCAAATTGTCCGTTTTACCTTAAGCGCCCCGGCGAACGGCCCGGCCATAGAACGGCGCGGTATCGTTTTTTTCGAGGAAAAAGTAGCCAGCAACCCACAAC
>DATCLA010000248.1:0-17093 GCA_036564195.1 Bacillota bacterium
CCTTCCAGGATTAATTTGGTCTCTTCCTTGGAAGGCTCACCCACGATAATCGGTTGAAACCGCCGCTCTAAAGCAGCATCTTTCTCAACATGTTTACGATACTCGTCCAGCGTGGTGGCACCGATACATTGCAACTCTCCCCGGGCTAAAGCCGGTTTAAGGATATTGGCGGCGTCGATGGCCCCTTCCGCTGCGCCGGCGCCAATCAAAGTATGCATTTCGTCGATGAACAGGATCACATCGCCAGCATTACGGATCTCTTCCATCACTTTCTTCATCCGTTCCTCAAATTCGCCCCGGTATTTTGAACCGGCCACCATCGAACCCATATCCAGAGTTACTACCCGTTTTTGTAGCAAAACCTCGGGAACATCCCCATTGACAATCTTCTGGGCCAGGCCCTCAGCGATTGCGGTTTTGCCAACCCCAGGTTCACCAATTAACACCGGATTATTTTTGGTACGCCGCGACAATACCTGGATTACCCGTTCGATCTCTTTTTCCCTGCCGATTACCGGATCGAGTTTTCCGGCCCGGGCCAGTTCCGACAGATCCCGACCAAACTGGTTTAAAGTAGGAGTTTTAGCATTCCCCGCCTTAACATTGGGCTGATTACCGCTGGATTTAGCCGGTTCACCCAGTAGATTCAAAACCTGCTTACGGACAACCTCCAGCTCCATACCTAAATTACGTAATATCTGAGCGGCGACTCCTTCGCCTTCCCGGATTAGACCTAATAAAATATGCTCCGTGCCTACATAATTATGGCCCATCTGGCGTCCTTCATCTACTGCCAGCTCTAAAACACGTTTGGCCCGCGGAGTGAAAGGGATTTCCCCAAAAGGATTGGCTTCCCCGATGCCAATAATCCGGATGATTTCATTGCGGATTCCTTGGAGGTTGAGACCTAACAGCTCCAGGGCTTTAGCAGCGACCCCTTCGCCTTCAACCACCAATCCCAACAACAGATGTTCCGTACCGACTACATTATGCCCCAACCGTGCTGCTTCCTGCTGGGCAAGAAACACCACTTTTCGGGCTCTTTCAGTAAAGCGTTCAAACATATTACTCACCTCTTTGATAGATTTAATTTTTCCCGCACAATTTGAGCACGGTGACAATCCCGCTCCGCCGGAGATAACTCCGCGCCCACTACTTTCTGAAGGATTGAAGCCCGGATTAAAAACATTAGTTCTTTAATAACCCCTTGCTTAACCTCTGGTATTATTCCCAGTTCTACCCCTAATTTTACATCTGATAACAACCTCAGGGCTTCCTGGGCATTAAGCAGCCGGGCCTGAGTTAGGACACCGAAGGAACGACAAAGCCGATCTTCCAATTGTAACCGGGATTCTTTTAATAGAGTTTCCCGGACCGCTCTTTCCTGCTCAATGACTTGCCGACAGATACTCTTTAAATTATTGGTTAGCTCTTCTTCAGAATGCCCGAGGGTTACCTGATTGGAAATCTGATAGATATTACCCAGCGATTCGGTACCTTCACCATATAAGCCCCGCACATTTATGCCGACATGAGTTAAAGTGGATAAAACCCGTTTAATCTGGTCAACCATAGCTAAAGCAGGCAGATGCAACATTAAAGAGGCGCGGATTCCCGTCCCCACGTTAGTAGGACAAGCTGTCAGATAGCCATAGCATTCATCAAAACAATATTCTAACGAATTTTCGAAGTAATCATCGACCTGGTTAACCAATTCCAAGGCCTGTTCCAGTGACTCACCCGGGGTAAGCGCCTGAATCCGTAAATGATCTTCTTCATTCACCATGATGCTCACCGACTGGTCATCATTGACCAGCAGCATTCGCAAGTGTGGCCGTTCAATAAACTGAGGACTGCATAAATGCTTCTCCACCAAAACCAGGCGTTCATTAACGGAAAGTTCTTCAATCTTCAGTGGATGCAGCTCCATCAAACCCATCTGCTCCTTTACGGCAGCTAAAATTGCCTTGGTAACCTCTTCCAATTGTTGCTCGTTTGCCAAACTCGGAAAGGTAAACCCTTTGATATTACGGGCTAACCGAACCCGGCTGCTGATGACCACATCACCGGCATCACCGTCCATTTTAACCCACGCAGGTAACAAATTACTCATCGAATCAGGCATCAGGCTTCCTCCTTCCTAAAGTTCCTGTTGCAGCCGGCGAATTTCATCACGTAAATGGGCTGCTTTCTCATAATCTTCTTTGGCTATTGCCTGTTGCAATTGACGTCGTAAGTCTTCAATCTCTTTGCGTAAACGTACTTTGCCACCGGTCCGTTTCGGGACTTTCCCGGTATGGACTGCACTGCCATGCATTTTTTTTAATAATGGTTCCAGTCCAACTTTAAAGTAACGGTAACATTCTCCACAACCTACCATCCCATGATTACGAAAATCAGAGAAGGTCAGTCCGCAATTTTGACAACATAAGGTCTTAATCGAACTTGGTTGCTGATAAAAATTGAGATCACCCTCTAACAAACCGGCAATTAGATTTTGAAACGAAAAATTCGGTTCAATTAAAATCCCCAATTCGGTCCCGGCTTCCTTGGCACAAAATTCGCAAAGATGCAGCTCCGTCTTTTGAAAATTAATCACCTTGGTCATATGCACCGTAGCCGGCCTTTCATGGCATCTTTCACACAACACGCGATCACCCCATTTTAATCTTACTATTCTTACCTATTTTTAAGACTTAAAATTAGTAAAACTGCTGCTTTAATAAACCGGGAACGGACTAATCCGGAAGACTCTATTGCCAGAGTATCAAAGTTTCGCCGGATCACCTCCAGGCACAACCGTGCTTCAGCTGCTTCCATCAATCCCCGCCGCACCAGTTCAGCCAGTACCGTTTCGGTTTCTTCCTCTGTAACCGTTTCAGGAATGATTGTCTCCACGATTTGGGGCAAACTTCCCTCAACCTGCCAAGGGATTTGAATGATGCGAATATAGCCTCCCTCACCCCGTTTACTTTCCACCAGATAGCCGCGTTCAAAGGTAAACCGGGTCTCCAGAACATAATTGATTTGTGAGGGAGCACAGCGAAACATTTTAGCCAATTCTTGACGTTTTAATTCAATTTTAGGCTGCTGCGCCAAAATGTTCATCAAGTATTGTTCAATGAAATCTGCTAAGTTTCCCATCTTTCACCTCTGACCTTTACTGACTAATTCTAGTTTAATGGATACCCGAGAAAAACACAAGGGAAGGTTACCCAAGTATCCTTCCCATCTTAGCTCGTAATAATTAATATAATGCAAAAGGCTCTCTGTTGTTCAATTTTTCTTCAGATTACATCAATTTTCAATACTACGTTTCTTCAACACGTTCTCCGCAAAGGTGGAATTCATTATCATCTCCCGAAAATCAGCATTGGATTTAGAATGGGTTAAACGATCCAATAACAACTCCATAGTTTCCGCCGGCCCCAGGGATCCAATGACTTTACGCAGTACCCAAGTGCACTCCAGTTCTTCCGGAGTCAGCAGCAGTTCTTCTTTGCGGGTCCCTGATTTAACAATGTCAATAGCCGGAAAAATCCGCCGGTCGGCGAGTTTCCGGTCGAGATGGAGCTCCATATTGCCGGTACCTTTAAACTCTTCAAAGATCACTTCGTCCATCCGGGAACCGGTTTCCACCAACGCCGTTGCCATAATCGTCAAACTACCGCCTTCCTCAATTTTACGGGCGGCCCCAAAGAACCGTTTTGGTTTATGAAGTGCGCTCGGATCCACCCCTCCAGATAACGTCCGTCCGCTTGGTGGTTCCACCAGGTTATAGGCCCGTGCCAACCTGGTGATGGAGTCCAACAGAATGACTACATTGCGTCCTACTTCCACCAAGCGTTTGGCCCGTTCCAAAACCAGTTCCGCCACACGGACATGGTTGTCCGCAGGCAGATCAAAGGTAGAACTGACCACTTCCCCCTTGACTGAGCGGGACATATCGGTTACTTCTTCCGGGCGTTCATCAATCAGTAATACAATTAACGTGATTTCAGGATGGTTTTGGGTGATACTGTTGGCTATCTTCTTCAAAAGAGTGGTTTTACCGGCTTTGGGAGGGGCTACAATCATGCCTCGTTGTCCTTTGCCAATCGGAGCCATGATATCAACTAGCCGCATTGCAGTTTCTTTAGCTTCGGTTTCCAAACGAATCCGTTCCCGGGGGTAAATCGGTGTCAATTCTTCGAAGTGGTTACGAATACGAAGGGTATCGGGGTCGTACATATTGATGGCCTGCACTTTTAGTAAGGCAAAGTATTTTTCGTTGTCTTTGGGCGGTCGGACCTGACCGGAAATCAAATCACCGGTCCGCATGTTAAAACGGCGTATTTGGGAGGCGGAAACATAGATATCCTCCGGCCCGGGACTGTAATTCTCGACGCGTAAAAATCCAAATCCATCGGGTAAGATTTCTAAAATTCCTTGGGAAAAAATTAATCCTTCCTTAATTGCCAGTACTTTTAAAAGTTCAAACACTAATTCCCGTTTCCGGAATTTGGAGTAATTCTCAATCTTAAGTTCCTTGGCCATTTCTTGAAGTTCTTGCAGGGTTTTTGCTTCTAATTCGGCTAATTGCATGAAATATTATTGCCTCCCTTAAATCATTAAAATATGCTTATAGTAAATCTGGTTCCTTCAACCCGTAGCTACTTACTTAGCAAAGGAATAATTATCTTTTTAATTACTGAAGCCAAAATAGAAATGGAGCCATCCTCTAAAAGGACTGGCGTTGGCTGGATTCAAATATTAACTGGTTAAAACGAAAAAAGGCTGGTGAAAAACGGGAGATAGAGACAGCAGCTCAAGAGTTGAGATAGGGGTGAATTTTACTTGAGTCAAAGCTGGTAAAACCCTTCTCTGTCATGGCAATGATTCGGGCCTGTTTAACAACCCTCAAATCATCAACAGTCTCAGCATAAATTATATGTAAACTCTGACAAACCGGACAACGTAATTCCAATTTCTCCGGAAAAACGTCAATTTCAATATTATTATTGCCGCACATACAATAAAGATGGTCATCTTCGGCAATCTGATGCAGATGATTCAAAACCTCAAACATCACCTGAGGGTTGGTAAAATAGTCATCAAAGCCAAAGTTATTAATAATACTGTCGACATCATTTTGTTTGCGCAGAATCACCTTTTCCAAGGCGTCTTGATTACCAAGATACCCTAATTCCTGACCAGTATCGCTGCAACGTAAAATAACAAGGGGCTTTTCCCATAATTCACGGTAACTGAATTTAAGCAAATGTAGATCATCACAGAGCAAACAGGAAATTTGCAATAAGAATTCTTTATAATTCTTAGTCGAAAGCGTCAATTTATTAAAACCACATTTACAGGTAATTTTAACTACAGAGCCACCCGAAAAATTAAACAGCGAAAGCTGGTGAAATTCCAGTCTCCCACATAAAGGGCAACGTAAGGCGAGACTACGCTGGGTATAAACCAACATGCTCATCGCCTCCTTTCCTCAACTTATTCGTCAACACTACATAAAATCCTGCTTGAGTAAAATCCAATCCTTTGGCTTTTTCTACACTTTCCAATTTAGAATTGCTAAGATCCGTCCATAAATATTAGTAAGGCTTTCAACATATTCCGCCGCGCCCAACTCAATCGCCACCCGGGGCATACCAAAGACAACGCAGCTTTCTTCAGCTTCGGCAATGGTCCGCCCTCCGATATCACGTAGTTTTTTCATCCCGTTCGCCCCATCGGAACCCATTCCAGTCAATAAAATGCTTAACACCTTTCCTCCGGTTGATTCAGCCAGCGAATCAAAGAGGTTATCAATCGATGGTTTATATAAAAACCCCGGTTGATCTAAAACCTGGACTACCATTGCCGTACCTTCTTTGACCACCCGGCATTGATAACCGGATGGCGCAATTAAAACTTTACCCGGTTCAATCCGGTCACCGTGTTGCGCTTCAGCCACCTTAACCTGGCAGATCTCATCTAACCGTTTGGCAAAGACTCCAGTGAACTCTTTAGGCATATGTTGCGCAATAATGATCCCTAAGGGAAAATCTTTCGGAAGCAACGGCAACAAATAATATAAAGCTTTCGGTCCTCCAGTAGAAGAACCAATCGCCACCAGTTCCAAATCGTTTGGTTTCGCAAAAACGCCTCGGTCAGCTTTAGTATTGGTATTTACAGGCTGCTCCGGGGGGCGCAACGGTTCCAGTTTGGCAACCTTAACCCCAGCCGCAATTTTAATTTTCTGGATTAATTCTTGTTGAATGCTCTCGATTTCATTGGGTTGAGTGGTAGAAGTTTTCGTTATATAATCAACCGCGCCTAATTCCAGTGCCTTAATGGCAGGCTCGGCACCTTCACGGGTTAAGGAACTAACCATAATTACAGGCAACGGAGTTTCTGCCATAATTCTGGCCAGACATTCCAAACCGTCCATGTTTGGCATGGCCACGTCTAAAGTAACTACATCCGGTTGGTAATGTTCAATTTTTTCTAGGGCATCCAAGCCATCACGGGCAGTAGCTACTACCGATAATTCTGGATCTTTATTAATCATTCGCAAAAAAATTTGACGCATCAAAGCGGAATCGTCAACAATCAGTACCCGAATCGGCATCATATCATCCTCTTGGCTAAATATCAACGGCTTACTCACTTATTCATTTGAGCGGAGTTCATAATTCCCGAATTTTTAATTTTAACTCAATATATTGATAGATTAACCGGGCAAAATACCATTGTGTTAAAATTCACTTAAGTAATTAGCTAAACAGATAATTTAACAACCACATAATTACTTCAAATTCGGCGCAGCTTTGCTTTCTTCCTGCCTGAATAATACATTCACAGAAGTTTTTTCAAATATTGGGTCTTTCCCTCCGTCATCATTATTGACCGCCGCCGGTATCAAAATACCGGTATAACTTATAAAGGACTTGATGCAACATACACCTTGCTTTTTTAAATAACTAGTTAAAAGAAAAAGACAAGGCCGGTGGCTTCGTCTTCTCCTCGATATTGACAGGTTAACCTATTGCTGCGTTGTCCGTTGATTATATTCCAAGGCAGCCCGGATAAAATCCCGGAACAGTGGATGCGGCCGCAACGGCCGGGATTTAAATTCGGGGTGAAACTGGGAGGCAAGAAACCAAGGATGATCCGGTAATTCGATGATCTCCACTAACTGACGGTCCGGTAATATACCTGCTACGCGTAGCCCGGCCTGTTGCAGTTTGCTGAGATATTCGTTATTGACTTCATAACGGTGCCGGTGGCGCTCATAGATTAACTCTTGCTGGTACGCTTGATAAGCCAAAGAATCGGGGAGCACCTTTACCGGATCAAGGCCTAAACGCATTGTGCCTCCAAGACCTTCGATCTCTTTTTGTTCCGGCAACAGATCAATCACCAAATGAGGGGCGTCCGGATTAAACTCAGCAGAGTTGGCGTCGGCTAAACCTGCTTCATTGCGGGCAAACTCGATTATCGCCAGTTGCATTCCTAAACAGATCCCAAAATAAGGGATTTTATGTTTACGGGCCCAGCTGATGGCGGCAATTTTACCCTCGATGCCCCGATTACCAAAACCGCCTGGGACTAAAATGCCATCCACCTTACCAATTACTTTTTGGATGTCACTGTTTTCAACTTCTTCAGAGTCAACCCATTTAATTTGAACCGCTACATCATTGGCGATCCCGCCATGCCGTAAGGCTTCGGCCACGCTTAAATAAGCATCGGGTAAAGACACATATTTTCCCACAATCGCAATGGTCACTTTGGTCTTCAAATTTTTCATCTTATTGACCATTGCCCGCCAGACCGCTAGATCCCGCTCTTTACATTTTAGATGTAACCGTTCAATGACGATCTCATCCAAGCCGTCTTCTTCCATTAACAATGGGACTTCATAGATAGTTTCGGCATCCAGGTTGGGAATGACTGCCCTTTTTTCAATATCACAGAATAAAGCGATTTTGGCTTTTAACTCTTCTGAAATTGGTTTTTGAGAACGGCAGACAATCACATCCGGTTGGATCCCGATCCCCCGCAGTTCTTTCACACTATGCTGAGTGGGCTTGGTCTTTAACTCGCTGGACGTACCGATAAATGGCATCAACGTCACATGAATATACATGGCGTCGTCCCGGCCGACATCGTTTTTAAACTGCCGAATTGCCTCTAAAAAAGGCAAGCTCTCAATGTCCCCGACGGTGCCACCGATCTCCACAATAACTACATCCGCCTGACTTTCTTTTGCCACCCGGTGAATCCGCTCTTTGATTTCATTGGTAATATGGGGAATCACCTGGACTGTCCCACCTAAATAATCCCCTTTACGCTCTTTGGTAATTACCGACCAATAGATTTTTCCCGTAGTAACATTATTGTTCTTACTTAAATTAGCATCAATAAACCGTTCGTAATGCCCCAAATCAAGGTCGGTCTCTGCACCGTCATCGGTGACATAGACTTCACCATGTTGGTAAGGGCTCATGGTACCAGGGTCAATATTAATATAGGGATCCAGTTTGAGAATGGAAACACTTAAACCCCTACTCTTTAATAAACAGCCAATCGAAGCAGCCGTAATTCCCTTTCCAAGGGATGATACCACTCCTCCGGTAACAAAGATAAACTTGGTCATCACCTATTCCTCCATCGCCAGATTCTCATCTGCCCTTTCATATTTACGGTAGATGAGTTCAAATCCGTTATCCATAAAATAAATATAAAAGGCACCAAACAGCAAAAAGAGGGGAAACAGCAATATGACGCTGGCTAAAAATAATAAGATCACCACCATTCCAAATCCAAACGTCACTCCCAGATTATCGATTAATAACAAAAAAGCTTTTTTAAAAACATCTTTAAATTTGTTCTTGTAAAAAATCAACGGGTGAAAGTAAAAGGAGAGAAGCATCGACAAGCATAAACCGTAGAATGAGAACACACCGGAAATATAGATTAAGAGGCTTTGTTCACCCAACATCAGAATTAAATTGAAAACCAGCAGACTGACTACTAATGAAAAAACCAGAAACACCCGAGCCGCTAACCAATAAAACTGCTTAAATAGTTTAAAAAAACTCTTCAGATTAGGGCAGTCGGTTTTCCGTTCCTGATACAAGCCAAACAGTGCAGTAGTAACGGGACCGACCAACAACCCGTTGACTGTGGAAATGAGTAACGAAATAACGAAGACAAACATTGCTGCCTCGTTAATCTGCTTGGACTGCTCAATAATTTGGGGTAAGGCTACAATCAACGTCAGCAGTAAATAGCAGACTGGTATCATTGCCAAAAACCAAACCAGACTGGTAATAAACGAATAACCCATCGCCTGATACAATTCAGACAATGAATTCTTCAGTGACTTTCCCACAGTAGGGAGAAAAGGTAATTTTGTCATTTCCAGCCTCCTCTTCCTGCAATCACTTACTTTACATCACATCCGTTGTGGAGCACTCACTCCCAATAAAGTTAACCCGTGTTTCAAAACAAAACGGATTGCCTGGGCTACTGCCAACCTGGCCTTAGTCAGGCCGGATTCTTCACTGATGAAACGGCGCCGGTTATAATAAGAATGAAACAAGCCTGCCAACTCCAGTAAATATCCGGTCAGCCGGTGCGGCTCGCGAAACCGGGCCGCCGCAATGACCACTTCCGGAAAATAAGCTGCTTTTTCAATTAACAGTTCCTCTTCAGCATCCCAATAAGCTAACCATTCAGCAGAACTACCGAGGTCAACTGCTGCAGCATCGGCCTGGTTAAAAATACTGCAAATCCGGGCATAAGCATATTGAACATAATAGACTGGATTCTCATTGGATTGGGATTTAGCCAGGTCCAAATCAAAATCCAAATGACTGTCGGTACTGCGCATTAGGAAAAACCAACGGGCTGCATCATTACCTACTTCTTCCAGGAGGTCAGCCATAGTGATAAAATCTCCGCGGCGTTTGGACATCTTATACGGACGACCGTTTTTAATTAGATTAATCTGTTGCGCAATCAATACCTCAAAACGGTCGAGGCTAATCCCTAAAGCAGCCAACGCCGCTTTCATCCGGGCGATATAACCATGATGATCAGGACCCCAAATATCAATGACCAGATCAAACCCCCGTTCGAACTTAGTTAAATGATAAGCAATATCGGCGGTAAAATAGGTAGTCCGGCCATCCGCTGTCTTTAATACCCGATCTTTATCATCTCCAAATTGGCTGGTCCGTAGCCAGACTGCGCCATCGCTGTTAAAAGTTAAGTCCTGGCTCTCCAGTCGCTGTAAAACGGCATCCACTGCGCCGGATTGATGTAAGCTCCGTTCACTGAACCAGGAATCATAATCAACTCCATATCGGCTTAAGTCAGCTTTTTGTGCAGCGAGAATCTGCCGGTAGGCCAATTCCCGAAAGATATCGATTCGTTCCGGCTCAGGTAAGTTTAAATACGAATCGCCCTTCTCCGCAATAATTTGACGGGCGATTTCATAAATATAGTCGCCCTGGTAACCGTCTTCCGGAAAAGCAACGTTTTCTCCTAAAAGTTCCCGGTAACGGGCATCAACCGAGCGGCCCAAGGTCTTCACCTGAACCCCGTAATCATTAATATAATACTCTTTTTCAGTCTGGGCTCCGCAGGCGGTGAAGAGACGGGACAAAGTATCGCCCAAAGCGGCGGCCCGGGCATTAACTACATTCATCGGCCCAACCGGATTAGCGCTGACAAACTCTAACTGAATTTTCAAACCGGCTAGTTCCGCATTTTGCCCATATTTCTCCTTGGCATCGATAATCTCCGCAACTGCTTCCGCCAGCCAGATCCGATCCAGAAAAAAATTGATAAACCCCGGACCGGCCACTTCACATTTGGCAAGATAACGGTTTACCGGTAAATGATCTATAATGATTTGCGCGGTGTCCCTGGGATTTTTTTTAACTGTTTTGGCTAAGACCAAGGCGAGATTGGATGAGAAATTGCCGTGATTTTTATCTTTGGGAGCTTCCAAAATGAAATCCGGTAAAACTTCGAAATCTAATAAACCGTGTCTTTTAGCTGATTCCGCTCCCTCGTTCAAAGTCTGTCGCAAGGAAGCTTTAATTTTCCGGGTAATGATCATTTTCATATATACCTCTCTGCTTAAGCAGAAAGGTCACCGCAGTGACCTTTCTTTATGATGCTTTACTATCCGTTTTTGAAGAAGCCGAATCTGAATTTTGG
Source organism: Bacillota bacterium (assembly GCA_036564195.1). GTDB lineage: Bacteria > Bacillota > UBA4882 > UBA8346 > UBA8346 > DATCLA01. Next base: position 11,218 of record DATCLA010000248.1, read on the forward strand.
GAACGATTATCGTTAGCAACTTTTTTAGAATAATCGCTGTTACGGTAGTCAGTTGTGTAGAAGCCACTTCCTTTAAAGATAATATTGTTGTTTTTACTGATCAAACGGCGGACTGCTCCGTTACAGCGCGGACATCTTTCCAAAACTTGATTAATTCCGTGGAATTGTTCAAACACTCCGCAGTTGCTGCATTCATATTCATAGGTCGGCATGACTTCACCTTCTTTACTCCAATGAATACTTTATAAGTAGTATATATTATTTTTATTAATAAACGAGTCCCAATCCGATCCAAACAAGAAATATATTAAAGGACTACCGATTAATTGTCAAGCCCATTTTGAGACTGACGGTTTACACATTAAGCCATTCCTGGCGAGCCCAAATACTGCAGAAAATCCACAACCCCACACTAATCAGAATTAAAACAGTCAGCAATTTTTCCAGTACCGGCAGGTGTTCTTTGACTAAGATCCGGATCCCTCCCAAAATAAATAAGAGCGGCCAGTATTCTCTGGCCCAAGTTTGATAAGAACTACAAAAGTTAAGTGGTAACCAGCCCCAGCTTTTAAATAATGATCCTAACCCAAATGAGATTAGGCCTATCCCCAACACCATGCGGCCCATATTTCATCCCTCCGTCACGATCTGATAGGACTTTACCCCCTCTTTACCATAGATGAACAGATAGACTGCTCCGGCCCAGACAAGTTCGTCTCCGGCTACTTTGGCAACCTGCAAAGGATCAATTGCAAAATGAGCCCAAAGGGTACGCCGCTGGATCTCACGGGCCTGTAAATCGGGAGAATCCGGAAAGAAACGTTGGCGGTTGGCAGGGTCTTTCCAAAACTCAAATCCGAAACTCTTTAATCCGGTATCATTTGACCCGGCCCAGTCAGGTAGTTCCACCATTCGTTCCTGACTTAATAAATCAAATTTAAGTAGGTTGATAAATATTTCGATCTCCGCTGCAGTCCATTGCCTTGATGCTTTTAAAAACTGCAGCAGGTATCCGTATAAATCTTTATTTTTATGAGCCAGAGCATCAAACCCTTGCTCTTTCCACCAGCTACTGAACCTTTCAAACCAAGCAAACGGTGAAGTCGTCCGGTAGAATAAATATTGTAAGGTCTGTTTAAAACGGCCGGAATTGTAATAACGTTCCAATAAGTCCTCGATTCCTTTTAATTTTAACATTTCTGCATAGGAAAGCCACGGGTTAGCCAGGACTTCATAAGGAGCTTCTCTAGTAAATTTGTACCCGTATGCTAATGCCTTATCCCGCAACGAAGAACCACGCAACAATTTTAAAAACCCCAATTGCAAACGGTGGGGACGCAGCGCCAAAGCAGTATCGAAGGTCCGGGCAAACGAACTATAATCTTCGTAAGGTAATCCGGCAATTAAGTCCAGATGGACAAAGACTTTGGTCGTTGTTACCAGTTGTGTCACGCGTTTTTGTAAGCAAGCAATATCCATTTTCCGGCTGATGGCTGCCAGTGTCTTGGGATTAAAACTTTGAACTCCAATTTCAAACTGAAACAAGCCGGACGGAGCCTGCTGCAAAATTGCTAGGGATTCATCGTCCAACTGATCACCGACAATCTCAAAGTGAAAGTTAGTTACCTTGGCATGTTCAATTAAAAACCGCCACAATTGCTTTGCCCAGTGGGGATTACAATTAAAGGAACGGTCAACCAATTTGACTTGGGCGATACCGGCCTTAATCAAACGGAGCAAATCCTGTTTAACCCGTTCCAGCGGAAAAAAACGGACGCCCGTTTCGTTGGCGGAAAGACAATACTCGCAGTGATAAGGACAGCCCCGCGCTGTCTCATAGTAAACCAGCTTCTGGCGAAAATCAGATAAATTCGACGGATAGGGAAACGGCAGCACACTCAAATCCTGAAGCGGCGGCCGGGGTGGGTTAATCATGATCTGGTCACCCTTACGGTAGACCAGACCGGCAACGGCCGCCCAATCCGGGCTAGATTGACTGACTTGGTACAACCAATCTTTAAAGGTAAGCTCTCCTTCACCCACCACAATAAAATCAACTGCCGGATGCTGGTTCATGATGGCAGCAGGTTCGGACCAGACCTCCGGCCCCCCCAACACAATGGTAGTCCCCGGCGCTACCTCTTTCAGACGCTGACAGAGAATTAAGATGGACCCGATATTCCAGATATTACAGGAAAAAGCCACTATCGCAGCATGACGAGAATAAATCTCTCCTAAGATCCAGCCCAGGTCCTGGTTGATATTAAACTCTTCAAATATCAGTTCCGGATAATCATTGCGACAATATTGATAAATATACCACAGGCCCAATGAGGTATGAACATATTTCGCATTTAAGGTTGTAAGCAAGATTTTCATCTTTACATTCACATAATTTATATTAATTTCCCCTTTGGCAGTTGCCCAACTTTGGCGGACAGTTACGCAGCAAAATGCTTTTTAAAAAGAAGGAATCGCTCCGCTTTATTCCATTAACTGTCTCACCAGACCCAGGGTATTAAGATAAATCTGAACTACCTCAGCTTCGTTTATTTTTAAAACTGCACACTGGGCTTTAAAATAATCCCAGTCGCCTCTTTCATAAGAGAGCACCAAATCTAAAACCTGACTTAATTGATTTTTTTCACCCAATAAGACCTGACAAATTTCCGGGGCTAACGCCAGTTCGGTGACAATTTCAGTCATCTTTCTTTCCAATAAAACATCGATCAGTGAAAACAATCCGATCAGAAATAATTCGGGACTGCGATCTGCCAAGCCCGCCTTTTTAGCTAAGGCTTCACAGAGGTTAGCGCGGATTAACGCTGTTACTACAAGTTCACTCGGTTTATCCTCCCCAATTCTGCGCATTTCGATTAAGGCAACCCATTTTTTAAATTTTTTAACTCCCAGTAAAACAAGGGCCTGTTTAATGGAACTAACCCGGTTGCGTAGACCAAACGCGGCTGAGTTAACCAACCGCAACAACTTATAGACAAGGGAAAGATCGCTTTTGATAATCCGCTCCATCTCTTCAAAACTAAACAGCGGGTGGTAGATTTCTTGAATAATCCGGAGACAAGTAAGTTTGAACGGGCTGATATCGCGACCCGAAAACACTTTAGGTTTACTGAAATAATAACCTTGAAAATATTTATAACCCTGATTTAATGCTTTTTGGTACTGCTCATAGGTTTCAACCTTCTCAGCCAATAGGGCCACCCGGTCAGGATCGATTGCCTTCAATAAAGCCGCCTGGCTTGACTCATCACTGGCCAGAAAATCAACTTTAATTATTTCTACCAGTTCGAGTAAGGGCTTTAGTTCAGTTCGCCAGACAAAGTCATCCAACGCAAACCGGTAGCCTTGGGCTTTCAACTTTCGGCAGACCTGAATCACTTCCTGAGAAGCTGAAATATTCTCCAAAATCTCAAGAATCACCTGGTTCGGAGGCAGCAGCATGACCGCTTCGCTATTCAATAGAAACTGTTCGGTACAGTTGATGAAAACTTGACGATCTCCGGCCAAGGTATTAATTCCGATTACAGTAAAACTGGTTCTGATCAGATCGAGAGTTGCCTGATCACAATTGTCACCATTGAAATAATTCTGAGTACCGGAGCGATATAGCAACTCATATCCGTAAACCTGACCATTCCGGTCAAAGATCGGCTGCCGTGCCACAAACAGCTCCATCTTTCCAACCTTCCCGGAAAATATAATTCTATCAGGTCCGCTTTTTTATTCCTCGCTGTAATGGATTAAACTAAAAAGATCGTACCCGGCCAGCCGTTCCCGGCCCCTTAAGGAGTCCAGCTCGATCAAGAAAGCGCAACCGATAATTTCGCCTTGTAATTTTTTGATCAACTCAATGGTCGCACTGATGGTACCCCCGGTGGCCAGCAGATCATCGACAACCAGAACCCGTTGCCCAGCCTTAATGGCGTCCCGATGAATTTCCAAAGCATCCTGACCATATTCAAGTTCATAAGAAACCCTCTCAACGGCAGCGGGCAGTTTTCCCGGTTTGCGGACCAGAACAAAACCACATCCCATTTTATAGGCTAGCGGTGCGCCAAGCAGAAATCCCCGCGACTCCGCACCGACAATTACTTCCGGCCGTTTAGCCTGAAAATACTCGGCCATGGCATCGATTACCTGGTGAAATGCAGGCCCATCTTTTAATAAGGTAGTAATATCTTTAAAATTAATTCCGGCTTTAGGGAAATCAGGTATCTCCCGAATTAACGATTTAAGATCCACTAATAAACCCCCCTATAATTTCACTCCCAATCCTGCTTCAAAACAATCCAGTTTAACCCGAGATCTGTTTTAACCAGCCAGCGGCTGCTTCCACTTGTTGCGCCACTTGCTCAAAACCAGTACCTCCGTATGAGTTTCGCACTTTAACCACATGTTCCATATCTAAAACCGGATATACATCTTCACCGATTAATTCCGATGCCGCTTTAAATTGGGAAATTGACAGTTCTTCCAGTCTCAGGTGATGGTCGATACAATACTTGACCAGTCGCCCGACTACTGCATGAGCCTCCCGGAAAGGCATCCCTTTAACCACCAGATAATCTGCTAAATCAGTGGCATTTAAAAACCCGTCTTTTGTCGCAGCCAACATTTTTTCCCGGTTAAACGATAAAGTTTCTAACATCGGTATAAAAATACTTAAACAACCTTTTACGGTTTTAACCGTATCAAACAAAGGCTCTTTATCCTCTTGCATATCTTTGTTATAAGCCAGCGGTAAACTTTTCATCACCGTTAGGATGGCGACTAAATCGCCATAGACCCGCCCGGTTTTACCCCGAATTAATTCGGCCACATCCGGGTTTTTCTTCTGCGGCATAATACTGGAACCGGTGCTGTAGGAATCATCCATCTCGACAAAACCAAATTCCATCGATGACCATAACACCAGCTCTTCACAAAACCTGGACAAGTGCATCATAATCAAAGAATTAATAAAAATAAACTCCGCCACAAAGTCCCGGTCGGCCACCGCATCCAGGCTGTTGGCAGCCACCCCCTCCATTTGAAGTTCTTTGGCCACTTGATGCCGGTCGATGGGAAATCCGGTACCTGCTAAGGCGCCCGCTCCTAAAGGCAGGACATTAACCCGTTGCGCACATTCGGTTAACCGTTCCCAGTCCCGGCGAAACATTTCAAAATAAGCCAATAGATGGTGACCCAAAACCACCGGTTGAGCCCGTTGCAGGTGAGTATAACCGGGCATAATGGTTCGGGCTTCCTTCTTAGCAATCTTCACCAGCAGTTCCAATAGGCCTTTTAAAAGTTGTTTGATTTCGGTTATTTCTTTACGGACATAAAGCCGGACATCCAAAGCTACTTGATCATTCCGGCTGCGTGCAGTATGTAATTTCTTACCCAAGTCCCCAATCTCCTGGATTAACATCTTTTCCAGATTTAAATGAACATCTTCAGCTGCCGGATCCCATGATAATTCACCGGCGGACAATTTTTGGCGGAGCTTTTCTAAACCCTTAAGAATCTGCTCTGCTTCAGCTTGGGGAATAATTCCGGTAGCTCCTAACATTCTGGCATGAGCCATACTCCCTTTAAGATCTTCTTCAGCCAATTGATAATCAAAATGAATGGAAGAATGAAAATCATCCATCAACGCTGCAGTATTCTTTTGAAAACGTCCACCCCATGCTTTCATTGGTATCCTCCAAATAATTGTACCATGTCTCAATCTTATAATCTTTGATATTTATTACTTCCACATTATCTGTAAAATCCCTTTTTGCCAAAAGGCAGTAAATCCAGATTTTAAATGTTAAAACCCATTTCTCAATTGAAAAATACCGCTAAGAATTTTATGTTCATTATATACTTAC
>DATCLA010000249.1:0-22880 GCA_036564195.1 Bacillota bacterium
GGAATATATTGTAATTTATTGCGAATTAATTTCGTTTTAAACCTTTACTGAACAAATTTAAATAACGGAGTGAAGAGGATGCAGCACCGGGTCAATGAAGAAGGTTTTACAATAATTGAATTATTAATAGCAACTATGTTACTAGGTTTTGTAGTAGTTGCCTTCTTTTCCTTTTTTACTTCCGTTATCAATTCCCCTCGCTTGATTAATGAAAATAACTTGGCCCTAAATTTAGCCCGGGACCGGCTGGAATTTCTGCGTCAGTTTGAAAACCACAGTTATGACCGGGACAGTACTGTCTGGAACACTTGTCCCGACGGTACTACCGGGGTTAATCCGGTAAGCTATACGGTTACTAAAGATAATATTGAATTCACGGTAACCTCCCAAATCCATTCGAATACCGATAGCACCCTTGATGCCACAATTCGGAATGATCTTGATTTGATTCCGGTTACAGTTACGGTGGGCTGGATGTCTAATGGCAAAAAAAAGAGTATCAGTTCCACAACGATTTTTTCCAAAAAATACTGAGGGGTTGATTTAATGCACCAAATTTCCAAACAGAATGGATTAACCCTGATCGAAGTGTTAATTGTCTTGACAATCTTTACTGTCTTAATGGTTTGTTTTACCGCATCTTCGAACTCGCTGTTTCGTTCTTATCAATTTTCCTCCGACAAACTCCATGAAATCCGGGAAAGCCGTCAGGCTTTGGAAGCTGTCTTTAATGAACTACGCTTGGCGTCAGCTCCTTCCATTGTCATAAAAGACAGTAATACTTCGATCTCCTATACTGCTTATAGTCTAAATGGAAGTAGTTCCGACCGGAAAATCTACTTAGATGCTGATTCTTACCTTTGTCAAAATATCTCCGGACCCGGTTCCTTTAATGTCACCAAAAGGTTGGTCAGTCAACCAATTCATAATTTTAAAGTTACCAAAGATGACATGGGAAATATTAATTTTAACATTTATTCAAAAAATTTTGCTATGTCGGTTAATGTCAAGCCCTTGAATTAAAGTAATAATTGCTGTTTTTGGAGGTGTTAATGATGGTAAGTTCGGATCCAGCCAGGGAAAAAGGCTCAATTCTGATTATTTCCTTAATTGTTCTTACTTGTTCCGGCATTTTAATCACAGGATTAGCACCGTTGGCTTCTTCTCAAATTCAATATACGAATTTTCATAAAAATAGGATTCAAGCGCGTTATATTGCTGAAGCCGGTGCCAGAGTAGTGATCAAAGAGGTTGAATCTTATATTGAAAATATGGGTGAAGACCTCAGTCAATTGGAAAATTGCACTACTAATGGTTTAGAACGGACCGGGTATATCGACGGTGCCCAAAAAATAGTTTACCGTTACAAGTATTACCCGCTAACCAACCCTGAACGAGTCCGGATTGAGGTTAACGCTAAATCCGGAAATTTGGGCAGCCCGGTAACAGTAATGGCGGATGTTTACCTTGATGCACAAGCAATCCCCAAATCAGTTACAAAAACCAATGTCTCAAAATATATTCTTTCCGCCAATAATGATCCCATGAAAAATTTATTCTCGACTGATCCTGAGTATAATGGCGCTATAATGAAAACCAAAGGATGGTTTCAAAAGGAACTGGTAGCTAATCCCAAAGCTCAATGGGTTGTTGATGAAGAGGCAGATCCACCTTACGCCACCCCTCCCAATGATACCAGTCATACCTACAATCAACGGATTGTTTTTGATAATATCCTGAAACGGGAGACAGAACTTTCATACCGCTTTGAATTTCAGAAGGATCCTTCCCAAGGAGGTGGACCGCAAATATTTTATGGAATCGAAGACGGCATGACGGCAAAGAACTTTTCAGCTTATAATGTCCAATTCAGCCGTAAAAGCGGTGAGTTCGCCGTTACCAAAATGATTGCCGATAATTCCGATCCTAATAAGATTAAATCGAATGTTTATAATGATAAAGATCCTTACCTGTTGAAATTCCCTTATAAAAGCGCCCGGGTAAAAATTAATGGAACGTGGCGGAAAGTTAACAATTATAGCGAAGATTTTCAATCCTATACCGGTAACGATCTATACAATAAAAATCATGGTTTTGCCCTCCAGCCCAATGGAACCGGGCTTTCAACCCAGGGTATCTCCTATTCCGACCCTAATTATGCCAGCAAGTTTGATATTAATATCGACCGATTGGCAACTGATCCGTTGGGCAATCCCATCGGCCGATGCTCGATCACCTGGGAAGGATTGGAGGCAGTTTTAAAGCATTACTATCAAACCTTGATCAACCAGGGTAAACAAACCTTACCGGACGGCATCCACCCCATACCGGATCCGAATAGTTTCTCGTTAAGCCAAGAAAATAACGGGATTACGATGACTGTCAAAACCACTGACGTAACTTTGGATAAGGTATATACTGGTGATTTAGCAATGGATTGTGATACCGGTAATGTGGATTGGATCCCTACCGGAATCTTGTATAATCAAACCCTGTTGCGCCATCAAATTTTTATCGACGGTTGTCCGATTCTTGACTTTATCGACTTTAATAAATATTATAATGTAACATCGGTTAAAAGCAATCGCTATGACATTGAAAATGCCCGGCTGTTTTTTAAATGCAATGACCCACGCGCCGACATTAAACTCGGCGATACCCATAGACGTTCCGGTTTTGGTTTCCAATATGTGAAAAATACCAAAAAGGCCCCGATGAAATTTTACAATGTTTATTCCAATGACACCGTAGCGGTTGCTGCTTCCGGTAATGTTCTCTGGCTTCAATAAATAAAATAGAAGCTATTAATTTAAATCAAAACCCCTTCGGTTTGGTTATTTTTGAAGTTATCAATTAAACCTTCCAAAGGGGTTTTTTGGTTATTTAGATTAATTCTTATTCCTAAACCTATTGACCTTAAAACCTGTTATCCTTAATATTATCTGCCGCAACCGGCAGGATAATTAACTGGCCTGCCTTAACCTGATTGATATCAGTTAAGTTGTTAATCTCCTTTAGCTGCTCAATCGCTACTCCATACCGTTTGGAAATCCGCCAGACGGTTTCTTGGAGTTTCAGGCGGTAAAGGTGTTCACCGGGAATAACTAAGATTAGCTCCTGGCCCGTCACTAAATTAGCTTTTTTAAGATTGTTCTCCTTTAAAATTACGTCTTTGGTAATTCCATAGCGTACCGCTAATCCGGTCAGAGTGTCGCCGGCTTTAACCTTAACCATAATGCGTATGTTATTGGGAACCGAGTCGGTACTTAACTGCTGCGGCTGCGTTGGTGCTGCAACCGGTAGAGGGGATTGAGTCGTATTTTCTACCCTAACCTCGGCTTGCGCATGGTTAATCGGTGTTTCGGGTTGAGTTTGGGGAACGGCTTCAGCTACAGTGATCCGGTCACTATTGGCAACTTTGGTTTGCACTTGCGCAACAGCGGTGGAGTCGGCAACTACCGTTTCTGCATCAGTGGGAGTCTGATTGGTCTCAGCTACTATGCTAACTCCGGATGCTACATCAGCCGACTCAGGTACCGTAGGGATTGAACTACCTACCGACGTTTTAATTTCATCAGATGTTTCGCTGGATTTCATCGGCATTTGCTCGGTTTTGATGATCCGGGGAGTGATAAAGATGACAATTTCAGTATCGTTGTCAGGATCGCGACTGGTCTTAGTCTTAAATAAGTATCCCAACAGTGGTATTTTCCCCAGTCCCTTTATTCCGGCTTCGGTAATGGTCGACTCAATCTGATTCAAACCGGAAAGCATGAAAGTTTCACCGTCACGCAGCCGGATGACCGACCCTGTTTCCCGATTACGGACTATCGGAACAGCATTGCCATCAATTGTGGCCTCGCCGGAAACATTGCTGAGGTTGGCTTTAACATTAACTGTTACAATATTTTCACTATTAATCCGCGGAGTAACAAATAGTTTGGTGCCGACATCAAGATATTCAATATTGGTACTGGAGTTTCCCGCGGCATCAGTAGTTGTCTTGGCAATCGGAATCCGATCCCCGATAAAGATGACCGCTTCTTTACTGTCGGTAGTAGCGACCATCGGCTTAGAAAGCAGCTTGGCATCGCTATTTTCTTCCCATAGTTTTAACTTTTGGCCGGATACATAGTTTAATTTCAGCTTGTCAAAATCAAGACTAACCTCATTATCAAGATCCCAGAGAACTCCGGCCTCTTCCAGTGCTGAACGTTTAACCTCTTCAATCCGTAATTCAATGCTGATTTGCGGCATTTCCCGGTCCAATCTGGTAATGACTTCCTCCACGTTTTGAAGTTCTAAAATACTGGCCTTAACTACTAACTGGTTGGTCCGCTTATCGATACCAATCTGTTCTTTAGGCACAACCACTTTTAATGTTTCCATTACAGTTTCCGGATCGGCATATTTCAATGAGTAAATCCGGGTTTGTTTTACATCAATATTTTTAAAGGAATTTTCATCTCCGATTAAAACAGTCCGTTGTGGCAGCAACCAGCGGAAGGAATATCCGTTGGTCTGGGCCAAAATCTCAATAGCTTCTTTAACCGTCATTCCGGATTTAAACCGGGTGGTCACCGTCCCTTGAACCTGCTTGTCCATAAGAACGTTTATCTGTCCAAACTCGGCCAGACTTCGGAAGACATCCCTTAAGTCGGCTTCAAAAACATCGAAATTATTAATTGTGGTAGTCGCAATATCCGGTTGGGCTCCCCAGACTGCTAAAGAAAGAGTAAAGATTAATAAAAGCAGCGCGAACCCCCATTTAAAAAACAGTCCCTGTTTAACCATTTATTTTAGCCTCCTTCTTTCTATACAGTCGTTTCTGTCCGGTGGGCGAGATTAGCAATACCGAGTCTGCGGTAACTTCAGCCAATATATATTGAGTCCCGGGCACCAGCTCACCAAGGTGTAAAGTATAGGTCCGGTTATTGTATTGGATCATGATTACTTGATTGATTCCCGTACCGACAATTCCCTTCCAGGCCAACTGGGATTGGGACGGCTTTTTGGGGAGGGCTGCATTACCCACTTGTTCTGTCCGAGGCGGTTTAGGTGGAGCCAAAGTGTCAGAAACAAGCGCTGACGGTAAAAACGGGTCACGACTAGAAGTAACTGCCTTGTTCCCGAAATTAAAATCATCTAAAGGCCCCCCGGCTTCATTGTTAGCAGCAACCGGAGTAAGAGCTTTCCCGCTTTGGACTTTATTGACTGACAACGGTTGATCTGTGACCGCTTTCTCCTTGGTGGTAACAAACTGCGGTTCCAATAACAAATATCCCAACAAAGCCAATCCGGCTATTATGATAATAAGCGTCGGTGTACTGATTATTTTTTGAGCTTTTTGAGAAGTTTCATTTTCTGCTTTCATTGGACCACCTTCTTCTGGCCGGCTGTAGCGATTAAATCTAACGTTAACTGAACATTCAAACTATAGCGGGCATTGGTCTCAGTCTTCGCATCCGGTTGTACGGAATTTATATTAATCTTAGAAACCATGACACTACGCTTTTGGAGCGGCAGTATTTCCAAAAACCTCATTAATTGGGTATAATTTGACTGAAGGTTGACATTCCAACGGTAGATTAAGTATTCAGGTAAATTCGGGAAAGGAAGCGGCTGTTCGTTAACGGAACAGCTTTTCAATTGGACGCCGCTGGAATCGGTCAACGCATCTAACTCCATGATGAATTCTGCCTGACCTTCCCGATCGGGAATATAATCCGCCAACCGTTGCATAGCGGCTTCATTTTGAGCAACTTCCTCTTGTAATTGGTTAAAATTAAGGACTTTCTCCTTAATTTTCTGCAGTTCCGCCTCTTTTGCCTGGCGTTTGGCAGTCATCATTGCGATCTGACCGGAATTATAGTAAATCCCACCGCCGAGACAGCCGCTAAGCAAGACCAACACGGCGATGATGATCAGATCACTCTTTTTGAACTTTGGCATCTTCAGCTACGCCTCCCTTCGGTTTTAATTTAATCAAAAAGTTATATAACTCAAACTCACTATCGGTATCAGTAGTAACTTGAGTCAGCTTAACCTCAGCTAATTCCGGGAGGTTTTGTAAGTTTTGTAACAGTCGGCCGATATCCGGAAAAACTAATGACTTTCCATTTACCGTAAACTGTTCTAAAGCCGGCATATCCAGTCGATTGAGCCACATATCTCTTTCCAAGGTACCTGCCAGTCGTTTCAGGACTAATGGGTATTGAAAATAGGCCGTTTTGATCTGGTCAACCTCTGCCAACCGCTGCTTCAAACTTTGCAACCGCTTTTCGTAGCGGGAAATCTCTCGTAAGACCTCTTGATAGGAATCTACCTGCTGATTAACACTTGCTAAGAGTTGCTTTTCAGTCCTTAATTGGAAATTTTGAACCAAGAGCCAAATTACACCGGTAAAAACCAAAACGCTACAGGTAATTAGCACGGTAAGCCTAAAGGGGTTAATAACCGGTTGGGGCCGGTATTCTTCCGGAAGCAGGTTAATACGCATTAATCAGTCACCTCGCGTAAAGCCAACCCTAAAGCCACCAGCATTAGGGGTTTGGCAATCTCGAATTCTGTCTTAATTGGATCACTGCAGACGATATTCCAGGCATCCAGGGATGACCCCACTTTAAGATCCAGTTCTTGTTGTAAGTAGGTGGTTAGGTTTTTCATCTTAACGCCGCCGCCACAGACTATTAGTTTTCCAATTTCTTCACCACGTTGTTGCAAATAATAATAGTCCAACGAACGGCGTAGTTCCAAAACTAATTCCCGCAACGTATTTTGAATGGAGTAATTAACTTTATATTCAGGGCTGTCCGGAGCCAGCATAGTCAAGTCCGCTGTCGCATCTCCTAATTCCAGCTTAAGCTGCTCCGCCTCTCCGAACGAATTACCCATCACTTTCATAATGTTTTCGGTATACCGGATGCCACCCAACGGTAAAATCCGGGTGAACTTGGAAATACCGTTTTTAAAAATTGATAAATCGGAGGTCCCGGCCCCAATATCCATAACCGCGATATTTTGGTTATTCAGCGCTTTTTCCAGTCCCAAGGCCCGCATTAGGGCAAAGGGTTGAATGTCAATGGCCACTGGCTGCAAACCCGCCCGGTGCAACACTTCCAGGTGACTGTTGATAATATCATTATGAGCACAAACCAACATCACTTCCATCTCTTGTTGTTGCTGATCACGGCTGATCACAATATGGTCCAGGCTTACCTCATTAACGGGGAAGGGGATATACCGCTCCGCTTCCCAGTAAATAGCATTAGCTACCTCGGCGTCATCTTCGATTAAAGGCAATTTAATATTACGCACTACAACTGCCTGGCCGGCAATGGCTACTTGAACCCGTTTGTTCTTGAGGTGCTGACTCCGATATGCTTCCTGGATGGCTTCAGTAACCGCTGCGCTGTTTTTAATAACCCCTCCGGCCAGGGCACCTTCCGGGAGAGGAACTATGCCGAAGCGGTTGATCCGGAATGGGTTACCGCCTTCCAATTCTAATAACTTTATCGAGCTTGTTCCGATATCAAGTCCTAATCCTACTTTGGCCAAGCTAATTCCTCCGCTTCTTCCTTGAAATTATCCCTAAACTTCAAACCACAGCTGTAATCCCTGTAACAGAAGATCCCAAAAATAGATTACCAACAATGCCCCGGTTACCAAAAACGGCCCGAAGGCAAACGGTGTCTTCCGGTCAAATTTTCCTACTAAAATCAGGGGAACCATCACCAGAACCCCCAGCAGGCTACCTAAAAACAGAACAACAATAATCTTTTGCCAACCAAGAAAGACTCCCAGCATCGCCAATAACTTTACATCACCCCAACCCATTCCCCGGGCATAAAAGGTCGCAATCAATCCCAAGGGGCCACCGCCAGCCAATAGGCCGTATACCCCTAAAAGCAGTTCTCCCCGGAAACTTTGAAAGGCCAAACCAACTACAAGTAACGGCAGGGTGATCTTATTGGGAATAATTTGATGGTCAAAATCAATCAGACTGACTACGACTAAGGCATAAGTCAAAATTAAGAATACAACTCCGTTGCTGTTTAGACCGGTTTTCCCCAACCGATACCACCACAGCAGAGTTAAGCCGCCACATAATAATTCCACCAGCGGATACCGGAGACTGATTTTAGCCCGGCAATAACGACATTTGCCCTGCAGCTTTAAAAAACTAAGCACCGGGATTAAGTCAAGCGCTCCTAGACGGTGTTGGCAGTTGGTACAATGGGAGGGGGGGAGGACAATTGACTCCCCCCGCGGCAAACGGTAAATGATTACATTCAGAAAACTGCCAATGATTAGTCCAAATATGAAGTAAATTAAGATAATTATACTGCCTCAACCTCTTTATCGTCATTTACCTTCACCATGTTGGCTAGCTCCGGGAGTTCCCGAAATAACCAAATTAGCACAGGTCACTGAGTTGTTAGTATCAAGCGAATAAGTGTCGCTATTGGTTGCCGGACATTCAAATGCGCGTTTAATATAAGGGCCTTTCCAATCGGAGCCGGCAGACCCTGATTGGAGCAGATCGGTTTGGAAGTCGGATACAGTGGCTCTGGGATAATTGCCAACATCAAAGTTATACCGTTCTGCAGCATCATCCAGAGTTGCCCGGTTGGCCCGGCAGGTTTTCGCCCAGGCATCTTTCTGGTTAACCATAAATCTGGGAATACCTACTGCCGCCAAAATACCGAGGATTACAATTACAATTAACAGTTCTATCAGGGTAAATCCTTTTTCTCTAGTCATCTGACTAATCCCTGTCATCATTTTGATTTCACCTCCCTTCGAAGTTATACTTAATCCCGGTCCAAAATTAAAGTCAAAATTAGTTTACTATAACGCCGCCCCGGAGTTCAGATCGAACATTGGGAAGGCAATCGCCGCTACCACAATTCCCACGACAATCCCCATGATCACGATTACCAACGGTTCAATTAAACTGGTTAATCCCTCAATGGCAAAACCGGCTTCTTTTTCGTAGAAATCAGCGACATTGTTTAACATTGTTGAAAGCTCTCCGGTCTCTTCACCAACAGCAATCATTTGGGTTACCATTAAGGGAAACACTTTTGTCTCTGCTAGGGGCTTGGCAATCCCGGTTCCTTTACTGATACTAATCCGGGCCTGATTGATGGCACCGGCAACTACGGTATTGCCAACCGCCCGTTCCACGATTTCCATAGCATTAGTTACCAAGACGCCGCTATCCAATAATGTAGCTAAGGTCCTGGTAAATCTGGCCGCAACTACTTTTTTTATTACCGGGCCGACCACCGCCAGGGCAAACAGAAATTGTTCAATTATCAGCCGACCTTGTGGTGTATTGTAATAAAATTTCAACCCGAAGACCAGCCCGATTAAGCCCGCTAAGAGCAGGTACCAAAATTGCGAAAAAAACTTGCTGGTACCAATCAGAACTTTAGTAACCAGCGGTAACTCCAGACCGCTATCTTCAAATATTTGGGTGAAGGTCGGTACCACCACTGTCATTAAGATAAAGACCGCCACTGTGGCGACAACCGCGATCACTGCCGGGTAGGTCAGCGCCCCTTTAACTTTCTTACGCAATTCGAAATCCCGTTCTAAAGTCGCGTTAAGCCGTTCCAAAGCTGTCTCCAGTTGACCGCTAGCTTCACCGGCCTCTACCATATGGACATACATCGCTGAAAAAATCTTAGGACGGCGTTGTAAAGCTACATGGAATGCTTCGCCGCCTTCAACTTCAGCACGGATTTCAGCAATGCTTAAAGCAAACTGCTTATTTTCCGTCTGCTCAGCCAAGATCCGCAGACAAGTGTTGATATTTAAACCGGCCCGGATCAATACTGCCAACTGTTTCGTAAAGATTACCAAATCTTTAAGGCTGACCCGTCGGCCACCTAATCCCAGCGGTCCTGCCTTACTTTTGGTCCCGCTATAACTATTGCTTAAACCTTTTGGTGTCAGCGCGGTGATAATGTAGCCGTCCGCCCGCAATTTAGCGGCAGCATCCCGAATGGTTACTGCCTCCAGTTGTCCGGTAATCGTCTGTCCATTCTTCTCTTTAGCGCGATATTGAAAAACCGGCATCCTTGCCTGCCTCCTTCACCTGCTCAATTCTGAAAGTAGGTGTTAACAAGCTTGTTCAATTGTGGTTATTTCCCGTCTCAAACATCCAGAGCCTTTTTGAACTCCTCGGTATCACTGCAACGCAACAGTGCCTCCTGAAGACTAATAATGCGTTGTTCATATAATGCTTTCAACCTGCTGTCCAACGTATGCATTCCCAATTTACCACCGGTTTGTAGGATCGTCGGCAGCTGGTAAGTTTTGCCCTCCCGGATTACATTCCGGGCTGCACTGGTAATTACCAACACTTCGGTGGCTAACACCCTTCCGGGGTGGTCAATCCGGGGAATCAGTTGTTGTGCGACAATCCCCTGTAAAGTAAGGGCCAGTTGCATCCGGATTTGAGTCTGTTGATGGGGTGGAAAAACGTCGATCACCCGGTCAACGGTTTGAGTAACATCATTAGTATGTAAGGTTGCCAACACCAAATGTCCGGTCTCCGCAGCAGTTAAGGCAATCTGAATTGTTTCCAAATCCCGCATTTCTCCTACTAAAATTACATCCGGATCTTCCCGTAAAGCAGCACGCAGGCCGCTGGCGAAGGAATCAGTATCAGTCCCGATTTCTCGCTGGTTGACAATGCTTAATTTGTGACGGTGCAAGAATTCAATAGGATCTTCCAACGTTAAGATATGGCAATTCCGGTTTTCATTAATTAGGTCAATCAATGCTGCCAGCGTGGTAGTTTTCCCGCTGCCGGTTGGTCCGGTCACTAGAACCAGGCCCCGCGACTTTTCAGCAAAATTTCGCACTACTTCCGGTACTCCCAACGAATCCAACAGTGGTATCTCCGAAGGGATGGTCCGCATTACTGCTGAAAAAGCCCCCCGTTGCCGAAAAACATTCACCCGAAAACGGGCGATTTTCGGTAAGCCATAGGAAAAATCAACCTGACCGGTTCGTAACAGAATCTCTTTCCTGTTCTCGTCCAAGATCGGACCGATTAACTTTACAATCAAACTGTTTGATAAGATTTCCTTACCGGAGATTGGTATTAATTCGCCATAAACACGAATCATGGGAGGCCGTCCTACGGTCAGATGCAAATCGGAAGCCTTTTCTCTAACGGCTGTCTCTAGTAATTCGTATATTTCCATCCTCAGTTCCCGCCTTTGATGCATAAATCTCCTCTTTTACCTGCTGTTTAAGGAATCTCCAGTTACTGTTGATCTATCTTATCAGTTTAATCATTGCTGTAAGCAGCCTTAACTACCTCAGCGACCGTGGTTTTCCCTTCAAGCGCTTTCACTAGGCCATCCTGAAACAGGCTCCGCATTCCTGAACGGGCGGCCGTTTCTTTTAAAACGCTGGAAGGGACGTTTTTGGTGATTAAAGAACGTAACTCCGAATTCATGATAAAGACTTCATGAATGGCCAAGCGTTTGCTATAACCAGATCCGTCGCACTGACGGCAGCCTTTTCCCTGGTAAAAGATGAGCCGCTCAGGAGGAAAATCTCCCAACGCGCTAAGCACTACCGGGTAGAAAGGATCATCCGGCGCTAAACGATAGGCTGTCTTGCAACTCGGACAAATTCCGCGGATTAAACGTTGGGCCAATACCGCCACCACAGTCGAAGCGACCATAAACGGCTCAATACCCATATCGATCAATCGTGTAATTGAGCTCGGCGCATCATTTGTATGTAAGGTTGACAGTACTAGGTGACCGGTTAAAGCCGCCTGAGTGGCAATTTCTGCCGTTTCCTGGTCACGGATCTCACCAACCATGATAATATCCGGATCCTGCCGTAAAAAAGCCCTTAGAGCTGCGGCAAAAGTCAGGCCGGCTTTGACATTAACTTGGACTTGGTTGATACCGGGAATCTGATATTCCACCGGATCCTCAACCGTCATTATGTTGTCTTCCGGCGAATTTAACTCATTAAGAACGGCGCTTAAGGTAGTCGATTTACCGCTACCGGTCGGTCCGGTTACCAGAATAATCCCATGGGGCTGGTTATAGACGGCGCGAAACTTCTCCAAAGTGTCGGGGAGAAAACCCAGTTCCTCCATTTTTGCCATAATATTACTCTTATAAAGAATTCGCATAACAATCTTTTCCCCGAATACGGTAGGCACCGAAGATACCCGGAGGTCCACCGCCACCTGATCCACTTTGATCTGAATCCGGCCGTCCTGGGGAATCCGTTTCTCGGCAATGTTCATTCCGGACATAATCTTGATCCGGGAAATGATCGCCGCCTGTGTATTTTTGGGAGAAGTCATCTCTTGTTTGAGCCGGCCGTCAACCCGATAGCGGATTACTACTTCCCGCTCCGTCGGTTCAATATGGATATCGCTGGCCCGTTCTTTAACTGCTTGGGAGATCACTAGGTTTACCAAGCGAACAATCGGAGCTTCATCAATGGCATTTTGGACTTCATCTGCAGCCGGTTCCTCCGCTCCGACTGTTTCAATTTCAATATCTTCCAGATCCTTAAATACTTCCTTAACAGAGTTGGAAATACCATAATATTTGTTAATTGCCTGGTTTAAATCTTCTTCGGTAATGATCACTGGTTGAATCTCCATATCCAGAGTTAACCGCAGATCATCCAAAGCAAAAATATCAGTAGGATCCATCATTCCTAAAACCAACCGGTCTTGGATCTTCTCCACCGGAAAGACTTTATACTTTCTTACCAGGTTTTCTGGTACCAGTGCCAGCACTTCGGGTTCAATTTGGTGTTTAGCCAATACTACATGGGGAATACCTAACTGAAATTCCAACACTTCAATCAAATTATGTTCGGTAAAATAACCCTTTTTTACCAAAATATTCCCTAAACGCTGTCCCGTGCGTTTTTGCTCTTCCAATGCTTCATTTAATTGCTCGGAAGTGATGACACCCGTTTGTACTAATAAATCACCCAGTCGTTGCCTATTTGCTATTGCCAAAGGATGTTACCTCCACAAATATTTAATTTTTAGCGATTTAAAAAAACTTTAAACAAAATTATGCAAATTGACTGCTTTATCAATTTGATACAATTTTTTAGATCATCAAAAATTTAATAAATATTTAACTATCATAATTTTATTCCATGTTTCTCCAGTTGTCAACAGAATTTACGGAAAATCAGTGATTATTTGCCAATTTTATCGAATTCACCTCTTTTTTATTATATAAATACATTTTTTAATTTTTTTACCAACAATTTAGCTGCCATAACCCATAAATATTGGGCAATAACTAAACTACCTACAAAAATCCGTCATGTCATAGGATCTAGCTATAGCTAAAAACAGTTTTATTTGTCTAATATCACCCCTTCCCAGCCTTTCAAAAACTGTCAATTTCCAAGTTTGTTCTGAAAACCATCCCCTTCTTCAACAGAATTTAAAATACGTTGACTTTTTTAGCCAATTAGACTCACTTAATTTGGAATTGAATTAATGTTAAATTTTCCTTACCCTAAATAATATCATTTTATTAATTTTAAACCAAGTCAAATGGGAATATTTGGGTACCATCTAATTATTCCTTGGGTCCTTTCATTACTGACTCATAAATAAAAAGCGCCTGTGGCGCTAAATGACGGATCAAGTAAGGTTTTATTGAACAGTTTCAGCCTGTCGATAATGTAATAAAGTCTCTCGCAACTCTGCTTCAATTAGTAGCCGCTGGTGCTCGGAAAGGTTTTTGCCGACGCTGCCGGTCGTAATGGTTTTAACCACTCGGGCCGGCTTTTCGGATAAGACCACAAGCTGATCCCCCAGCCGGACTGCTTCTTTCAGATCATGAGTCACCGCAACTACGGTCCGCGGTTCTTGACGCCAGATTGCTAAAAAATCATCAAGCAAACCAAGGCGGACTTTCAGATCCAACGACTTAAACGGCTCATCCATCAGTAATAATCGGGCCGGGTACAAAAACGCCCGTGCCAAGGCTACTCTCTGCCGTAAACCTCCGCTTAACTGGGCTGGGTAAAAGTCCCGGTACTCCTCTAAGCCCATTGTCGCCAAATATTGTTCCACTCGGTCGGTAACTAGAGCTTTTGCCATTTTATCCTGAAGTACCAGACTTAGATTACCACGGACTGTCAGCCACGGCAATAAACGCGGTTCTTGAAAGAGATAGCTAACTTCAGTAGTAGTGACTACTCTACCAGCCGTCACTTTGGTTAAGCCGGCCAATACATTTAAAAGGGTCGTCTTGCCACAACCGGATGGCCCTAAAATCACCGTAATCCGTTGCTCGGGAAATTCCAGACTGAACCGGTCAAAAACCTTTAACTTACCGTAATTTTTGGAGATCTGCTCAACCCGGTACATGTTGATCACCTTTCCAGCCGACAAACGGCTTTCGTAGTAATTGGTCTACCAGGCAGTCAAAGCAAAATCCAATTAAAACCACCAGCGCCGTCCAAGCAAAGACTTGATCGGTCTGCAGATAGACCCGGGCTGTATCCAATCTGGTTCCAATCCCCCATTCGGGGCAGGCAAGTACTTCTGCAGCAATCAGTACCTTCCATGAAATCCCAAGTCCGGCGGCAGCGGCCGCCCCCAAAAACGGCAACAACTCCGGTAGATAAAATACAAGCAGCCGCCGGATTTTCTTGACGCGGTATAATTTTAACATCTCCAGCAATTCCGGATTACAGTGACGTACCCCGGTTTCAATATTCTCAACCACCAGCGGAAAAACCACTAAAAAGATGACAAAGAGGGGAACCGTACCGCCTTTAAACCACAACAGCGCCAAAATTATTAAAGTCATCGCCGGAGTACTCCGGATCATGACCGTCAGCGGGCGCAGCAAACCGCTGACCCAATCAAACCGGCCTGCCAAAAACCCCATTCCGGCTCCTGCCCCAAAAGCGATACCAAAACCCGTCAGACCACGTCCCAAGCTCGTGCCTAAATGACGCCAGAAGTCGCCATTCTGCACCAGTTCAACGAGGCAGGCGCCGGTAGCCGCCGGAGTGGGTAAGATCAGCGGCAGGTTAAGCCGGGTAGCCGCCCACTGCCAGCCGGCCACCACCAACAAGACACTCAGAATCCCGGTTGAATTACGGTTGACTGTAAAAACCGTCATCCGGCAATTTTCCTCCTATAGCTGCCGGTGCTACCCCACCCAACCGGCTTAAAAAATGTGCTACTTCCCGTTTCACCTTATGAATTGGCTGATAACGAAGATTACACCGTTTCAATCCTTTTCTGACTGCAGTGGCGCTGATCTGAACATACTTTTCCGCCAGGATCCCGCCTGGTCCCGGATGCTTATTTAACCAGTCAATGGAAAGCTCCAATTGGTTCAAAAAGCCCCGTACCAGATCGGGGTAATCGCTTAATAATTTCGTACTGACCACCACACAAGTTTGGGGATAAGTTGCCTCAGTCTGCTCCAACCGGCTCCACTCCGTTTGAAAGTCCAGTAATACCTGTAGCTGGGGTACTCGCTCCAAAACCTCGGTCACCCAAGGTTCCGGAAGCGCCGCCAGTGATACTTTACCGGCTGCAACTAACTGGGCGGCCTCTACCGGGCTGGCCGTATAAGTGATCTTCAGGTCCCGGTCCGGGTTGATCCCGTTTTTGCGGGACAGGTAACGAAAGAGCAGGTCCGGCACTGCTCCCTTAGCCACCAGATTGATAGTCTTACCTTTCAGGTCCGTCCAGTGGCGAACTGACGGATCCGCACCCACAATATAGAGAACACCCCAACCGATAATTGCCGGGACTGTAATGGCTACGCCTTTATTATATAAGATTGCCGCCTGATTTATCGGTAAGGCGGCAATCTCCGCCTCGCCCGCAATCAATTTCCCCATTAAAAGCTGTGGGTCCTTGAGAATTGAATATTTGAAACTGCCTGTTCCTCCCTGGGCTTGATCCATCAACCGCGCCATCGCCAACCCGGTGGTACCGGAAAGCGCCATTACTTGCACTTGCCGAGGTTGAGCCCCTACTAAACCGTGAGAAGCGAAACATAGCAATCCCGCTAAAATAATTAACCCCAATTTTTTCACATGATCAACCCCTTGTACCTATTATGTAAAACTAATTAAAATTATCTTTTCGTAATGGTAAACCTGCCGGGCCGGCGCATTCCGGCCCTCCAAGGTAAGCAGGCTCCGCATTATAACTGTTCCTTAAGGGCCTCAGCCAGCCGAAGGTTAATCCCCGGAACGCTTAGCAACTCTTCCAGCGAAGCCTCACGAATCCGTTTCACCGACCCGAACTTTTTTAACAATAGCTGCTTTTTTTTGGGGCCGATTCCGCTAATTCCGTCCAAACCCGAAGCTACAGTCCGTTTATCGCGTAAAGATTTGTGATAGGTAATCGCAAAACGGTGGGCTTCATCCCGAATTCTCTGTAATAGCTTTAATCCGTCGGAATGCCTGGATAAAACCAGCGGCTCTTCCTGCCCCGGCCGGTAGACCTCTTCCTCTTCTTTTGCCAGACTGGCAATGGGGATCTGGGTCAAACCCAGCTCCTTCAAGACAGCGACTACTGCGGAGAGTTGTCCCTTGCCGCCATCAATCAAGAGCAGGTCGGGGAATTTGGCAAATTTACCCTTCTCTGTAGCCAAATTTTGCCGTTCTTCAAGGCCCTTAAGAAAGCGCCGTCTGACAGCCTCCTGCAGCGAAGCAAAGTCATTCGGTCCTTCCACCGTTCGAATCTTAAAACGGCGGTATTCGGACCCTTTCGGTCGCCCGTCTTCAAAAACTGCCATTGAAGCTACAGAATCTGCTCCCTGGGTATTGGAGATGTCGAAACATTCGATCCGGCGGGGCAGCTTTTCTAACCCCAGATTCTTTTGTAACTCAACTAAAATCGCGTCACTGGCGGCAGTTTGCTGTTTTTCCCGGTTCCGCTCCTGCTCCAGTAAAGTGCGGGCATTTTCCTCAGCCATCTTAATCAGGAGCACTTTTTCACCTTTTTGCGGTACCTTAAGGTTAACGGCCCCGCCCCGCTGTTGGCGGAGCCACTGCTCTACTACTTTCCGGCCATCCCAGTCAACCGGCAATAAAATCTCCCTGGGGATAAATCCCGACGCATCGTAATACTGCGTCAGGAAGGCTTCCAATACTTCAGCCGCTCCGGTCTCGGCTCCTTCCGGGACTAAAAAATACTCTCGCCCCACCAATTTACCATCACGGATCTGAAACACCTGCACCAATGTACCAAAACGGTCCTGTGCCGTCCCAAAGACATCGGTATCAACTTTAGCTTCATTGACTACCTTCTGCTTTTCAAGAATCTGATGGATACTATGCAACCGGTCCCGCAACCGGGCAGCTTTTTCATACTCCCGGTTAGCGGCAGCCTGATACATCATGGTTTCCAGACGGTGAATCAACTCACCCTGACGCCCCTCCAAAAACAAGCAGACCTGATTAATCATCTCCCGATAGGCAGCCGGACTGATCCCGTTGTTACAGGGGGCCAGACACCTTTTGATATGAAAGTTCAGGCAAGGACGGGCTACTTGCTCTTGGTCCAAATTATAGCGGCAACTCCGCAATGGGAAAATTTGACGTAAGGTCTTAAAAGTATCCCGCAGCGCACCGGTATTGGTATAAGGCCCGTAATACTTGCTACCGTCCTGCTTTAATTTACGGGTGATACAGACCCGGGGAAAAGACTCATTCCAGGTCACCTTCACCCAAGGATACTGTTTATCATCACGTAACCTGATATTATACTTGGGATGTTCTTTTTTAATCAGGTTACATTCCAAAACCAAGGCTTCAACTTCAGTGGCGGTAACAATATATTCAAACCGGTCAACCTGTTTGACCATGGCCTCAATCCTGGGGCTTAGGTTGCGGGAAGGCTGAAAGTAGGAACGAACCCGATGACGTAGGGAGATAGCCTTGCCGACATAGATAATTGTCCCGCTGGCATCCCGCATCAAGTAGACACCCGGCTGATCAGGTAAAATTTTTAAATCTTCCTCAGTAACCAAAGTTTTCCCCCCAATCTGCTTTAAATTTGTGCTTTAAAAACAGGGAAACGGATCACTTCGTAAAATTCATTATAGCATATTTTTGATAGCCGACAGGAGGGATTAGTATTTAGCTTCTGAAACAAAAGGTAAATCCTCCGGTATGGTAGAGGACTTACCTTTTATTTCACGAATTTTCTATTAATTTAATTCTTTAAGGAGTATCGCAGCATGAAATCTTGGATTATAATGCGCAAAGGACTGCGTATAAATAAACTTTTTGAAGACCATATGATCCTGGTTGTCGGGACCGGACTTTTCGCAGGAGCAATTTTTCACCGTCATTTCATCTATCTAAGGCCTTTCGTCCCTTTTTTATTTGCCTACATCACCTTTGCCATGGCGCTAGGTTGCAGTTCCCAAGAGTTTAAAAACGCCTTAAAGACTCCGGGTAACTTGATAGTAATTTTAACCTTTTTACATCTGGCCTTGCCAATACTGGCAACTTCTCTAGCCCGGCTCTTTCTTCCCGGTCAATCTTTACTGCAGGCAGGGATAATCTTGGTTACCGCGGCTCCAATCGGAGTCGGTGCCACTATCTGGACCGGTATTGCCGGGGGTAATGTTGCTCTGGCTTTAACCGCAATTGTGTTAGATACATTTTTATCACCTTTGATTACCCCGATAATTATGTCGCTAACAGTAGGGAAATCTATTCCCGTTGATATCCCTCAATTAGCGACCGGCTTAGCCTTGATGATTGTTTTACCTACTATTTTAGGAATGCTGCTCCAATACTTAACAAAAAATGAACTGGGCAGAAGATATAAATTTATCACCGGCCCTACTACCAAGATTATCCTCAGTTTGATTATTGCCATCAACCTGGCAGTGATCTGGAATTCGCTTCACCTGTTACAATCGTCGTTAGCTACAGTATTTGGATTGGTATTGACCGTAAGTTGCAGTGGCTTTCTCAGCGGATACGTCTGGGGCAAGCTCACCAAGTCCCTCCTTTCCATCCGTAATACCTTCATCTTTACGATTGGAGTGCGTAATATCACCGCCGGACTGGTCCTAGCTTTAAACTACTTTCCTGAACTCACCGCTGTGCCGGTAGTCTTTTCAATCCTCTTTCAACAGCCTTTGGCAGCGCTCAGTTTGTCTTTTTTGGTAAGGAAAGGCCGCTAATTTCTCACTTTAACAAAGGGGCTAAAAATCGCCCGGTATATGAATGCGGATTGGCGGCTACTGCTTCCGGAGTACCGGTGGCCACGACCTCACCACCCCGGTCTCCGCCTTCCGGGCCCAGATCAATAAGATAATCAGCAGTTTTGATCACATCCAGATTGTGTTCGATCACTAAAACTGTATCGCCGCCCGCAACTAAGCGGTTCAATATCTCCAAGAGTTTATGGATATCGGCAAAATGCAACCCGGTAGTAGGTTCATCCAAAATATACAAAGTCCTGCCGGTGGAACGCCGGGCCAATTCAGTCGCTAATTTGACTCGCTGGGCTTCGCCACCGGAAAGAGTGGTCGCCGGTTGCCCCAATTTGATATAACCCAATCCGACATCGTATAAAGTCTGCAGTTTCCGACTGATTTTAGGGATGTGTTGGAAGAATTCCAAAGCCTCTTCAACCGTCATCTCCAGCACCTGATGAATATTTTTACCCTTATACTTAACTTCCAGGGTTTCCCGGTTATAACGTTTCCCTTTACAGACTTCACAGGGAACATAGATATCAGGTAAAAAATTCATTTCAATCCTAACAATACCATCACCGCAACAGGCTTCACAGCGCCCGCCCTTCACATTAAAAGAGAATCGTCCGGCCGTATAGCCCCGCATTTTAGCTTCGGGAGTCTGGGCAAACAGCTCCCGGATGAGGTCAAACACCCCGGTATAAGTGGCTGGATTAGAACGAGGGGTCCGGCCAATCGGCGCTTGATCAATATTGATCACCTTGTCCAAATTTTCTAATCCCTCGATAGTATCATGCTGGCCCCATTGTAAAGTGGTGGCTCTATTCAACCGGGTGGCCGCCACCGGATATAAAATCTCATTAATTAAAGTACTTTTACCCGATCCGGAGACTCCGGTCACACAAACAAAGACTCCTAAAGGAATCCGGACATCAATCCCTTTCAAATTGTATTGTCGGGCGCCCTTCACCAGCAACTGTTGACCATTGGGTTGCCGCCGCTGGCGCGGTACAGGAATTTTTTTTACGCCGGAAAGGTATTGGCCGGTAATCGATTCCGGATTTTTCAAGACCGCTTCCAGGGGGCCGGCAGTTACCACCCTTCCCCCATGAACTCCGGCGCCTGGGCCGATATCGACGATAAAATCAGCCTCCCGGATCATCTCTTCATCATGTTCAACCACAAGTACGGTATTGCCCAAGTCACGCAAACCTTTCAGCGCATCAATTAAACGCCGGTTATCCCGCTGATGCAACCCAATACTGGGTTCATCCAGAATATATAACACCCCGACCAAGGATGACCCGATTTGGGTTGCCAGCCGGATCCGCTGTGCCTCCCCGCCGGAAAGGGTTCCTGCGGCCCGGTCCAGAGTTAAATATTCCAAGCCGACATTAATGAGAAAGTTAAGCCGTGACCGAATTTCCTTAATTATTTGGTGCGCAATCTGTTCCTGCCGCGGAGTCAGTTGCAAATGTTCGATCCAGTCTCGAGCCTCTACTATTGAAAGCGCAGTCAGTTGACTAATATTGTAACCGTTAAGGTAAACCGCCAGACTTTCCCGTTTCAAACGAGACCCCTTACAGGAAGAACAGGGTTTTAAGACCATATACTTTTGGATCTCCCTCCGAATAAATTCGGATTTGGTCTCTTGGAAACGGCGTTCTAAATTGCGGGCCACTCCTTCAAAGGGAGCCTTCTGCCGGACCTGCCGGTGGTGACCATGGTAGACAAGCTCAATCGGTTCACCGTTGCTGCCATATAGCAAGACTTGTAACTGTTCCGGTGTAGCCTCCTGCAGCGGCCGGTCCGGGTCAATCCCGTAATGTTTCGCCACTGCGGTCAGGTATTGCAACGACCAGGAATCTTGATCGGAACTCCAAAAGCGAACCGCCCCCTGGTTGAGGGAACGCTCCATTTTAAGTAATCGTTTACCGTCAATCTCCATTTTAAAACCCAGCCCGGCACATTCGGGACAAGCGCCGAAGGGGCTGTTAAAAGAGAACATCCGGGGTGATAATTCTTCGAAACTGAAGCCACAGTCCGGGCAGGCAAACTTCTCACTAAAAATAGTTTCCGTACCGTCCATTTTCCAAATTATCACCAATCCGTCGGCCAGCTTTAACGCTAGCTCGACCGAATCGGCCAGCCGTTGTTCAATTCCCGGTTTGAGCACCAACCGGTCAACCACCACTTCGATGCTATGCTTCTTCTGCTTCTCCAGATCGATGGTTTCACTTAGATCGTGGACCACACCGTCCACACGGACCCGGACAAAGCCATCCCGTCGCAAGCGGGTAAAGAGTTTTTCATACTCTCCCTTTCTACCGTGCACTACCGGGGCCAGCACTTGAAATTTGGTTTCCGGTGGCAGATTCAGGACCTGATCCACAATTTGCTCTACCGTCTGTTTGGTAATGGGTTGATGGCAATCGGGACAATAGGGTTGTCCAATCCGCGCATAAAGCAGCCGCAGGTAATCATAGATCTCAGTCACCGTCCCTACAGTTGAGCGCGGATTATGACTGGTAGATTTCTGGTCAATCGAAATTGCCGGAGATAAACCCTCAATATATTCCACTTCTGGTTTGTCCATCTGCCCCAAAAACTGCCGTGCATAGGCAGACAATGATTCCACATAACGCCGTTGTCCTTCGGCGTAGATGGTGTCAAAAGCCAATGAGGACTTTCCCGACCCGGAAAGCCCGGTAAAGACTACCAGCTTGTCACGGGGAATTTCCAAATCGATATTTTTAAGATTATGTTGCCTGGCACCTTTAATCCTGATACTGTTAATTGACATGGTCTACCTCCGTAATACCATCTTTAGCTTGTAGAATTACTCATTATCTTCTCGGAGTAACTTCTCCCAACGGTACATCTCATCACGTAATTCCGCCGCTTTTTCGAACTCGAGGTCAGTGGCTGCTTTCAACATCTCCGTCTCGAGCTGGGCTATTTTTTGCTTTATTTCATCCCGAGAAAGATTGGGGTGTTGCTCCAGCTCATACTGAAGCTTCTCTTCAGCGACATTTTCAACTGCAATCAAATCACGTACCGTTTTGCGGACTGTTTCCGGAGTAATTCCATTGATCCGGTTATACTTCAACTGTTTTTTGCGGCGGCGTTCCGTCTCGTCAATTGCCCGCCGCATCGAGTCGGTAATCCGGTCGGCATACATAATTACTTTACCGTCAACATTACGGGCCGCCCTACCGATGGTCTGGATCAAAGAGGTTTCCGAACGTAAAAAACCTTCTTTATCAGCATCTAAAATTGCCACCAGTGATACCTCCGGCAGGTCCAGACCCTCCCGTAATAGGTTGATCCCGACCAGGACGTCAAACTTACCGAGCCGCAAATCCCGCAGAATCGCCACCCGTTCCAAGGTATCGATTTCCGAATGGAGGTACCTGACTTTAATACCCACTTCAGACAGATATTCCGTCAATGACTCCGCCATTTTTTTGGTCAGTGTCGTTACCAGCACCCGTTCCTGTCGGTCCACCCGCAGCCGGATCTCTTCAATTAAATCATCCACCTGGCCCTTGACCGGCCGGACCACGACCTCCGGATCCACCAACCCGGTGGGGCGGATGATCTGTTCCACCACTTGCTGGCTGCGTTTCAATTCATAAGGTCCCGGTGTAGCTG
>DATCLA010000250.1:0-10140 GCA_036564195.1 Bacillota bacterium
ATCTTGTCATATAGTAGCAAACAAGTATTAAATGTAAAAATGTCAAAAACAATAAGTTAAGTTAAAATGAACGGTTAAAATTCTATACATCTTCTATTTCCTTATTTCACTAAAAATAGTAAGTAGATAAGCGATTTTATATTTACATTTAGTAAACTATAAACACAATATATGTATCTATTCCGGGTTAACTTACCAAATAGATATTATGTTAAAGAAGTTAAAATTTTGCGAGGCTCTGTTTTTAGAAACGGTTGATCTAGAATATTCATTAAGCTGCGCGATAACCAAAATGGAATTTAGGTGGAGAAATGACATTAGACAAAAGAAATTGTTCAGCTAACCCATATTGAAGTTTACTTGACTCATCCAAATGTTCAAACCATGATAAATTGTTTAGCAAGTATTTAGTAGCCACACCATTGAATTTTCGAATCCAGGTTTTTAACCGACTATGATATGAGTTAACATTTTGAATATGGTAAATCCCATGTATTACACGTTTGCCACGCTTGATATTCGTTAGGATTGTAACTTCCGGTTATGGCCGCTGACAACTCGGTTACTTTCGGAGCTTCAGGATTGCAAATCCTAAACCTGGAATATGAAAGGAATCTGACCCCGAATGTTACAATCAACCTTGACTATGGTTTATCCTTCATGGGACTCGTCACTTTTTCCGATGAACCGGAATGGCCTTGCTACGGCATTGGCGTTAACTGGTACTTTAAAGACCACGCCTTTACGGCGGCTATTTTGGCTTACACGCCACTCATGTGGACACTAAAGGTGCATTAGCATTGTCAGAATTACTAGATCACATTATGGGGGTTGATAGTGATTCCAACCAACCCTGTACCGACTTTCAATATTACACCGCAGCTTTGGGGTACAAAAAAGCCCTCGACTCCGGCTTTACTTTTGACACGGCATTGCATTTAATATTTATTGAAGGTGAAGTAGGTGTTTCAGGTAAACTGACTCTGGGTTATTCCTGGTAAACGCTTCAGACTGTGTTAAAGAAAAAACCATCCATGTTTCGGGTGGTTTGAAACTTTTTATAAGACTTAAATGCAACAGGTTTTCACACAGTCTTCCGTCTCTCAATTTTCCCCAATTTAAAAGGCCTGATTCCGATAGAATACCGAAATCAGACCTAAGATAGTATCATCTTATCGTGAATCCATTCACCCCTTCATGTCCTATTGGATGTTTGGTCGTGATCCCCCACGGCTACCAGCAATTATAATATTTGCACAGACTGTCCACACAAATCGACCTAAATATAAATAAGAGTCAGGCACACCGCCATCCGTAGAAAGCAATTCCTCATTTGTTAATTCAACAAAATCATAAGTTTCCATTTTCTTTCCTCCTTTAATAAATATGTATTATCCCCTACGATCATATTAGCATACCAAATATTGGTAGTAAATCCCATATAATAACAGTTTTTAAAGGAAATTGCATTGAACGAATCAGAAGACGTCAGACTGAATGAAAAGTCTTTTATCTAGAGTCAATGTCATTTTATATCGGCGACCTAAGGGAAATATAGGACCTCAGAGAAAATGAAAAAGCCGATATAGTTAATTTATTCTGCTTTGCTTAGTTCCAGGAAAGATAGGTAGTACCTGGCATTCTCTCAACTTTATAAATTGCTAAAAAATATTGGAAATATTGGCAACTTAGTCTCTTTTTTTTTGCACATGGAGTAACTTATTAGGAAGATAATCGGATTAATGAAGTGAGAATAGTGAGTGTTATGGATATATATGAGGATAACTTACATCAAATTATTTGTATAGACGAAAGAACCGTCCCCTTGTCTTGCCCTTGTCTTGCTTAACCCTATCCTTTATCAAATTTTTGTCTGTGAACATTGCGGCTATGCCGCGTTTCAAGACCGTTTTGCCCAGCTGAACCCGAAGGAAAAAAAGATCATTAACACCCAAATCGGAGCGCACTGGAAACCCAAAAGTTATTCCGGCGAACAGACCTTGGACTCGGCGCTGGAAGCATATAAACTCGCTTTATACTGTCTGCAACTACGTAAGGCTAAAAGCAGCGAGATCGCCAAAACCTGCTTGCGAATTGCCTGGATTTACCGGTGGAAAGGCGACCAGCGGGAGAAAGACTTTTTAAAGTTCGCCTAGGAATTATACACTGAGGCCTACCAAAACGAAGACCTCCCCTTTGACAAAATGGATGCCCCCATTGCATCTATTTGATTGCGGAACTTAACCGAAAAACCGGCAATCCGGAGGAGCCACCAAATGGTTCGGACGCTTGTTTAGCAGTCCCGAAGCCCGCCAGGATAAATCCCTCTGGGACCTGGCCCACGAACAATATCAATTTATGAAAGATTCAAAAGAGAGTAAAGCATCCCAATTTTAATAACCAAAAAGGGATGCTTTGTTTTGTCATCCAGCCCGATTGCCCATTACAGCCGCGTCATTTTACCATCCGTATCAGCCGTACCAGCGAAAACTTTTTATTGGATTATATTATCAATTGCTTGAATATGAAACAGAATCTTATGAAATGAAAGCTTATCAAGGAGGCCTCGCCGGAATCATTGGTGGTGGCGGTTCGATCCTCGCCGTTACCCGTCAGGCGGACGGTAGCGCCTGAGAGCGGGTTGGTCCCGTCAGTAACCTTCAGGGTAATCTGCCGGTCTGTCGGGTTATGTCTACTGTTGCAGTGGCTGTTTGTTCACTGACAACAGTTACGCTTGTTATATTGTCAGGTTTAAAAATTCTTTTGGAGTTAAGCACGTAATGAAATAACATAAAATTACAATATTGTAAAATATATGATATAATTGTGGTACATAAAAAGCCTAATAAATAATGAAAAGGAGGAAAGGAAGAGTGAGTAAGGTTGCAAAAAAAGGTTGGATTATGAAGGGGACTCTGAGCGCTGCTGCCTTGATTGTGCTGGTAGCCGCATTATTCATCAAGAGCCCGGAAATCCAGGCTGCTGGCCCCCGTAGTGGTGGAGCTTATTACAATTACGGGGAGGCCTTACAGAAGTCGCTTCTGTTTTACAAGGCCAACCGGTTGGGTGATTTACCTGACGACTTTATACTTCCTTACCGCGCGGATGCCGCTATGACCGACGGCGCTGATGTGGGACTGGATCTTACCGGTGGCTGGGCTGACGCCGGTGATGGGGTCAAGTTCGGTCACCCTATGGCCTATGCTGCGGCGCAACTAGGCTGGGCAGTTTACGAGTACCGGGAGGCTTTTGAGCAATCCGGCCAGTTGGAAGTGATCCTTGACGAAATTAAATGGGCAACTGATTATTTTATCAAAGCCCATCCCGAGCCCAATGTTTTCTATTATAATTGTGGCTATGGTGAGTCTGACCATTCGGTCTGGGTGCCCCATGAACTCCTGGACTACGTAACCGAGCGCAAGTCTTTCAAGGTCGACCCGGATACTCCCGGTTCGGATGTGGCTGGCCAAACAGCAGCAGCTCTGGCCATTGCTTCGATTATTTTTGAACCGACTGACCCGGCATATGCCGCCATCACCCTGCAACATGCCCAGGAACTGTTTACCTTCGCCGATACCTACCGGGGTAAGAATCCGTTGGATAACTTTTACCAGTCCGGTTCTTACCTGGATGATCTGACCTGGGCAGCGGTTTGGCTCTATCTAAAGACCAATGACCCGTTTTACTTGGAAAAGGCCAAGTCATACTTGCCGGTAACTTCATTAGGCGGGCACCATACCCACTGTTGGGACGATGTGAGTTACGGCGCTGCCTTGAAACTGGCGCAGATCACCAAGGATGAAACCTATGTCCGGGTGGTGGAGGCCAATCTGGATTGGTGGTTACCGGGTGGCGGCCTGACCTATACTCCGGGCGGCCTGGCCTGGCTTTCGCAGTGGGGGTCGTTACGCTATGCCACTACTGCCGCTTTTCTGGCGTTTGTCTGGTCGGATGACCTCAGTGTAGGGACGGTTGAGAAAAAACAGGCCTATCGTGAATTCGCCGAACGTCAGGTAAACTATGCCTTGGGAGATAATCCGCGGAAGGGCAGTTATGTAGTGGGCTTTGGCGAGAATGCGCCGGAACATCCTCATCACCGTACCGCCCATGGTTCCTGGCTTTCAATGCCGTCAGTGCCTTCATTCCACCGGCACATTCTCTACGGCTCTCTAGTCGGAGGGCCGGACGCTAATGATGACTGGCAAGACGATGTTAACGACTATACCCTGAATGAGGTAGCTTGTGACTACAATGCCGGTTTTGTCGGTGCCCTGGCCAAGATGTACAGTATGTATGGTGGTGATCCGCTGAAGAACTGGCCGCAACCGGAGGATTTCCGGGCCCCAGAGGATAACCTGACAGAATATTTTGTCCGCGGCTGGATTGTTTATGAGGGTTACGGTGCCTTGAACCTGCTGCTTCAGGTTAACAATCGTTCCGCTTGGCCTCCTACAATGAAAGATAAGCTTTCCGCCCGTTACTTTATGGATCTGACTAAGCTCTTTGACGCGGGGTACAGTGTTGACGATCTCCAAATTACCTTGGGCGTAAACGAAGGCGCTACCCTCTCGAAATTAAAACAGTGGGCGGGAAATATCTATTACTTTGTAGTTGACTTTACCGGTACTAGGATTATGCCCTCGGAATGGCAGTCCTGTGAGAAAGAAGCCCATATCACCATTACCTATCCTGACAATCGGGTCGGGTTAAACGTGGATGACTGGTCCTATCAGGGACTGTCCAATGCACCGGATTATGATGCCAAGTCATTTGCAGGAATGACGCCCTACATTCCCATCTATGATGACGATGTCTTGCTTTGGGGCGAAGAACCGCCGCTAGACGGAACCGTAACACCAACTCCGACAGTAACCGCTACGGTAACCCCAACGCCGCCTCCGGAGAGTACTCCCAGCCAGAGCCCAACTTTGACCTCCAGTCCAACGGTGACACCAACTAGCCTCTATGCAGTGAATTATACCATGAACGACTGGGGTAGCGGTGCCACCGTAAGTGTTACGATTAAAAACAATGGTTCAACAGCAGTTGATGGTTGGACCTTAGCCTGGCGGTTCGGGGGTAATCAAAAGGTCGTTAACCTGTGGAATGGTAGTTATACCCAAAACGGAACCGAAGTGACAGTTAAAAATGCCACTTATAACGGGAAGATTGCTCCAGGTGCCACGGTTTCCTTTGGGTTTAACCTCTCCTATAGCGGTTCCAATGCTAAACCGACTGGGTTTACGCTGAACGGGATCGCTTGTACCATTGATTAAACAGGTTGAGTTCGGAATATAAAAAAGAAAAACCACAGATTAATCATTTAGTCTGTGGTTTTGTTTAAATTTAAAGCTGAACCCACCATTGCCTCAAATTTAGAAATTACCAGTTAGGTCTGGCAGGAACTATTCCACCTGTAAAACGTTATTTATTAAATAGTGTGTTTAGCTGAGAATTGATCTATTATTGATCTATTTATGATAACTTGCCATAAAAACTTGCTGTAAATAGGAGCGAAACCAATAATGCATTGTTATGAATGTCAGGCTGAAATCAACCCTGATAGTCAAACCTGTCCGTACTGCGGTGCAAGGTTACACCAGGTAGAAGTGTTATCTCCGGAGGAACGGGAAAATTTTCAAGGTCTCACCATTGATGCTTCCGATGAGAAAGAAGGAAGCCAGGACCATTACGACCAGGAATATGAGTATTACAATCCCCTAAAAGGTGTGTATGTCCGGCGGTTTAGTTTTGGTAATGGTAAAGGTGGTTTTTTAAACCAACTCGCAATCGGCCTAATTGTACTGGGGCTGCTTTTTTTAGCCTTTCCGCTGCTTTTTATATTTGCGGGAGTCTTACTGTTTGGGTGGTTAATGTCGGTATTATTGCGGCGAAGATAAAGCTTTAGGTTAAAAAGGTTTTGTCTTTTCTGAAAGTCTCTTCATTGAATAGGCTAAAAATATTATAAGAGAAACAAATGCCAAACAGTATTACTGAGAAAAGGCAAAAACCGTGTTTACTCAAGAAACACGGCTTTATAGAACTGTAACTCAAATCCGCTCTCGAACCAAACGCCCCATCTCTCGGGTTCCGACTTTTTTACACCCTTCAGCCATGATATCGGCAGTCCGATAACCTTCCGCCAATACTTCTTTCACTGCGGCCTCGATGGCCTGGGCGGCGGCCTCCATTTTAAAGCTGTACCGTAGCATCAGGGCTGCGCTTAAAATAGTAGCCAAGGGGTTGGCTACGTCCTGACCGGCGATATCCGGAGCCGAACCGTGGGCCGGTTCGTACAAGGCAACAGCACCGCCTAAACTGGCGGAAGCAAGCATGCCTAAAGAACCGCTTAACACGGAAGCCTGGTCGGTGAGAATATCTCCAAACATGTTCTCGGTAACAATCACATCAAACTGGGCTGGCCAACGGACTAACTGCATGGCACAATTGTCCACATACATGTGGGTCAATTCCACATCAGGGTAATCGGCAGCCAGTTTAGTGATGGTTTC
Source organism: Bacillota bacterium (assembly GCA_036564195.1). Classification (GTDB taxonomy): domain Bacteria; phylum Bacillota; class UBA4882; order UBA8346; family UBA8346; genus DATCLA01. The sequence continues at coordinate 6,513 of DATCLA010000250.1, forward strand.
CCGCCACAACCTGGAGCTTTCCAGGACGTTGGCTTTATCGACCGAAGTCAGCTTTTTCCGACGCTGCCGGGCGGCAGCAAAGGCCAAACGGGCAATTCGTTCAATCTCCTCGGTCTGGTAAACCAAGGTATCACTCGCTTGTTGGGTACCGTCGGCCAGGGTTTTCCGTTGCTTCGGACCGAAGTAAAGCCCGCCGGTTAGTTCCCGAAAGGTTAAGATATCTACTCCACGTACAATTTCTGGTTTTAGAGGGGACGAATTGATTAAGGTATCATAGACGGTCACTGGCCGCAGATTGGCAAAGAGTCCCAGTTCTTTGCGGAGGGGCAACAAAGCAGCGCGTTCCGGACGTAATTCGGCAGGGAGCCGGTCCATCCTGGGGCTGCCGACCGCACCCAACAGCACAGCATCTGAGCTTTTACAAAGGTCAAGAGTTGTTGGGGGCAGAGGGTGACCATATTGCTCATAGGCATCTTCGCTGACCGGAGCCATGCAAAATTCAAAATGACAATCAAACTTTTGAGCAATGACTTTTAAGGTTTCCACTGCTTGCGGTACAACCTCGCGACCGACCCCGTCACCGGCCAATACGGCAATTTTGAACATAAAAAACCTCCTTTGAGAATATTCAATAGCTCAAGATAAGAGTAGCTTTGAAAGATTGGCAAATAGGCAAAAGACAATTGGTGCGTTTCACTTTCCGGTTACCCTGGTTTTAACATACTCAATCAATCCACCGGCCTGAATCAGGTCCTGCATAAAAGGGGGAAAGACGGTAGCCTGATAGGATTCGTTCTTGGTCAGATTGGTGATTTTACCATTAACCAGGTTAACCTGAATTTGATCTCCGGCGGCAATCCGTTGGCTGGCTTCAGGTGACTCCAGGATCGGTAACCCGATATTAATAGCGTTGCGGTAAAAGATCCGGGCGAATGAAGCAGCGATCACACAAGCAATGCCTACGGCTTTAATGGCAATGGGAGCGTGCTCCCGGGAACTGCCGCACCCGAAGTTTTTACCGGCAACAATCAACTCTCCGGGTCGGACTTTACGGGCAAAGTCAGGATTGGCATCTTCCATGCAGTGGGCGGCTAATTCGCTGGGATCACTAGTATTAAGGTAACGGGCAGGGATAATCAGATCAGTATCAACATCATTGCCAAAACGCCATACTTTACCTTGTACTTTACTCATCTTACACCAACCTCCTCAGGCCCGGCAAGATAGCCGGCAATGGCCGACGCGGCGGCAACCGCCGGACCGGCAAGATAGACTTCGCTTTCGGGGTGGCCCATCCGCCCCACAAAATTCCGGTTAGTAGTTGCAACGGCTCGTTCTCCTTTGGCTAAGATCCCCATATGCCCACCCAAACAAGGACCGCAGGTGGGAGTGGAGATGACAGCACCGGCATCCATAAAGATCTCGAAGAGGCCTTCCCGCATTGCCTGCCGCCAGATATTCTGGGTGCCGGGAATTACAATTAACCGTACATTCGGATTGACTTTATGCCCTTTTAAGACTAAGGCTGCCTCTCGCAGATCCTCGATGCGACCGTTGGTACAGGAACCGATTACCGCCTGGTCAATGCTAACCGGCTCGCAAGTAGAGATCGGTTTGGTATTTTCCGGTAAATGTGGGAAAGCGACTTGCGGTTCCAGTTGGGAGACATCCCATTCATAGACTTTGTGGTACCGGGCATCCGGGTCGCTTTGATAGACGGTATACTCTCGTTTAGCCCGAGTTTTTACATATTCCAGGGTCTTTTGGTCCACCGGGAAGATGCCATTTTTGCCGCCGGCCTCGATTGCCATATTAGCCATAGTGAAACGATCTGCCAGCGAAAGGTTAGCGATAGTTTCGCCAGTGAACTCCATCGCTTGATACAGAGCGCCATCGACCCCGATCTGGCCAATTGTATACAGAATTAAATCTTTGCCTCCGACCCAACGGGGAAGTTTACCGTAAAAAATAAATTTAATACTTTCCGGCACTTTAAACCAGGCCTCGCCCAAGGCCATCCCGGCAGCCAGATCGGTACTGCCGACCCCGGTAGCGAAGGCGCCTAACGCTCCGTAAGTACAGGTATGGGAGTCGGCACCGATGACCAGATCGCCGGGGACTACCAGTCCTTGCTCAGGCAAGAGACAATGTTCAATCCCCATGGCCCCGACTTCGAAGTAATTGACAATCCCGAACTCCCGGGCAAATTCCCGCATCAGCTTGACTTGTTCAGCGGATTTAATGTCTTTGTTGGGAGTAAAGTGGTCTGGCACTAAAGCAATTCGTTCACGATCAAAAACCCGGTTGACGCCGATCTTGCGAAATTCTTTAATAGCAACCGGTGCGGTAATGTCATTACCAAGCACCAGATCGAGCCGGGCATTGATCAGTTCACCCGGTACTACTTCTGGTTTTCCGGTGTGGGCCGCCAGTATTTTTTCGGTAATGGTCATTCCCATTGGAGTTCACCTCTTTTGATTTTTTTCATCGTCTGGTTTGAAAGCGACTGCCTGAAACATCGGGATTTGGACAATATTTCCCGCCCGGTTGGAAGTACGGCAGTTACAACCGAGATTGGTGATGGAAATTTTGGTAAAACCGGCTTCAGCCAGCCATTTTTTAATTTCCTGTCGTTCAAAACCCAGATAGATATCGGATTTTTCAGTCTGAGTCCAACTGTGGTAGTGCCGGTCAACGTCGGTGATTATTATCTGGCCGCCGGCTTTTAAAATCCGGTACATCTCTTTGACTGCCATTGACGGTTCCAGTACATGGTGTAGTAGTAGGTTGGCAAAGACCATGTGCTGTGAGCAGTCTGGTAGCGGCAGATCCAAGGCGTCACCTTGTAAAAATTCGACATTGGTTAGCCCCGCTTGTTGTAATTCCCGACGGGCGACTTCCAGCATAGCCGGAGAAGAATCCACCGCCCAGACTTTATGGGCATAACCGGCCAGGCTTTTAGCGAGATAGCCGGTACCGGTTCCGATATCCGCCACTTCATATTCAAAGCGGGGCGGGAAGCGGGAGAGCAACAATTCGCGCAGGGCCTCACCATAACAGCCTTTGCGCAGTTCATCGTAGACCGGAGCCACTTCTGCAAAATACGCTTTACCGGCTTCTTCGGCAGAGATATAGTCTTGGGAATTGCCTGCGGCCAGCCAGGCGAGGAGAGCGGTACGGGAAAAACGCCATTCCCGACCGATCTTCCGAGCGGGAATATTCTCTTCGCGTAACAGCTTAAGAAAGGTTTTAGTGCTGACCTGAAATAACTGGCTGGCCTCTTCCAGGGATAAGATGTCGTTAACTTCGGAATTAAACTGACTATTCATTTGGCGATCCTTTTATACTTTTATAATAATTGTTAAACTTGATTATACAATGAAGCAAAGGAGTAGTCAAGAATTAACTTCCTTTAAATTCCCCCAAGTTCCCGTATATTCGAATTGGTAAGATCGAATGGCAATGCTAACCCGATGGTTGTTGAGTAAAAGTCTTTGAACTTGCGAATAATTTATTACCTGTTTTTTAGGTTTTTAGTGATAATTATTCGCAGGAGCATTAACAAATATTAATTTAGTTAATAATTGTCATGAATCGTTGAGGTAATTAGATGTTTTTTGTATAATGA